>CAZVVG010000001.1:0-27472 GCA_964630615.1 uncultured Bdellovibrionales bacterium
TCAGCCTATGTTCGGAATTCAATCTCCCCTAAAAGACTTTCCACGAATTACTCCCCGCTATCAAAAACTCCTGGAAAAACAAGGTCTTCTGACAGTGGAAGATCTGCTTTTTTATTTTCCCGTCCGTTACGATGATTTCTCCCGCGTGGTCGCGCCCGAGGAAAAATACCTGAACCAGGTTGTCACCGTTGAAGGCAAAATTATCCAAGCCAAATTGACTCGGATTTTTCGCCGCCGCCTGACACTTTTTGAAATCGTCATCCAGGGCCAGAATCGCCTTCCACTAAAAGCGCTCTGGTTCAACCAGCCCTACCTAGGAGAAGCCCTCAAGCCAGAGGTCGTGATCCGTCTGAGCGGCAAACTTACTCTCAACAAGAAATTTCTCTTTATGTCTAATCCGGCCTGGGAGCTTTCCCAAAGAGAAAACACCAACACCGGTCGGATTGTCCCGGTTTACCGAGAAACCAAGGGCTTAAGCTCCAAATGGCTGCGTTGGCAAATAAAAAAATTGCTCCCGTTTTCCTCCCAGGCCAAAGAAATTGTCCCACTCGCTATCAGTCAAAAATATAATCTTTATCCCCTTGCTCAAGCGCTTGGGGAAATCCATTTTTCCGCCTCTTTAGAAAACAGACTGCGCGCTCAAAAAACTTTCGCTTTCCGGGAAATGTTTTTAATCCAGCTCAAAAGCCTGCAAAGCAAAAAACAATGGGAAAAAAACCAGGCTCCGGCCGTGAAGTTTGACCAAGACCTGATTAAAAATTTTGTAAAGCAGCTACCTTTTCAATTGACGGACGGCCAAAGAAAGGCCTCTTTTGAAATTCTCAAGGACCTGGAAAAAGTTCGTCCGATGAACCGCCTCCTGAACGGCGACGTGGGCTCCGGAAAAACCATCGTGGCTGCAGTAGCCGCGCTCCAAACAATAAAAAGAGGTTATCAGGTTGCGCTGATGACCCCGACTGAAGTTCTGGCGCGCCAGCATTTTTTCACACTGGGCCAAATCTTCAAAGATTCCCACCTAAGCTCAGCCTTGCTGACCAATTCTTATCGGGAGTTAGGAACTGACCAAAAGGTGAAAGCTTCCCCAGCTAAAAAAACTTCTTTCTCGCGGAAAAAATTACTGGAAAAAATAAGCGCCGGAGAAATCAATCTGATTGTCGGCACCCAAGCGCTGATTCAGAAAGGCGTCGCTTTCAAAAACCTGGCCCTGGTGATCATTGACGAACAGCACCGCTTTGGCGTCGCTCAAAGAGCCTTTCTGCAACAAAGTGTCGCACGCTTAGAGGACGGAAGTGCTCAGCACGTTCCCCATCTGCTGACGCTGACTGCCACACCCATTCCCAGAACTTTAGCCATCGCTTTTTCCGGCTACCTAGATCTTTCGCTTCTGGAAGAACGACCTCAACGCCGCAAGAAAATCATCACGCGGATCATTCCCGCCACTCAAAGAAAAAGTGCTTACGCCTTTCTCAAAAGTCAGGTCGCTCTGGGCCGACAAATTTTTATCATTCTGCCCCTAGTCGAAGAGTCGGAAACCCTTTCTCATGTTAAAGCGGCCACCCAGGAATATCAGCGGCTCTCAGAAGAAATTTTCCCTGACCTGAAAATCGGATTGCTCCACGGCCGTCTGAAAACCCAAGAAAAAGAAGCTGTCATGAAAAAATTCCAGGAAAAAAAGCTGGACCTTTTGGTTTCCACTTCCGTGATTGAGGTTGGGATTGACATTCCCAACGCTTCCGTCATGGTCATTGAAGATGCGGAACGTTTTGGACTTTCCCAGCTTCATCAATTTCGCGGTCGCGTTGGTCGCAGCGAGCACCAGTCATATTGCCTGCTTTTTACCAACTTACCTTCGGAAAAATCCGCTGACCGGCTGAAAGCTCTGGTGGAAACGGAAAACGGATTTGAAATTGCCGAGAAGGATTTGCGCCTGCGCGGCCCGGGACAATTTTTCGGAACCCTGCAAGCCGGCCGGCCAGATATCGCTATGGAAAACCTGATGAATATTCGACTCATCAAGCTTTCCCAAATGGAAGCGAAAAATATCTTGGCTAAAGATCCGGACTTAAAAAAGCACCCCTTGATCAAGGCAGCGCTGGAAAAATTCCAGGACCCTGTTCATTTAGAATAAGCCGTTAGGGCAAAAAACCTTGACAAAAAAGGTTTTTTGTGCAAATTTTAACACATCGTTCTTTAACAACCAAAAAGAAAGGGGGAGCAAATGAAAAAAAGGATCCAGGAGAGTTTGAAGAGGCTACAAGCGGAAGGAAAGGTGGTAACAATAACAAGGCCATTGGTCTTCAGAAGAAGGGCTAGAATCAAGGGTATTTGTCTGAAAAGCCAGACGGTTATCATAGAAAACGGTGAGGGTCATAAAAAACAGCTGCGTTTAGGCAAGGACGTAAAACTCCAATCACGGAGCGGAAGACCCATTGTCTTGGAAGATTTTCAGGTGGGAGATGTGGTCAAGTTGCTTTATACCAAAGATAAGGTCCGAAAGATGGTTCTGAGTAAGGAACAGCATTGCCACCTGACTAACCTAGAATTGGGAAGCCAGGATTCTCGAATCCGCAGACTCGTTTCGATAAAAAACGGAAAAACTCTTACCGTAAACCGTGACAGCCTGAATGAGTTTCTAAAAAAGAAAAAAATTCAATATAAAGAAAGAGAGGGTTGGATATTTGCTTCCGACTTCTCAAAAAACGGAAAGCCCCTATCCATCGGTGACCTTCTTGAGATAGAAGAGGAGCTGGGATTGATTAAAAAAAATTCCTATCCCCAGGTTCTTTTCGTCACTAATCGCCTCCAGATTCCGGATTATTTAGCCAAGTAAAATCAAAAGGGAAGATGTATACACATCCTCCCTTTTTTATTTACTCGAAATAAAAACGCCACTTTTTATTTTTATATTTTCCCGCGTAGTCCACACCGATTCTTTTGCCTCTCTTGATCTTATTTGGCCTTATCTTTTCACCTGTTTCTAGCCAAATTTTTTTTCTTTGCGTTAAATCCCAGCCATTTAATTTTTTGTCAATTTTCAATTCCCGACAGACCTTCCCGGGTCCATTAGTTTTTTTTAATTCGGTGTTTTTAATGTCTACACTGCGGATTAAAACCGCCGCCGGATAATCTTTTCTTTCCGTTACGATGTTAAGGCAGTAATACATTCCATATATAAGATAAATATAGGCGTGGCCAGCGAGACCAAACATTTTTTCTGTTCTGAGGGTTCGCCCTCGAGAAGCATGACTAGCTAAATCATTTTTTCCAAAATAAGCTTCCGTTTCAACTATTTTAGCTCTTATAATTTTTTTTCCCAGTCGGCAAACTAAAAAACACCCCAAGAGATCTCGGGCTACTTTAAGAGTTTTTTTCTCATAAAAAGACTTTTTTATTATCATTTTTTAAGCAAACTTTCATAGACCGCCAGCATTTTTCGGGCGCAAACTTCATCGGTAAAATTTTCTTTGGCGATTCTAGCTGATGCCAAAGCCATGTCCCGGCGCAATTTTTCATCCGCCACTAGTTTTTCCACTGCGTCTTGAAATTCTTTCTCGTCTTCCCCAACTAAAAAACCGTTTTCCCCGTCTTTTACCAAACTGCTGATGCCGGTGGCACGAACAGCTACCACGGGCAAACCCAGGTACATCGCCTCACTCACGTTCATCCCCTGGGTTTCACTTAGGGAGGCATTGACAAAAATATCTCCGGCCGCCAGATAATTTTTTAGTTCCGTTTTTTCAACCACCCCGCTAAAAAAAACTTTCCGATCCAGACCTTTCCCGAGAACTCTTTTTTTCAGTCGGGGCAACAAGTAACCCCCACCTACGACCAAAAAATGAATTTTCTCATTTCTTTCCAGAAGACTTTCCAGCGACCGAAAAAGAAATTCCACGTTTTTTTCCTCCGTAAGCCGGGAAACGAGCAAGATTAAAATCGCATCCTCTTGAACACCAAAAATTTTTCTGATTTTTTCCCGCTCGGGATCTTGAAACAAATCTTCTTCAAGACCAGAGGAAAGTGCCTTGATGGGAGTCCGGACTTTCCATTGTTTTAGGATTTCAATTACAGATTCCGTCGGAGCGATAACCAGATCCGCCTGGTTGGCATATTTTACGGCGTTCCTGATTACCCAAGAAGCCACTATGTGACTCGGCAAGAAGGGAAAGAAATGCGCATATCGATCATAAAGCGTGTGCCAGGTAAAAACTAAGGGTATTTTCTTTTTTTTAGCCCACCGGAGCGCCACTTTGCCCAAGAGATTGGGATGTTGGGAGTGAATCAGATCGATTTCCATTCCCGCAATTCGCTTTTCCATTTTTTGAGAACAAGTCAGAGGTAGGGGGAATTTAAATTTTATGTTTGTAGTCACCGCCGGGTAACGGAAAATTTTTGGATTATCATCCTGATAGCCTTTCCAGCGAGGAGCAAAAATAAAAACCTCGTGACCCCAGGTTTCCAGTTTCTTACGGAAGCTTTCAATGGAATTGGTCACTCCGTAAGGATTAGGAAGGTAATTATTGGTAAAAATGGCAATTTTCATCGTGCGTTTAATTTTTTTCCAAGAAATTTAGAATATCTTCAAAAATGTGCTCGTTTTTTATGTCCGAAATAAAAGTGTGATAGGCCATTTTTATATACTTTTTACTTTTAGTTTCTGAACCAATCCGCCGATAAATTTCCTCCAGGCTTTTTCGACTCACCACGTGATCGCTGCGCGACTGAATTAAAAAACACGGCTGAGTCACTTTTCCGAGGTTTTCCCGAGTATTTTTCACCAAAGCAAAAGTTTCGAGAGCGCTTTTGACTGAATATTTCTGATAAGCAATCAGGCGGGTAATGGTCGTGGAAACCCCAAAAGTCGGCGGATAAATTTTATAGTTATAAGGTTTCCAATTTTTAATCAGGTGTGCTATTAGAATCAGTAGTTTTTCCAATTTAATCTTAAACGGCATCGCCATCAAGACAATTCCGGCTATCTCTTTTCTCCTTTGCGCCAGAAGGGTTGTGAGACAAGCTCCCGTGGAGGTTCCCCCGACATAAACCTTAAGGACTTCTTTTTTTAATTCCAGATAAGCCTTTTCCAAATCCTCCACCCAATCTTCCCATTTTATTTTTTCTAAATCTTCCGGGCGGGTTCCGTGTCCCCGAAGAAGGGGACCGAAAACCGTGTAGCCTTTTTCGTTCAGGAATTTTCCCAGCCTTCGCACTTCATAGGGAGTGGAGGTCCAACCGTGGATTAAAATTATCCCCTTTCCGTTAGTGCCTTTGAAGTAAAAAGGTTGTTTAATAAGTTTTCTTTCTTCTTCAAAAATAAGCTGAGGATCGGCAAACAGAATTCCTTTAATTTTTTTTATAACTCTACGAACCATAGAAATTAAGGACTTTTCTATTTTTAAAAAATAATGATCTTAACTGACTACTGTTCGTTTTAGGTGTCCGGGGATATGGACTAAAATTTCATAAGGTATAGTATGCGCTATTTTGGCAATATTTTCAACTGAATTCAAATCTTGATTGTGCTGACTAATGATGCTGACTGGGTCGCCACGCTTCACTTTCGGAATCGCGCTTACGTCCAGAGAAGTAATGTTCATACTGACTCGTCCGATAATCGGGCAAAATTGAGCACCCATTTTAAAATAGCCGTGATTGGACAAGCGACGATCCACGCCTTCAAAATAGCCCACGGGGACCGTCGCCCCTAGGATTTTTTCTTTGGCTTTATAGGTGCAGTTATAGCCAACAAATTCTCCAGCTTTGATTTCTTTGACAGAACTTATCTGCGAGCGCATTTCCAGGACTGGCCTTAAGTCTAGTTCTCGTGAAGGCAAGGAATTTATTCCATAAAGCCCCAGTCCTAACCGGACCACGTTGCTAGAAAATTTTTTCGCGTGGCGGGTTCCCGCCGTGGCTGCCAAATGGTAAAATTTTAGTCCGGTAAAATTTTTTTGAAAAATCGCGACAGTTTTTTCCCATTCTTTGATTTGAAGATGGGTAAATTTTTCATCCTGTCCGTCTGCGTCTGCCAGATGAGAACACACGCCTTCCAATTTGAAGTTTCGGTTCTGCTGAATGATCCGGATAGCCGGGAAAATTTCCCTGGGCAAAAGTCCCTGACGGTGCATTCCGGTATCCAGTTTCAGATGAAAACTTTTCTCTGTTTTTAGTTTACGCCGTACTTCTTCAAGCTGATCCAAGCTGGTCAGCGTAAAAGCCAAGTTGGTCGCGGGATGACTTAGAATATTCTCCACCTTTGTGTAACCAATAACTAAAAGAGGAGATTTTATGCCTTCGTTTTTCAGCGTCCTGGCTTCAAACAAAGAGTCCACCACCAAGAAAGCGATTTTCTCCTGATCCAGAATCTCGGCAATTTGGACCAAGCCATGACCGTAAGCGTTGCTCTTTAACACTGGAGCCAATGACAGCTTGGGATAATTTCTCTGATATACATTCAGGTTGTGAATCAGGTTTTTTCGGGAAATAAAAATTTCCACTACAGGTTCATAGGCAGAAAAAGATTTCTTTAGTTTTCTTATCGCTTTGAAAAACTTCATTCCAGAGCAGTCAATTTTAGACAATCTTAGTTTATCACAAATAGCTTTTTCTAATAAATACTTATTGACTTTTCCCTTTTTTAATCCTAGAATACTGAAAAGGGCTCATTGGAGCAAATAAAAAAGGAGGAGGAAAATGGAAATGGAATGCGGCGGAAAGTTTGGAGGATTTGAATGTCCCACAAAAATTTTGACAGGAGGCTGTAGTATAGGAATAAATTCGGAAGTTTGTGGCGAATTTGAAAAATTCGCCCAAGAGAGACCGGCCCAGGCCAGAGTTATCCGAGACACCGCTCGGATCGTAAAAAAATCTGGCGGCTAATAATTATTCGGCCAAAAACAAATGGAAGCGATAAATAAAGCTTCCATTTTTTATTTTTGAAAATAAGGTAGCCCTAAGGGGAATCGAACCCCTGTTTACAGGATGAAAACCTGCTGTCCTAACCACTAGACGATAGGGCCATAATTTCCACAGCAAGATTAATAAAATCTCTTTGCCTAAAAACCAACTGAGAGAAAATAAATAACAGTAGCAATCATAACACAAAAATAAAATAAATCAAGAATGTTGCTTTCTTGGCTTATTCAGATTAAAATTTAATTAAGGAATTTTAAAAGGAAATAATTTATGCTAATTTTAGGCATTGAAACCTCTTGCGACGAAACAGCCGCTTCCATAATCAGCGCCACAAAAAAAGAAATTCGGGTTCTTTCCAATATTGTTTCTTCCCAAGTAAAACTGCATTCCCCCTGGGGCGGAGTGATTCCCAATTTAGCCGCTCGAGAACATTTAAAAAATATTTTTCCCGTCATTCAGGAGGCTCTTAAAAAAGCTAAAAAAACCTCCCAAGAGATTGATTTAATAGCCATCACAGAAGGTCCGGGCTTGATTCCGGCTCTGCTGATTGGAACCAGTGTCGCAAAAACCTTGGCTTTCGTTTGGAACAAACCGGTAATCGGAATTCATCACATTGAAGGTCATATTTACGCGAACTTCATTGGAAAGAAGAAAAAAATTAAGTTTCCGCTCCTCGGCCTGGTGGTTTCCGGCGGACACACCCAGTTAATCCTGATGAAAAAACACCTGAAATACGAAATTATCGGTGAAACCCAAGATGATGCAGCCGGAGAGGCTTTTGACAAAGTCGCCAGAATTCTCGGACTCGGTTATCCCGGCGGACCCCTGATTGAGAAAGAGGCTAAAAAAATAATTTCTTCCCGGTCCAAAAAAAGAAGGTTTAATATCCGACTCCCCCGCCCCATGTTAAAGAGCCCGGACTTCAATTTCTCTTTTTCTGGACTCAAGACCGCTGTTTTATACGAAACTAAAAAAAACGCCTCACGCTTAAAAAATCCTGCTTATATCTCCGAAATGGCTTGGGCCTTTCAAGCGGCTACTGTAGAAATTTTAACTGAAAAGATTCTTGGGGCGGCACGAAAATTCAAGCCCAAAACCCTTTTTCTGGCCGGAGGAGTAAGCGCCAACCAAGAACTCAGAAATACTCTAAGGAGAAAAGTTCAAACCAGTTTTCAGAGAAAAATTATTTGTCAAATTCCCGCTCTAAATTATTCTCTGGATAATTCCGCCATGATTGCCACCGCCGCTTTTTTTCGCTTCAGGCAGGCTCAAAAGAAAAAATTCAACTGGAAAAAAATTAAAACTGAGGCTAATCTAAAACTTACCACCGCTTAAAAAATGGATAAGTTAAAATTTTTCATCTTGGGCATTATTGCCGCTTTTGGAGCGCTTTTTTTGGAGTTAATTTTTTTCAGCTTTCTAGACTTGGAATGGGAGAATTGGAAAACCTCTTTAAGCAGCCTGAGCGGACCGATAATTTTTTCCGTCTTTCTTGAGGAATGCGTAAAATTTTCGGTTATCCTGAAAATTTTTTCGCAAGATCCGTCGAAAACTTATTTCAGAAAAGCGATTATTCAGAATTCCTTTTTCCTTGGGCTAGGGTTCGCTTCAACTGAAATTACTTTTATTTTTTTCCAATTTTTTCCTTCAGGAAATTTTCAGATTCTTGATTTGATAGGAGTTTTCTTTATTCACACAACGACTACCGGAATATTATCTTTGACCCAAGACCCAAACTTTCTAACGGGAATAAAAAAATACCTGGTATTTTTTTCCGCCGCCTTCTTGATTCATCTGATTTATAACGCTCTGGTTATCTACCAACCGGGAAAGTCTTTGGTTTTTACTTTCTTATTTTTTACTTTTTTATTATTACTCGGTCTTTTTTTCCTGAGCCATAAGAAACAGGAGGAAGAAAACTTGCAAAATTTTTAAATTGGTGTATAATTGCCCTGCAATAACTTTTAAGAAATTCTAAAAAAATGACTAAGGTAAAAAGATCCTTTTTTGAAAGATTAACCGGAGCCAAAGATATAGAAACAGGAGAATACGTTCAGGAGCCCCCCCTTGTTACTTCTGACAATTTTTACCAAGAAGAAACGGAAATTAATATGAGTCCTTTCAATTCTAATCCTTCAAAAAATATGAACGAAGAAAACATTCTCTCCAGCGATTCAAATGAGGGTCAGCTAACGATTGATGTGTATCAAACCGAAAGTGACATTGTCATCAAATCCACTATCGCCGGAGTAAAACCGGAAGATCTAGACGTGTCCATTAACAACGACATGGTCATCATTAAGGGAGAAAGAAAAAACGAGGAACAGGTGCCAGAAGAAAATTACTATTATCAAGAGTGTTATTGGGGTAAATTTTCCCGCTCCGTAATTTTACCGGTGGACGTCTTACCGGAAAAAATTGAAGCCGCGATGAAAAACGGCATCCTCACCATTCGTCTCCCCAAGGCCGACGTTAATAAGACCAAGAAAATCCAGGTTCGGGGTTTCTAAAAAAAGTCTTCCCAGAAACCCGCTGCGGCGGGTTTTTTTGTTGATTTAATGGCTATTTTGTTTTATTCTAAAGATATGAAAAGCAAGCTAAATTTCATTATTTTTTTGTCTGTTTTTTTTCTGGTGCCTTTTTCGGTTTTTGCAAAAGAAGAACGCTTCGAGATTATTGAGGCTCAGCAGAATTTTTGGAAAGGAATTCCCGAAGAAATAGCGCTCACCATCGGAGAGTCTAACTATCCTCTGGCCAAAAAAGAAGTTGAGGCCTGGATTAAAGAAAAATCCTTTTTAGTTTACCGTCCCGGATATTATTCCGAAATAGAGAATCTTGATCCCTGTCAGGGAGAAATTTTCTTTATTTGTCGCCTTTCTCTTGACACTAAACGCCGTTTTCAAACAGCCAAAGATTATCAGCTAATGCTCCAAACTCAAGCCGTTTCCAATTTTTTGGAGGACCTGGAAAGAAAAGTTAACAAAGACCCAGAAAATGCGAAACTAAAAATTGATGATGATGAAAAAGTTTCTCTCTTTTCTCTCGAAAGTCCGGGGATTAAACTTGAGAAAGAGAAAAGTCAGGAAATAATTCTCGCTTATTTAAAAAGCGATAAGAAAAAAGATAATTTAAAATTAGCTTTTAAGGAAATTGCCCCCGAAGTTTCCATAAAATCCATTGACAATTTGGGAATCACTTCACTTATTGGCGAGGGACGTTCTAATTTCCGCGGTTCTCCTAAAAATCGGATTTATAACATTAAAGTCGCTACGGAACGCTTTAACGGAGTTCTTATTAAGCCGGAAGAAGAATTTTCCTTTGTCAAAATCCTAGGCGAAGTAGACGGAGAACATGGCTATTTGCCTGAGCTGGTAATCAAGAGAGATAAGACCGAGCCCGAATTCGGAGGAGGAATCTGCCAAGTCTCCACCACAGCCTTTCGGGCAGCCGTAATGAGTGGTTTAAAGATAACAGCTCGACGCAATCACGCTTATCCCGTCCAATACTACAACCCCCAAGGAATGGATGCCACGGTCTATGTTCCCCGTCCGGACCTCCGTTTTCTTAACAACACTCCTGGTTATATTCTTATTCAGCCAAAAATTGAAGGCACAGAACTGGTATTTCGTTTTTACGGAACTGACGACGGAAGAAAAATTGAAATTGACGGACCCAAGATTACTTTGAGAAAACCCGATGGTGGAATGAAGGCCACCTTTACTCAAAAAGTTATAGATCAAAAAGGAAATGTCTTAATTGAAGACGTGTTCAACAGCGATTACGATTCCCCCAGTAAATATCCTCATCCTGGAGAGGTGTTAACGGAAAAGCCTAAAGGCTGGTCAGATAAGGAATGGTCAAAATATAAAAAAGAGCATAAGCTTTAGCCTTTCTTTGACTTTAGTCTCCTGACTTGTTATTATTCCTTTGTTATTTTTCAAAAAATCGGTAATTTTAAAAAATTTTAATTGCGTCCATAGCTCAGCCTGGTAGAGCAGTTGCCTCTTAAGCAAACGGTCGGGGGTTCGAATCCCTCTGGACGCACAAAGGCTAAAAAGAATAAGCCGCCAGTTATTTTTATTTTTCCGCTTAAAATATAAAGTTAAAGATCGTCAGGGTTTAAACTAATGATTCTTATCTTTTTTCTCCCTGTAGCTCAATGGATAGAGCATCAGCCTTCTAAGCTGAGGATCTAGGTTCGATTCCTAGCAGGGAGACAAGAATTAAATTTCTCCTTCGGATAATCCTAAAAGCCTGTGAAGGGGTGGGTATAGTTCAATGGTAGAACACGGGTTTGTGGCACCTGGGACGAGGGTCCGATTCCCTCTACCCACCCCCTTGCAGGTTTTTCCTCCTCCTTGAATTAGTAATAATCAAAGGCTTAAGCTTTTCACTGGCGTTTATACGTCCCGGTAGCTCAATGGATAGAGCGCTTGGCTTCGGACCAAGAGGTTAGGAGTTCGAATCTTCTCCGGGACGCAGAGACTAATAGGAAAAATCAAAGGTGAGAGTTTTTAATTTTCCAGGGAAAGGACAAAAACAGGATTCTGAATGAACCCTGTTTTTTTAATAAAAATTCTTAAAAAGTTTTTTTAGAAGTTTAAGCGCTTATTTTAAGGAAAAAATATCCGGAACATTTTCTACCGATTTTTGGAAATAACCCTCACGATTTTCTATTTCCTGGACGACTTTTTCAAACCTTTTCTTGTCAAAAACGATGTTTTCTTCTTTTTTGGAATCTAAATAGCTTTGCTTACGCGCTTCGCTCCATTCCGGCTGATAGACGTAGATATAAAAAAAATAGCCATAACAACCAATCAGTCCTAAAAAAAGAAACATCAAGAAAATATGATTTTTTTCCTTCAGAAACTTATGAATATAATTTGAAATTCTTTGAGAGGAAAATTTGAAACTGATCTTAGTTTTTAGATTTTTAATCTCAAGCATAATTATTCTTTAATGTAAACAATTAACTCAATAAGGCTCCTCAAAAATTCTTTCTTCTTATTTTCTTCTGCTGGATTTTCCGCCGGAAGCTGAGGCTCGGGAAGATTTCTTACTAGCTTTTTTTCCTCACTCACTTTTTCTTTTTTAAGATCGAGCGACAAAACATTGATGTAGTAACCGAAATTTTCAACTTTCTGCATAAAATTGATTAATTCTAAGTATTCTCCCTTGAGCTCTAATTGGATATTTATATAATTTCCGTGGGGCAATTCTGTTTTGAGTTTTTTTTCGTTACTTTCCACAACTCCTCCGATTTTGTCTTTACTAGCTTTTTCCTCATCATCTTTTATTAGCCTGAGACTAATCTCATTCCCGGTTTCTTCTGCTAAGCCTTCCAGAGATTTGATAAAATCAACTTCTTTTTCTGGAGGCAAGATAACCGCTAATTTTTCTTCTCCTGAAGAAAAAGTGGCGTAGCTTTTTTCCAGTTCCGGCACCTGAGAAAGTTTTTTCTTGTCAATTTGATCGTCCAAAATATTACTCTGAACTGAATCCACGTTTTGTTTTATATTTTTAATCAGAGTAAAAATTACTCCATAAATAAAAGCACCCAGAAAAAGCAGATAGCCAAAAAACAAAACTAGGATTTTATATTTTTTCCAGAAAATTTTCATTTAATTATTTTAAGGCATTCTTCTTTAACCAGAAACTGAATCTGAAAGGAAGGATTGTCTCTTGAAGCCAAATTAGAAAGCGGGAAATTTATATCCGTAAAGCAGCTTTCTCCAGTCAGCTTATCCTTGAAAGCGGCTAACTCATCTCGATTACGAGCCGTACCTACTAACGAAACCTGATAATCCTTAGTAATCAAACTTTCAATTTTAATTCCTTCTGAAACCAGGCCATTAAGCTTATCCAAAAGCTTTGACCAATAAAGTTGGCTCTTTTGAATTTTTTCTAGATTGGAAACCTGCGAGTTAGCCATTTTTATTTTTTCTTTATAATCCTCGAGGTCGCGATAAGAATATTCCTGGCGAGAAGCCTCTAGCTGCTGAGAGCTGAAAACTGAATTTTGATTGGAAAGATAAAAAATATGGAAAAGTAGTCCCAAGAAGAAAAGCAAAATCAAGAAAACTTCTATCTCCCACCAAATAACTAGCTTATTAAAATGAAGTTTATTAATTTCCCTTTTTCTTTCTGGCGGAATCAAATTGAGACCCACTCCTGGAATAAAATTCTTAATTGCTAGGCCAATCACCGTGGCGTAACCAATGCAGTTCTCCCGATTTATTTTTTCCCTTTCTTTTTTTTCTAAGCTGAGATTCACTAGGGGATCGCCCAGCGCTACCTCTCGACCAACTCGCTGGGAAAGATAGTCTACTAGGCCCTTTAGATTAGACCCTCCTCCACAAAGAATAATTTTATTAACTTCCCGGGGAGTTTTAGACATCACCAGATAAAAGTCAATGGTTTTTTCAATTTCTGTCACCAAATTTTCCAATAAGTATTTTATGGAATTAAAAATTGGATTGTCTTTATTGAAATTTTCAATACCAAAAGCAATTTTAATTTCTTCGGATTCTTTATCTCCAATGCTCATCCTTTTGGAAATCGCATCGTTAATACTTTCGGAGGAAAAAGGAATGCTGGAAGTGAAGCAAGGTACTATCCCTTCCACGATGATAAAGCTTGTGCGGCGCGCTCCAATGTCTACAATCAAAGAAATATTTTCTTCTTTTTCATTGGCTGAAACTAAGCTTCGGGCACTAGCAATGGATTCAATTTCCATATCATAGATTTCCAGGCCAGCCAAACGCATAGTTTCCATAAAATCATCCACTACCTTTTTAGAAACGGCCACGGTTAAAACGCTTTGCCGGTTTGTTTTCTTATCCTCTGCTCCTTCCAAAAATTGCCAATCAAAATAAACTTCTTCTATTGGCAGCGGAATATTGGCTTCCATCTCCCACTTAATCGCCTGCTCTGCCTCCTCTTCTTTGACCTTAGGAATATTGATAACTCTTAAGAAAATATTGGACTCCGGAAGAGAACAAATTACTTTCTGGGTGGTTATTTTTTTCGGCCAGGATTTTTTCAAGGCTTCTCTGATAACGCCAGCCACGATTTCCTTATGAATAACTTTTCCGTCTTCAATATTGCCCCGAGCGATAGGCAAAGAACAAAGACTGCGAATTTTTCCTGTTTTTCCACTTCTTTCAATTTGAAAAACTTTAACGGAGAGATCGCTTAAATCCAGGCCGAAAAATTTTGACTCCAAGCTAACTACGTTCTTGCGCAAAAAATTCATAGAAAAATTTTTTAGTCTCTTAAAGTTCCTCCCAAAGATCTATGATGTAATAAACATCGGTTGGGAAATAGGGAGGTGGATTAGTCAAGAAATTGCTGTCGTAAATTATACTCTTAGCTCCATATCCGTTCTTAATATTCCCGTTGCATAATTTTGCCACGGTAAAGCCCATATCCTGGTAAGAAATAACGCAGCCGTAGATATGAATGGTATTTTTATTCACAATACATCCGCTTCCGCAACAGTTTGGATTATAGTCCTTTTTCCAAACTTTTCCGTTTTGGGCTAAAATCGCCGCGTCAATTTCCGTATCACTGGGAGCATCATCAGAAAGCTCCACGTTTCCTTGCGCAATCAGGCCCAAGGCTTCATTTCCGGTTTTAGCGTAATACATTATATTGTTCGCTCCAATATACATATTGGCGGCGGTTCCGGAATTAGGCAAAATAGCCGCCACAACAGTTACCCGCTTATCCCGCAGCTCGCCATCAATCCAGACATCTCCATTGATAAAAATGACTCCATTTTGCGGAATTGTGTAGTTCTCCAACGAACCGGTTTTTTCTTTTTTAATTCTATTAGAATTACTTTTTACCTGACTTACGATCGCAATATCGAAAGTGCCATCGTCTTTAAGCGTGATTCTTCTTCCCAACATTCCACTGCCACCGTTGTCAAAATAGCAGCCCGTACCAGCCGCATTACACATATTGTCTCCGGAGCTTCTGGCTAGATTCATAATTGAGCTTAAATTAACTGTCAGTCCCACAAAATCTTTCTTGACCACGGGAAATTTTTTTCCAGCTAAAAATACATCGCTTTCCGTGCGCCCGTTGCAACCCGCCGCGACAGGACAATTCGTCCAAACACCCGGCTTGGTTCCAAAATCAAGATCCGAATAAGAACTTCGACCGGCATAGGCCACGTTTTGAACAATGCCATCAAAATGAATTCCGGTATTGCTGAAAATCTTTCCGTTAATGTTCCAAGTGGTATCAAACGTGGAGTATTCATGAGTCAAGACCGCGTAATCGCTCCAGGCAGAACGGCGGTAAACGGCACTGATGGTCCTCACGGCTTGGGGATACTTTAGGGTCCAACCCCTAGAAATTACTGTAACATCGGTAGAGGTGTTAGAGGGAGGAGTGACCGAGAGACTATATTTACCGATTACTTGACCAGAGGAATCTTCGTAATCCCGTTCTAAAGGAGTACTCACTCCCAGGGGCGAACCGCTGGTCCAAAAGTCTTTGACCTCCTGAGTGGTTTTGCCGTCCGTTTGATGAGCCAGATACCAGCGATAAAAACTAATTCCAGATTCCGCTATCTGAAAAGCTTCTTGTTTGGCTTCCGTATAGTAACCGTATTTAATTTGAGAAATGATAAACTGGATCAATGCAAGCAAAATAAGACTGACAATGGAAATAATGATTAATCCGTAGGCGACCGCCGAACCTTTATCTTTTTGTTTTAGGGTTTTTTTAGTTTTCATTGAGATTTCTTAATTCTACAAAAGATTCTAAGTTAACATTATCCGGAGCCGTTAAGGGCTTAATGTTAATCCAAAGATTAATTTTAATTAGCCGTGCGTCATAAGGTGTGATAGGAGTAGCAAGCGAAGAACCGGAGCCCCCCGCATAGTTGTTATCATAATAATAAAAAACGGGTTGGGTATCGGAATTTACAATATAATGAGCCAAAATAGTCGTACTAGTGTCGTTGGCTGGATAAGTCGGCGGCGAGCCACTTGGCTCGGCGATACCTTTTATCAAGTCGTCATTATCTAAGTCAAGGTAATAATGAATTCTTTCCACGACATCATCATTGTCTTCATCCAAATAAACAATCAGATCAAAATCATCCCCAGACTTAACCGCGAAACTTCCATCTTCTGCCTGTTTTACTTCTCTGAGATTCGTTATCATCTCATTCACGGCTCGGGAAACCGCTGCCACTGATTGTCCTTCTTCCAAAACGAAAGAGTTGGTTTGCCAGGTTTTAATAAAAAGTAAGGAAAAACCGAACATGCCAATGACTAGAATAGAAATGGCCACTAACATCTCAGTTAAGGACATTCCTTTCAGTTTCCGAAAATAGGGTTTGTTTTGATTATGCATATTGATTTTACAATGAAACATCCTCTTTGGTTAGCTTATCAATCGTCAAGTTGGTTTTTGTATTATCGCTATAACCATCTGCGCTGACTTTCAACTCATAACCACTATCGGTCGTTAGCGGTCCGGAGCTATCCGGGAAGTAGGCCTGACCGTATTGATCAGTGGTTAAGGTAATGGGACCATAGGAAAGAGCGGTATTTTTAAGTTCCACAGTCGCTCCGTTAATTAAGGTCCCGTCCGTGCTGTCAGAGACAGTCACCAAAAGAGAATTAACGTTTTTGTCCATAAAGATCGCGGCTATGTCATTATTGCCAGGCAAAATGCCAAATTTATCTCGAGTGGTAACGGAAGGATCCATTTTCAGGAATTCGTAATCATCCGTTGGATTGGTAAAAGTAAAAAAGTAGGAACCAAAAATCCTGTTAGAAAAAGTTTTTTCTCCGGAACTGCCAGAACTTTGGCCCGTTTCATTAAAATCATAAACTGGTTCAGAAGGAGAAGCGACAGTATCGCCAATCTGTTTTCCGCCCTTAAGGTCAAAGCTAATGTTGGGAATTGAATTTCCTAAAGGATCTTCAGTGACTAGGTTAATCGTGGAAACTACGTCGGTTATCAAAGTACGCGGATTAATCGCTCCCGATAAAACGCTCGCAGGCAATTCCCTGGCTATCATACTGGAATCCGATTCATAGGTCTGCACCGTATAATAACCCGATTTGGAAATTTCCAGAGAATAACTGTCAGAAATCGGATAATTGAGCAACACCACCTTTCCGTCCGCATCGGTTGTTTCAGTTGTGTTAATAGACGGAGAAACATCATTATTGACAATGTGGACGCTTAAGCCAGCTATGCCCTGAATTAGAGTGTTATCTACAACTTTTATCGACAGAATTCCTCCCGTAAAAACCTCCTCAATTCCGGGCGGAGAAAAGAAAGAGGTCAGATCCGCAGTTCGGCTGGCTCCTCCGTCTCCCCAAGAAACGCTCACGGTCACTCTTTTATAATCGTCAGGACGAGTATCACTTCCCCCGAGAGCAACAGCGATATCGTCCGTATCGTCATCGATATAAACGACGCTGGTATGAATATTAAAGCTGATTCCACTTTTAATAATCCCCGTTTCATCTTGAGGAATGTTGCCGTTCGGGATTCCGCCCTGAGTCCCAATTTGGTCATAACTTAAGTTTCGAATTATCTCCATCCTTTCATTAGCTAGCGCCACCGCTCCTAGACGAGATTTAGCGTCAATGATTGAAGTCATTCCGTCTGTCATCGCTTTATAAAAAGTGAGAACGGCCAGGGAAAAAATAAAAAGAAAAACCAAGGACTCAATCAAGGTAAAACTTTTTTTTATTTTTATTTTTCTGGCTTTTAACATATTTACTAACTGATATTACCCATTACGCTATACATCGGCAGCATAATAGCGACCGCAAAAAATCCTACAGCTACTCCGATAATCATCATTAGAATCGGCTCAACTATGGAGGAGAGGTTCTTGGTGATTTGGTCGACTTCCGCCTCATAGAATTGAGCTAGTTCAAAAAGGACCTTTTCTGTCTTGCCGGTTTCTTCTCCAACTTCAAGCATCTGAGGGACCAAAACGGGAAAAATCTTTTTTTCCTGGTAAATTATTTCGCTTAAACTTAGACCTTTTTGGACGCCTTCCACTGAACGCAACATCGCTCTCTGATAATAAAAATTATTCAGCGTCCGAGATAAAATTTCCAGGGCTTTGATGACTGAAATACCACTTTTTAGCAAGGAACTGTAGATTCTAGAAAAGCGGGCACAGTTGAGCTTAACGATAATTCCCCCGATGGCGGGGAGTTTAATGACTACAAGTCCAAAAGTTTTTTTCCCGACGGAAGTCGTAAGAAAAATTTTGAGACAAAAAAGTAAAATTCCGACACCGATCAAGAATACCCACCAATATTGAGCCATTAATCCGCTAACGGTAATAAGCAACTTGGTCGCCATTGGCAACTCAACATCCATATCGTCAAAAATAGAAGTTAACTTGGGGATGACAAAAACCATCATGATAAAACCAATAATTATCATGGCTACCAAGATAACCGAGGGATAAACTAAGGCGCCTCGCACTTTTCTAATCAGGTCATGTTCTTTCTCTAGTTGGTCGGCTAAAATATCCAGAACTTCTTCCAAATTTCCTCCCGTTTCTCCTACCCTAACCATATTCACGAAAAGTTCGTTAAAAACCGCAGGAAATTTAGCTAATCCGTCAGAAAATTGATTGCCAGCCTGAACATCTTCGTGAACAACGGAAAGGATCTGAATGAACTTTTTGTTTTTTGTCTGAAGAGAAAGATTTTTTAAGGCCTTGGAGATTGGCAAACCTGAAGCAATCATCACGCTCAAATTCTTAGTAAACATTAACTTTTCCTTGAGTGGCACGCCAGAAAAACGGTCAAAAAACTTTATTTTCAGTTTTTTTTCATTTCCTTCTTCGGCTTTATTAAAAGAAGTAAGCACAAAACCCTCAGAACGAAGCTGATTAGCCAATTCTCTTTCGTCCTTAACATTGGCTTCTCCCGACTTAAGCTCTCCAGAATAACTTTTAGCTGTATAGGTAACTTTCATAAGAAAATCAAAAATTATTCCTTAGTCACTCTTAATAATTCTTCAATGGAGGTCAGTCCTTGGGCCGCCTTGACAAAGCCATCTTCAACCATGGTCAGCATCCCCTTTTCCGTGGCTTTTTTCTCAATATCTTCCTTAGATGCTTTTTGGGAAATCATTTTTTCCATCTCGTCATCCACTTCCAAAACCTCATAGATTCCTGCTCGGCCCTTATAGCCTTCGTTTCCGCATTGTTCACACTTTCCTGGCTTGTAAAATTTAACTTTCTTCCATTTTTCATCTCCCTTTTCCCAATCCTTCTCTGCTTTTATGGTTCCGCTCTTGGCAATCACTTCAAAAATTCGATCCATATCATAATTTACTTTCAGGCTCTTGATTTCACCCGGATCAAGAAAATACTCCTTGCGACAACCGGAACATAAACGGCGTACTAAGCGCTGAGCGATAATCACATTTATTGTGGAAGAGAGTAAAAATGGTTCGGCCCCCATATCAATCATCCGAGGCAAAGTACCAGCCGCACTGTTAGTGTGCAGCGTTGACAGAACTAAGTGACCAGTCAAAGAAGAATGGATAGCCATTTCCATTGTTTCTTGGTCCCGAATTTCCCCCACCATAATGATGTCTGGATCCTGACGCAACAGGGCTCGTAAGCCAGCTGCAAAAGTCAATCCCACCTTCGGATAAATCTGGGTTTGATTAATGCGCGGCATCCGATATTCAATCGGATCTTCAATGGTGCTGATATTAACCTCCGGCGTATTCAGAATGTCCATTATTGTGTAAAGGGTAGTAGTTTTTCCGGATCCCGTCGGACCAGTAACCAAGATCATACCATTAGGTTTTTTTATGTGTCGGTGAACTGTTTCCAAGGCTTTTCCTGAAAGACCCATCTGTTCTAGCGTCAAGCCTTTGGAACTTTCATTCAAGATCCTCATAACAATTTTTTCACCGTCAAAAATAGGAAGAACGCTTACTCGAAAAGAGATTTTTAGGTTTTCTTTTTCAATTTTAAACCTTCCATCTTGAGGCGTCCGATGTTCATCGAGTTTTAAATTAGAAAGCACTTTAATTCTCGCAATGATACCAGGCTGAACCTGCTTAGGCAGCACCATTGCATCATGAAGAATTCCGTCTATTCGATAACGGACTTGAACTCTTTTTTCCTCCGGCTCAATATGAATGTCGCTGGCATTCTGCAAAATTGCGTGTTTGATAAGAGTATCCACGACCTTGATTATCGGAAGACCTTGAGCGGCTTTTTCCAAATCTTCCTCTCCCTGAACCGTCTCTTCATTTTCAGTTATTTCCGTTAAGCTCTTATCAATGATTTCTCCAAATTCCGCCTTTAGGCTTTTTTCATAATATTTAAGGATATTTTCAATGCTTTCCGCGGAAGCTAAACAGGTGATAATTTTTAAACCGGTTTTTTTCCGGATAAAGTCAATGGTTTGAATATCTTCCGGATTTAGCATAGCCACCTTAAGCTCGTTTCCATTTTTTTCAAAGGCAACAATTTTGTACTTTTTCGCGATTGGTTCGGGAATTATCTGAAGAATTTCTTGAGGAACAATTTCTTTAGTAAGGTCCACAAAAGGAATGCCGAGCATATAAGCATAGACTTTCTTTAGGTCAACCTCGCTAATAAACTTTTTCTTTAAAAGCACTTCTCCCAATTTTTGGGAATCTTTTTCGGCTTCCCTAAGAGCTTCTTCTAAATTCTCGATTTTCATCATTCCTGAATCCCGGATAAACTCAAAAAGTTGTCCATTTTCAATCCTCATTTTTATTTTTGTTTAGCTGATTTTATTTATTAAATTATACCATAAAAATCATTTTTTCCCAAGGGCAAAAGAACCCTAAGAAAAAGCGCCTTGATTTTATGGCGCTTTTCTTTTCAGTAATTTTTTAATCAATCCAATTACATCATTTGACTGCCCATTCCCGACAAAGAAGGATTGGGGAGATTAGGAGATTTTTCCACCTTTTCTGCAATCGCCACTTCGGACGTCAGCAAGATTGCGGCCATGCTGACGGCATTTTCCAAAGCAGTGCGGGTAACCTTTAGAGGATCAACAATTCCGATTTTTATCATGTCTTCAACAAAACTCTCTTGGTTAGCGTCATAGCCAAAATTGGTCAGACGACTTTCTTTAACTTTATTAATAACCACGCCCGGATCGTCTTTTCCGGCATTCAGAACAATTTGTCTAATCGGACCTTCAAGAGCCTTTGTGAGGAGCGCGTAGCCACTATCGTATTCTAGCTTGATTTTATCCATTTCTGAATTTTCTTGATTTTTTCTCCGACTCACTTTAAGCAAATATTTCTTATAAACACTGGCTGAAGCTTTTAAAAGAGCCGTTCCGCCTCCGGTTACAATTCCCTCCTCGACCGCCGCTCGCGTGGCCGCTAAAGCATCATCGGTTTTATGCTTAAGATAAGTCAATTCCGCCTCTGTGGCGGCTCCAACTTTGATAATGGCTACCCCTCCGGAAAGCTTGGCTAGCCTTTTTTTTAATTTTTCCTTATCCCATTTGCTGTCCGAGGACTCGCTTTGGTTTTTGAGTTGACTCACTCTGACTTCAATTTCCTTTTTCTTGCCTTTTCCAGAAATAATGGTGGTACTGTCCTTGGTGGCGATAACTTTGGCAGCTCGTCCTAACATTTCAAGTCCAGCATTTTCAAACTTCATTCCCTTCTCCTCAGTAATAACCTTTCCTCCGGTTAAAATCGCGATGTCTTCTAACATTTCTTTTTTCGTATCACCAAATTCTGGCGCTTTGATAGCTAAAACATTGATGATTCCGCGCAATTTATTAACCACTAGCGTTGCCAAAGCTTCCCCTTCTACCTCTTCGGCGATAATAACAATATCTTTCTTTCCGCTAGAAGTAATCTTTTCTAAAAGGGGCAAAATTTCGTTAATCGCAGAGATTTTTTTATCGGTAAGAATAATCCAGGGATCTTTCATTTCCGCCTTGAGACTCTCGCTATCGGTAATCATGTAAGGAGAAATATAACCTTTATCAAAGCTCATGCCCTTAACTAATTCTTTAGAAAAACCAAAGGTCTGCGATTCCTCAACCGTAATTACTCCGTCCTTGCCTACTTCGTTTATCACCTCGGCAATTAAGTTGCCAATTTCCTTGTTTTCAGCTGAAATCGTTGCTACCTGAGCTATTTCTTCTCTGGAATTTATGGATTTAGCCTTCTGTTGCAACTCTTTCACGATTTCGTCCTTGGCTTCCTCAATGCCTTTTCTAAGGTTTACTGGATTCATTCCCGCCGCGACAAATTTTAATCCTTCACCAATAATCGCCTGCGCAAGAACTACCGCTGTGGTGGTACCATCTCCCGCCACATCATTGGTTTTATTGGCTACTTCTTTGATCAATTCTGCCCCAATGTTCTCAAATTTATCCTCTAATTCTATCTCTTTAGCAATGGAAGCTCCGTCATTCGTAATCATGGGCGAGCCAAATCCCTTTTCAATTATGACATTCCGACCTCTGGGTCCAATGGTAACTTTCACCGCGTTAGCCACTTGATCGATACCGGCCTTTATTTTTTCCCTGGCCGGCCTATCAAATTTCACTATCTTGCTCATATTTTTAGCTTAGATTTAATTAATTAACAAATTTATTAGCAATCAGTGTCACTGAGTGCTAAAAATAATTTTAGCGCACTTAAAAAATTAGTCAAGTCCCTAGAGGCTGGTTTTTCCCAAAAGAGAATCTAGTTTCAAAGAAAATTTTTCAAAGACTTCCGGCCCCTGCGGTTCCGGAAGAAAAATTAGGGATTCTTCATTGGCCACAATTAGGCTTTTTTTCTCGTGAGTTTTGGGATTTTTTTCAATTCGGCTAAGCTGCCATTGCTTTAAATATTCTTCGATTTTTTCCGGGGAGAGAATCATTTCCAGCCCTTTCCTTATAAAAAAAGATGCTTGAGAATCGTTCACAAGGCGCACCCCAGGAATTTCGCTTAAAAAATAATTGGGTTTGTAACGACTGATCCAGCCATTGGCTTTCTGAAAAGCTTGAAAGTTTTGAAAACCAAAAACCGGGAAAGCAAAAAAATATTCGGAAGCGGAAAATAAATCCTTCAACTTTATTTCTAATGATTGGTCAGTAATAAAATGATTGAAACAGATCCGGTTGGCAATTTTTTTTCCGTGCCGTCTTCGGCCTAAAAACTGAGTTAGCAAAGTAATCCCAAGTCGCCCCGTAAAAATTTTTCCCTTCTGAAGAACAACTAAAACATCTAAATCGCTTTGTGCTTCGGCATTTTTCATTGCTAACCGACCAGTAACTGCTATCATTTTTAAAAAGGGAGAGAAACGTAACCATTTTACCATTCTCAGAAGAATTTTTAATTTTTTTTCCGAAATTTTGTTTCTGGTTATCCGCTGGTTCACTAAACTTTTTCTTCCCCTCAAGAAATAAAAGCCTCGATACTCTTCCAAAAATTTTCTTAGTTTTCGGTCTTGAAGAGTAAGAATAACTTCTGAAAGACTGTAGGTTTTTTTTTCTTTCTCTCCTAAAAAATCCGGATAGGAAATCAAATGTTTCCAGACTTCGAAAGCCGTCAAGGGATAATCAAGGATGTCGTAATAATTAACAGTGGCTAGAATGCTCCGAGAAAGATTATATAACATTGAAAATTAAAAGCTTAATGGTCTTCTCTTACAAATATTTTCCGGTCCAGCTCTCTTTTACTTTTTTGAGATTCAAGGGAGCGCCGGCGTAAACTATTTCTCCACCCCTTTCTCCTCCTTCGGGGCCAAGATCAATTAGCCAATCAGCGTTTTTTATTACATCCAGATTGTGTTCTACTACTAAAACTGAGTTGCCTTTATCCACTAAGGTGTCTAAAACATTCAGCAGTCTTTTGGTGTCTTCAAAATGAAGACCGATCGTGGGTTCGTCTAAGATATACAGGGTTTTTCCAGTTGATTTGCGGGAAAGCTCTGTCGCTAATTTTATTCTTTGCGCTTCACCGCCGGAAAGATTGGTAGCGCTTTGACCTAATTTTAGATAACCCAGTCCGACCTCTTCCAAGGTTTTTAATTTATCTAAAATGAGAGGAGATTTCTTAAAAAATCTGAGAGCGTAGGAAACACTCATATCCAAAACTTCTGAAATATTAACCCCTTGATATTCCACTTCAAGGGTTTTTTGATTATAACGGGTTTTTCCGCAGGCTTCACAACTGACATACATATCGGGCATTAAATGCATTTCAATTTTTTTGGTACCTTCCCCTTGGCAAACTTCGCAACGTCCGCCTCGCATATTAAAGCTAAAACGACTTGAAGTATAATCTCTTTTTTTTGCTTCTTCGGTTGAAGCGAATAAATCCCGGATTAAAGAAAAAACTCCTGTGTAAGTCGCTGCGTTTGAACGAGGCGTACGTCCAATTGGAGTTTGGTCAATATTAATAACCTTATCAATATGGCCAAGCCCTTTTAATTTTTTATATTTTCCAGGAACAGCCTTAGCCGCGAAAAAATGTTGGGCCAGGGCTTTGGCTAAAATATCATTTACCAAACTGGATTTTCCCGATCCCGAAACTCCGGTTATCGCCACAAATTTTCCCAAGGGGATTTTGACATCCAAATTCTTAAGATTGTTCTCCTGGGCTCCTAATATTTCAAGAAATTTTCCAGAACCTTTTCGGAAAAACTTTTTTTCTGAAACTCTTTTTTTCTTTTTGATATAAAGAGCGGTAGCCGTTTTAGATTTTAAAAGCTTTCTTAGTTCGCCTTCAAAAATTATTTCTCCACCTTCCTCACCGGCTCCCGGTCCCAGATCAATTATCCAGTCGGCCTTAAAAATTATGTTTTCATCATGTTCCACAACAATTAGAGAATTACCATTTTCCTTAAGTACTTGCAGCGTCTTGATCAACTTATCCATATCCCGATTATGCAATCCGATAGACGGTTCGTCTAAAACATAGGTAATTCCCATTAATTCTGAGCCGATTTGGGTGGACAAACGAATTCTTTGAGCCTCCCCGCCGGAAATGGAATTAGCGCCTCGAGAAAGAGACAGATATTCCAATCCAACGTTAATTAAGGCTTGGGTCTTGATTTTCATTTCCTTCACGAGGGGTTCCAGAATTTCCCTTTTGGAGGATTCTTTTTCTTGGGAGAAAGTTTCTTCAAGGTATTTTATAAATTTAGATAAATTCCAGTCCACAACTTGATCAATGGAATGATGGTTGACAAAAATTGAAAGATATTTATCTTTTAACCTTTTTCCCTGGCAACTGGGACAGGTCTCCTCTCTGAAATACTTCTCCATTTCGCTACGCATAAAATCAGAATTGGCTTCGCTAAATTTTCTTTTTATCATTGGCAAAATTCCCTCAAAAGCGTCCTCTAAAAGAGGGTCTTGATCCTCATTGGTTCCCGAAAAAATAATCTCCAGATTTTCCCGAGAGATATTTTTGACCGGTTCATTAAGAGAAAAGCCATATTTCTTACCCACAGATTTTAAAATCTCTAAATAGGAATTTTTTCCTCCTGCCTTTCCATTAGCTTTGCTCCAGGGCATAATAGCTCCTTCCGCCAAGGTTAATTTTTTGTTCGGAATGACTCTTTCTCTATCCACTTCCATAGTTACGCCTAGGCCGGAACAATTTTCACAAGCGCCTTCTGGGTTATTGAAAGAAAAATTAGAAGGATTTACCTCTTTCAGACTTCTTCGGCATTGAGTGCAGACAAAATCCCGATTAAAAAAGAAATCTTGATTTTGATCAAAAGAAACCACAATGAAACCCTGGCCAACCTTCATAGCCGTTTCCAAAGAGTCTAAAATTCTCTCCCGGTCCGGTCTTTTGCGATTTAGTTGAATCCGGTCTATCACGATGCTGACTTCCTTAATCGCTTCTTCCGGGAAGCTTAAGGCTTCATTGATCAGCTTGAATTTTCCGTTTAACCTTACCCGGGCAAATCCTTGCCGGGCAATATTTAGAATAATTTCTCGGGCTGTTTGGTTTTTTTCTTTCTTTCTGTTTCTTACTTCAGCGAGAATAGCAACCTGGGTTCGCTCTGGAAAACTTAATATTTTTTCCAAAATTTCCTGATTTGAGGTCCGACTCATCGGCAAATGACATTCCGGACAATAAGGAGTTCCTAGCTTAGCAAAAAAAACCCGGAGATAATCGTAGATTTCCGTTAGGGTTCCGACAGTTGAGCGCGAATTGCGACTTAAACTTTTTTGATCGATAGAGATTGTGGGACTCAGATTTTCAATTTTATCAAAATCCGGTTTCGCTGTTATGTCCAAAAATTGCCGGGCATAAGAAGACATACCCTCCAAATATCTCCGATTTCCTTCTGCATAAATCAAATCAAAAGCCAAGGAAGATTTTCCAGAGCCAGAAAGCCCTGTAATTACTACGAGTTTGTGACGAGGAATGTCAATGTCAATATTCTTCAGGTTGTTGACCCGCGCGCCCCGAATGATGATTTTATCTCTGGAGATTGAAGTTTTTTTTGCCATAAAAAGCAAAATTGATGCTAGTCAAGTTTAAAGGATTTTAGAGATTTTGTAAAGATTCAACCCAGAAAAAAATTTTTCTTTCTTAGCTTTTTATGATAAGCCAAGGCAAAGCGGTGTGCCTCATCCATAATCCTTCTAATTAAAAGTTTGTTGCTTAAGATTTCTTTTATTTCCCGATTTAATTTTATAATTGAAATTCTAAGATCCAATTTTTTTCTCATTGGTCCCTTGGCCACGGCCACTAAAGAGATTTTTAATTTTAATTCCTCTAAAATTTTTTTTGCCAGATTTAGTTGACCGCTACCCCCATCCAAGAAAAGCAAATCGGGCTGAGGCCATTCTGGATGCTGAAAGCGCCGGAACAAAACTTCTGCCAACATGCTCGTATCATTTATGCCCGTTACGGTTTTTATTCTGAACTTTCGATACTCATTTTTATTCGGCTCGGCATTTTCAAAAACCACCATCGCCCCCACCGCGTACCGGCCGGAAATATTAGAAATATCATAGGCTTCAATACGCAGCCTCGCTTTTTCCCTTAAGACTTGAGTTTCTTTTTCGGGAGAAGAAATGAGCGCCACATCTTCCAGGTGTTTTAAGGCAAAGATTTGATTTCTTGAATGAGCAGCTTTTTCAAATTCTTTTTTTTGAGAATAGGCCCGCATTTCTTTTTCTAACTTCTTTATCAGGTTTTTCTTTTTCCCGGCTAAAATCATTCGGATGCCTCGAATATTTCTTAGATAATCTTTTTGTGAGATTTTTCCGGCATAAGGGCCCGGGCAATGCCCCAATTGAAAATCCAGGCAGCCCTTTTCCGTTCTTTGTTTTAAACTATGAAAAGGAAATATCTTGCGAATAATTTTTAGAGCGATTTCGAGTTGTTTCTTAGAAGTGTAAGGACCAAAAGCTTCTCCCAAGATTAAAGATTGATAATTTCTGGTCTTCTTAGAAAGGGAAAAGTGGTCTTTGTAAAATTTATTTAAATCACTTTCTCTGACTATTTCGATTCGGGGATAAGTTTCCCGAGTAATCACCGCGTAGTTAAACGACTTGTCATCTTTCCTTTCTAC
>CAZVVG010000001.1:27572-60037 GCA_964630615.1 uncultured Bdellovibrionales bacterium
TTTCTCCTCCTTCCGGACCTAGATCAATTATCCAATCAGCTGTCTTGATTACGTCGAGATTATGTTCAATAACGACAACCGTGTTTCCCGCCTCCACTAAACGACTTAAAACATTCAACATTTTTTTGATATCGTCAAAATGCAAACCTGTTGTTGGTTCATCGAGGATATAAAGAGTATTTCCGGTTGAGCGGCGCGCCAACTCCGTCGCCAGTTTAATTCTTTGCGCTTCTCCACCAGAAAAAGTGGTGGCCGCCTGGCCTAGTTGGATATAGCCCAGGCCAACTTCTTGAAGCACTTCCAGCTTGTGGCTGATTTCTGGAAAATTCTCAAAAAATAACCGCCCTTCCGCCACCGTCATCGCTAAGACCTCGGCAATATTCCTTCCTTTATACTGAATCTGTAGGGTTTCTTTGTTGTATCTTTGACCCCGGCAGACATCACAAGGAAGATAGACATCCGGCATAAATTGCATTTCGATTTTCAAAAAACCGTCTCCTTCGCAATTATCGCAACGGCCGCCTTTAACATTGAAAGAGAAACGTCCCGGTCCGTAACCCTTGGTTTTGGCCGCTTTGGTTTGAGAAAATAATTCCCGAATGGGCGTGAAAAGTCCCGTATAAGTGGCCGGATTTGATCTGGGCGTGCGTCCAATCGGAGATTGATCAATCAGAATTACCTTATCAAGGTTTTGGATTCCAATAATTTCCTTGTGTGTCCCTGGTCGGTTCAGGTTTTTCATCAACTTTGAAGAAAGAGTTTTATATAAGATCTCTTCTACTAAAGTTGATTTTCCCGAGCCAGAGACTCCGGTTACCACCGTCAACACTTTCAAGGGAAACTCCACGGTAATATTTTTAAGATTATTTTCCCGCGCTCCCCGCACCACTAGCCATTTTTTATTTTTAAGCGGACGTCGAGAAAGTGGAGTAAGAATTTCCAGCTCTCCGCAAAGATATCTGGCGGTTAAGGACGCTCGGTTTTTTAAAACTTCTCGAGGAGAGCCTTGCGCTACTACTTTCCCGCCCAAATTTCCCGCCCCCGGACCGATATCCACGAGATAATCAGCGGCGCGGATGGTTTCTTCATCGTGCTCGATAACAATCAAAGTGTTTCCCAAGTCACGCAACTTAAGAAGGGTAGTTAAAAGCTTGGCGTTATCTCGGGCGTGAAGTCCGACTGAGGGTTCATCAAGAATATACAAAACCCCCACCAAGTGCGATCCAATTTGGGAAGCAAGCCGGATTCTCTGGGCCTCCCCTCCGGCTAAGGTGCTGGCGGCTCTTTCTAAACTTAAATAACCTAAACCCACGTTTTCTAAAAATTCTAAGCGCGCTTGAATTTCTTTTAAAATTTCTCGAGCAATTATTTTTTCTTTTTGAGAAAGCTCCAATCGCCGGAAGAAATCAAGGGCTTCCGTAATTCCAAGAGAGGAAATTTCATGGATGTTTTTTTTGCCTATTCTGATCCAAAGAACCTCCGGCTTATAACGAGATCCGAGACATTGGAAGCAGGGATTTTGAGACATATATTTATTAATATCCTCCCGGACCGCTTCGGAATCAGTTTTAAGATAGCGCTCTTGCAGATAGCCAATCACACCCCGCCAATTAAGATTGTATTTCCAAACAGATCCGTTTTTACTCCGAAGAGTGACGGGGATTTCTTCGGCTTTTTCCGGAGATATTACCGCTTGAATTTTAGGCGCTCCAAAAAGAAGAATTTCAATATTTTCTTTAGACAGATCCCGTAAGCGAACGTTGTCCGGAATGTGAAAGTAATTAGTTACAGCGCGCAGGATTGTCCCCTGCCAATTATTTTTTTTATAGCTCCAAGGTAGAATGGCGCCTTCGGAAATAGTTTTGTTCTTATCGGGAATAACCAAATCAATATCAATCTCTTTTTTCGTTCCTAGCCCCTGGCAAGATGGACAAGCGCCAAAAGGGCTATTAAAAGAAAAGAGGCAAGGTTCCATTTCCGGAAATTCAACTTCGTGATCGGGGCACGAAAGATTCTGATTAAAAAACACGGTTTTTGTCGTTCTTTTTTTTGTCTTTAAAGATCCGGGATTCGGCAAAAAACTAATTTTGACCAGACCCTTGGAAAGTTTCAGGGCGTTTTCTACTCCTTCAAAAATCCGAGAAATATTACCAGAATTAATCGTAACAACGTCTACTATAATTTCAATTTCGTGTTTTTCGTATCTTTTTAGGGGAATTATTTTCTTGCTTCCGAGTTCATATTTTTTTCCATCCACATAGGCTTTAGAATAGCCCGTTCGGAACATATCCCAAAGTAAATTGGTATATTCCCCTTTGCGTCCTCGGACGATTGGAGAAAGAATTTCAATTTCTTGTTTTTCGCCCAAGCTCAAAATCCTTTCAACAATTTCATCAAGGGAAAGGCGGGATATTTTCCGATCACATTGCGGACAATAAGGTATGCCGATTTTGGCGTAAAGAAGGCGTAAATAATCATGAATTTCCGTTACGGTTCCAACTGTGGAGCGGGGATTATGCGAAGCGGCTTTTTGGTCAATAGAAATGGCCGGACTTAAGCCCTCAATGCTGTCCACTTCCGGTTTGTCCATCTGGCCTAAAAATTGCCGGGCGTAGGCAGAAAGGCTTTCCAAATAACGTCGCTGGCCTTCAGCAAAAATCGTATCAAAAGCCAGGGTTGATTTTCCCGAGCCGCTTATTCCGGTGAAAACAATAAGCTTGTTTCTCGGCAAATCAAGATTTATGTTCTTTAAATTATGCTCTCGGGCTCCGCGGATAATGATTTCTTGTTTCATAAAAAATTTCCTAAAATGCAAAAACTTCCCCCTAAAGGGTACTTTTGTATATGGTATTATAAAATACTCCTCTGGGCAAGAATTTTATAGATAAAAAAGCGGACCTGAAATACAGTCCGCTTTTTCTGAGAAACCTCTGCTTGAAAAAAATTAGTGGATTGTTCTCCTTTTCGCGAATTCTTCGGCCACAATTTTGATAACCTCGGGATCATAGGGCAAATCTCTGGCCTTAATCAACTCTTCAATTTCTGAAATTCCTAGCTGGTACAATTCTTTGTTCATGTTTTTTGCAACCCATTCGGCCAATTTCGTTACCGTTTCTCCTAAGCCTTTTGTCGTAGGAGACACTTCTCCACCCTCTATTAGTTCTTTTATTTTCTCCCGACGCTCTTCACTACTCTTGGTTTGTCCCTTCTCTTCTTCTTCAATGATCTTACTGAGAGTTACCGGATTTAATGTTTCTTTTATAATCCTGTTGTTCGGATACATAAATTTTTTAATTTACTTCTTACGTCTTTAAATTAACACATTTGGATAAAAAAATAAAGCTTGTTTACAAGTCAAATCCAGAGATGACAAGCCTTGCGTTTTTCCAGTTCTGTTAGTCTCTTTTTCAAAATAATAATCATTTTATTTGTAATTTTCGCAACTGAGAAATTTCATCTCGAATAACCGCCGCTTTTTCAAATTCCAGATTTCTCGCCGCCTCTTTCATTTCTTTTTCCCTTTGTTTGAGATAACCGGAAAGATCTTCCAAGTTCTCCAGCTCCTTAAAGTCCTGACTTACTTGCGGTTGGATTTCATGATCCACAATTGACTGAATTTTCTTTTCAATTGTTTTTGGGGTAATCTGGTGTTTTTTATTATATTCCAGTTGTTTTTTTCTCCGACGGTTAGTTTCCCAAATGGCTCTTTTCAATGAGCCCGTTAAATTGTCAGCATATAAAATTACTCTGCCTCGCACATTTCTGGCAGCACGGCCAATCGTCTGAATCAGGGAGGTCTCGCTTCGGAGAAATCCTTCTTTATCGGCATCCAAAATCGCCACCAGCGAAACTTCTGGCAAGTCCAAGCCTTCTCGTAATAAATTCACTCCCACTAAAACTTCCAATTTACCTCGGCGCAAATCTTCTAAAATTCGGATGCGTTCTAAGGTTTCCACGTTAGAATGCAGGTACTCGGATTTGAGCTTATGTTCTTTTAAAAATTCGGCTAAGTCTTCGGCCATTTTTTTGGTCAAAGTGGTCACTAAGACTCTTTCTTTTCTCGCAATTATTTTTTTTATCTCCTCAAACAAGTTTTTTACCTGACCTCGGGCGGGTTTAATTTCCAATTCCGGATCAACCAGGCCCGTCGGGCGGATAATTTGTTCCACGATCTGCCCGCTTCTCTGTTTTTCGTAATCAGCAGGTGTGGCAGAAGTAAAAATAACTTGCTGAATTTTTTTCTCAAATTCCTCAAAGCGCAGCGGCCGATTGTCAAAGGCGCTAGGCAAACGAAAGCCATTGTCCACCAAGGATTTTTTCCGAGCGTAATCTCCCTTAAACATTCCGCTTAACTGCGGCAAGGTCACGTGCGATTCGTCAACTATCATCAAGAAATTAGCGGGAAAATAATCCAAAAGAGTTTTGGGTGCTTCCCCGGGTTTTCTTCCCGTCAAAAAAAGAGAATAATTTTCTATACCGTTACAATAACCAATTTCCCGCATCATCTCCAGGTCTTGCTTGGTTCTTCTTTCCAGGCGTTCGGCCTCCAGAAACTTCTTGGCTTTTTTTAATTCCTCGATTCTCACTTTCAATTCAGTTTCTATTTTTTGCAAGGCCTTTTGCATCATTGGCTCCGGAACCACAAAGTGTTTGGCGGGATAGATTAAGGTTTTTTTCAAAATCCCCAACGTCTTTCCCGTTAAAAAATCGTATTCAAAAATTTTAGACACCCTGTCCTTTTTCAATTCCAGGCGCAAAACCACCTCTCGACTTGGAGCCATAATTTCTACCACTGCTCCGGTCGCTCGAAATTTTCCGCGGCTTAAAATTTCACTGCGCCCAAACTGCATTTCAATCAGTTTCTGAATTATCTCTTCCCGGATAATTTTTTGGCCAACCGCTAACTCCAGACTAATGCTTCTGTAATATTCCGGCGAACCTAATCCATAGATACAGGAAACTGAAGCGACAATAATCACATCTTCCCGAGAAAGCAGAGCAGCAGTCGAGGCATGACGCAAACGATCGATCTCTTCATTGATTTGAGCTTCTTTTTCAATATAGGTTTCTGAAGCAGCTAAATAGGCTTCTGGCTGATAATAATCATAATAGGAAACAAAATATTCTACCGCGTTTTTCGGAAAGAAGGTTCGAAATTCCTGGGTCAGTTGAGCGGCCAAAGTCTTATTGTGGGCAATTACTAATGTTGGCCGTTGAACCTGGGCAATAACGTTGGCAACCGTAAAGGTCTTTCCCGAGCCCGTCACTCCTAAAAGCGTTTGCGATTTTTTTCCTTTCTTTATTCCGACTACTAATTTTTTTACCGCTTTCGGCTGATCACCAGCCAATTGATATTTCGAACTTATCTTAAATTTCATAAAGCTTTATTAAAAAAATTCTGGATAAAAAATTTCCCCGTTTTAACTTGACGGCTTTTTCTTTCACTTGTGGATTTATTTTTATAAATATTTTTTTCCTTTTTTTCTGAGTTCCTCAATAATCTTTTTTACTTCTTGCGCGCGGGCTTGCGGACAAACAAGCAAGGCATCTTCGGTATCAACAATAACCAGATTTTCTAGGCCTAAAGTGGCAATCATTTTTCCCTTCCGACCATAAAGCAAGCAGCCCTGCGTATCTACCATCAGCGCTTCTCCTCTGACCAGATTTCTGTTTTTATCCGTTCGGGAAAGAGCGTTTTGATAAAGCGTATTCCAGGCACCAATATCATCCCAGAAAAAATCTCCTTTAATGATGAGAATTTCTTCGGAATTCATTTTTTCTGTGATTGCGTAGTCAAAAGATGTTTTTTCCAGTTCTTCATAAAGCTTGGCCACAACTTCTAGCTTGGCTCCCTCTCCCAGAAGATTCTTGATTTTTTCCAGAACTAAATACATCGAAGGAGCATATTTCTTATAACTTTCCAAAAATTTCCTTGGAGTCCACATGTAATAATTAGCGTGCCAAAGATATCCCCCCTGAGAAAAATATTTCTCGGCCGTTTTTTGATCCGGTTTTTCTTTGTGTCCTAAAAATTCATAAAAATCCACCCCATTTTCTTGACGAACTAATTTCCCGATTTTCGTATAACCTAAAGTGGTAACTGGTCCGCTGGGCGTAACCGAAATATCCAAAAGTTTTCCAGTTTCGCAAATTACTTTTTCTGCTTCTCTTAAGGAAAGTAGAAATTTCTCTTTCTTGCCAATGAAGTGATCGGCTGGTACAAAAGCTATCGGTTCTTCTCCATCCAAACGACTAAGCCAGGCCGCCACATAACCCATGGCAGGAGCGGTATCTCGCAGCGCAGGTTCTACGATATAATTCCTCTCGGTAAAATCCGGAAGAAGCTTACAAATCTTGGGCAAAAGACCTCTGGTAGTAGAAATAAATATTTTTTCCGAAGGCCAAGAGGAAAAACGATCCAGGGTTTCCTCTAGCAAAGTTTTTGAAGAAATTAAGCGACAAAGTTGTTTGGGTTGCTCATCCCTTGTCAAGGGCCAAAACCTTGTTCCCATTCCTCCTGCTAAAATCACAATCTTCATAAAAATAACTGGGCCAGAAAATTAAAATCTTATTTATTTCCTATCTTATTTCATTTTTCTAGCCTATTCTTAAACATTACATGACTAAAATTTTTCAGATATTTTCTGTTTCCTTTTTATGCTATAATTAAATCACAATGGCCAAGAAAATAAAAGCGGAAAAGAGACAAAGAAAAAAACGCAAGAGAATGGAGCTTCAGGGTCGCAGTCTTTTTTCTCTGGCTCAAACCATCGGTAACAAGAAAAAGCGAAGGACAAAATCAGGAGATTCGGCTTGACGAAAATCTTCTTCTATGATAGCATAATAGGAGTTTTCTTAGTCTTTCTTGTTTGTTTTTGGCTTAAAAAAGGTTTAAAAAGCATGTTGAGAATAATTAATATTGCCCAAATTATTGTTTCTATCCTCTTGATAACCTCTATTCTTGTTCAGAATAAGGGAGCTGGCCTTTCCTCTACCTTTGGAGGAGATTTTGGCGGCTATTACAGTAAAAGAGGTTTTGAAAAATTTTTGGTCTGGTTCTCAATCGGACTTTCTGTTTTTTTTATGGCTTTAGCAATTGCTAATTTGATTCTGACTAATCAAATTTTCTAAACACTCTCTAAGATTTAAATTTCACCAAGAAAATTAGCGGATATTTCAAAACAAAGTGGCCATCTTTTCGACAATGGTTGAAAATAAATAAAGTCCTTGATTTAAAGGAAAAACTAATTTTTTATTTTCTGATTTTTCTATTTTGCGCCTCCTTCCTAAGCTGGGGAATTGTTTTTTATTATTCAAAAACTCGGGCTATTCCTAAATCCGGCGGGGAATACATTGAAGGGATTGTCGGTCAGCCGCAACATATCAATCCGGTTATCTCTGCTTCCAACAGCGTGGATGAAGATTTAGTTCAGCTTCTTTATAATGGGCTTTTAAAATACGACTCCCTGGGTAATCTTAAAAATGATCTGATAGAAAGCTACGAAATTTCCGAAGATAAGACGCTTTATACATTTCACTTGAAGCCCGACGTTACTTGGCATGACGGAGTGCCCCTTACTACTGACGATATTATTTTTACCATTAATTTAATTTCCGATCCGGCCTATAAAAGCCCCCTACGCTATGATTGGCAAGGAATTGAAACTAACCAAATCGACAATCAGACAATAACTTTTCAAATCAAGAACCCTTATGTTGGATTTCTGAATAACCTGACTTTTGGCATCCTTCCAAAACATATTTGGGAACCAATTGGAGCCGAGAAATTTACCTTGACTGACCTTAACTTACAACCTATTGGCTCCGGTCCTTATAAATATACCTCTGACTCTCTTCAAAAAGACTCCACCGGAAATATCCTTTCCTACAAATTGGTTGCCAATCCTAATTATTTTGAGAAAAAACCTTATCTTTCAAAAATAACTTTTAATTTTTATCCAGAAGAAGATTCGGCCCTAGAAGCTTATAAGCAAAAAGAGGTAATGGGTCTTAACAGTATTTCTTCCCAAAAACTAGACCAAGTAGAATCTTTTAAGAGCGCCTATGTTTATAAGTTAAGGATTCCTCGTTATTTTGCCGTCTTTATTAATCAAACTAAAAGTTTTCCGCTTTCCCATCAGGAGGTTCGGGAGGCCCTTTCTTACGCTACCAACCGGGAAGAAATTATAGAACAAGTTCTTGATGGAAATGGCTTACCGGTTTTTTCCCCCATTCTTCCTGATATGATTGGATTTGACGAGAACCTGGAGAAAAGAGACTTTGATCCTGAAAAAGCCGAAAAAATCTTACAGGAAGGAAAATGGGAGAAAAATGAAGATGGGATCCGCGCTAAAGATGGTAAATTATTGGAAATAAATCTCTATACGACTGACTGGGAAGAATTGATGCAAACCGGGGAAATTCTTAAGGCTCAATGGGAAAAAATTGGCGCTAAAGTAAATTTGAACATTCTTTCTATTTCCGACATTCAACAGAACTATATTCGCCCCCGAGAATATGAGGCCCTTCTTTTTGGCCAAGTTTTAAAAGGAGGCGATCCTGACCTTTTTTCTTTTTGGCATTCTAGTCAAAAGAAGGACCCGGGACGCAATCTTTCTCTTTTCGGCGATGAAGACACTGACACTCTCATAGATGACGGAAGATCTGAATTTGAACAAGAAAAACGTTCAGAACTTTACCTTAAATTTCAAAAAAAACTCAATCAGGAAATTCCCGCTTTCTTTCTCTACAGCCCAGAGTATCTCTATCCGGTAAACAAAAAAATTAAGGGCCTTGAGCTTAAGAATCTTATTTCTCCAGCCCGTCGTTTCACGGATATAGACAATTGGTATCTAAAAACTCAACGCATCTGGAAATAAATCAATAAATATTTTTACAAAATTAAAATACAAAAATGAAGGCTAAAATTAAGGAATTAGACCCTTCCAATTTACGTCAAGTCATTATCGAATCTCCTTATCAATTGACAAAAGGCTGGGAACTAGCTGGAGAAATAAGAGTTTCCGGAAATTTCAACCGCTTGGTTATTTCTGGTATGGGAGGTTCGGCTCTCCCAGGAGAGTTGCTGGGAATGTTCCTTGAACAAAAAAAGGAAGTGTTGCTCGAGATAATTATAAACCGAAACTACTCTCTCCCTAAAAAACCGTTGGAAAAAAGTCTTCATTTCTTTGCTTCCTATTCAGGCAAAACTGAAGAGACCCTTTCTTCGCTCAAAGAAGCCCTGGAAAAAAAGCAGCCCGTTGTCATTTTTACCACCGGAGGTGATCTGGAAAAAATCGCAAGAGAAAAAAAACTTCCTTGGGTTCTTCTTCCTTCCGGAATTGAGCCTCGTTGTGCTATCGGTTACTTTTTTTCCGCTATGCTAAAGGTGCTGGTTAATTCTGGATTAATCAAAGAAGGAATTGAAGACTTTTCTCAAGTCACTGAAAAAATCCAAAGCCAGATGGAGTTATTGGAAAAAGAGGGAAAAGAAATTGCGAAGAAGCTCAAGGGTCAAGTACCCGTCATCTATGCGAGCGAATTTTTTCGCCCCTTGGCGCTAATTTGGAAAATCGCGCTTAACGAAAATGCTAAAACCCCAGCTTTTTATAACATTTATCCCGAGCTTAACCATAATGAAATGGTTGGTTTCACTCTACTTCAGAATAAGTTTCATATTTTATGTCTCCCGCACCCTGAAGATCATCCCCAAATCCTCAAAAGGATGAAAATTACCGCCGAATTGCTTAAGGAAAAAGGGATTGAAACAACTTTTTGGGAAATGCCAACCGGTAATCTTCTAGAAACTATTTTCGAAACCGTCTTTCTGGGAGAATGGATTTCTTACTACCTGGCACTGGAATACAATCAGGACCCCGCTCCGGTCGCCTTAGTGGAAAAATTAAAAATTCTTTTGAAATAATTCTAACCAAGTCTTTAAAAAATTAATGGGAACAAGAAACGAGATCCCAAACGAAAAATTTTCGTTTGGAAGCTGATTTTTGAGTTCCTATTAAAAACTCAAATAATAAATAACTTTTTAATTTTATTAATTTTGCCGCTTCCAGCGACAGAGATTTTTAAAATCAAAAAACTTTATGCTTAAAAAAAATGTTTTGCCTCACAGAAGGCAAGGAGTAATCCGAAGCTACTCAAAAAACAATCTTCGGATAATCCCTCTTGGGGGATTAGAGGAAATCGGCCGTAATATGACTGTCTTTGAATATGGACAGGATCTTATTATCATCGACATGGGGCTTCAGTTTCCTGATGAAGATATGCCCGGAATTGACTACATCATTCCCGATACGACCTATTTAAAGGGCAAAGAAAAAAATATTCGGGGAGTTGTCATTACCCACGGCCATTACGACCATATTGGCGCGATTCCTCACCTCATGGAAAAAATTGGAAATCCTCCGATTTATATGACCGAATTGACCAGAGGCATTGTGATGAAGCGCCAGGAAGATTATAAGGAAAAACCTAATCTTAATATCCATACGGTAAAAAAAATTGATCGTTTGCGATTAGGCGCCTTTAACATAGAATTTTTCCACGTCAATCATACGATTCCGGACGCGGTTGGCTTGGCTATCGGTACGCCTATCGGAACAGTTATTCATACCGGGGATTTTAAGTTTGACCATTCGCCGATTTCCGACGCACCGGCCGATGTGGCGAAAATCGCCCGTTTGGGTAGTGAAAATATTTTAGCGCTTATGTCGGATTCTACCGACTCTCAAACTCCCGGCTATTCTCTTTCGGAATCAAAGATTTCCAAAACCTTGGATGAAATTTTTGAGCACACCGAAGGAAGATTGATTGTAGCCACCTTTTCAGCCCTGATCAGCCGGATTCAATCCGTAGTCGCCGCGGCAGAAAAAACCGGGCGGAAACTTGCCATTGACGGATATTCCATGAAAACTAATGTGGAGATTGCCCGCACTTTGGGTTACTTGCAAGCCCGAAAAAATACCTTGATTCCTATTAATAAAATTAATGATTATCCTGATAACAAAGTGGCTATTCTTTGCACGGGCGCCCAGGGTGAATCCAATGCGGTTTTGATGCGCATTGTGAATGGTGAACACCGTTTTGTTAAGGTTCATAAGGCGGATACCTTCGTTCTTTCCTCTTCCGTTATTCCCGGCAATGAACGGACTGTACAGGCGATTATGGATACAATCTACCGCAAAGACGCTAAGGTCATTCACTACAAAATGATGGATGTTCACGCCGGAGGTCATGCCCGCCAGGAAGATCTAAAAATGATGATCAATTTAATCCGACCCAAATATTTAATTCCCATTCACGGCAACTATTATATGCTTAAACTTCATGGCGACTTAGGAATTTCCGTTGGAATGGAACCGAAAAATATTCTCATCGGAGAAAACGGCAAAGTAATTGAATTTGATTACCGCGGAAACGGAAAAGTTACGGAAGAAAAAGTCCCCACTAATCACATTATGGTGGACGGCTTAGGGGTCGGTGATATCGGCCAAGTGGTGCTGCGTGACCGCCAGGTTCTGGCCAAAGACGGCATGTTTGTCATCACTACCATCGTGGACGGAAAAACCAACAAGGTTGTCGGAAAACCCCAAATCACTTCCCGCGGCTTTATTTTCGTCAAAGAAAATTTTGACCTGGTAAACGCAACGAAGAAAAAAGTGGAAGAAATCATCGCCCAAAAAACTACGCCAGGAGAACCGGCCAATTGGGATTATGTTAAAAACAACATCCGCGAATCTGTCGGCTCTTTCCTCTATATGAAAACCCAGAGAAGGCCGATGGTACTACCGGTAATTATTGAAGTGTAAATATTCTTTTGGAATATAAAAAGGCCGCCTTTTAATCTGCGGCTTTTTGTTTGCAAAAAAAGCTTATTTTAGATAATATTAAACTATTACCAATTATTTAAACTTATGAATAAACGAATTTTTTCGGGAATCCAGCCGAGCGGGAATTTGCATATCGGCAATTATTTAGGCGCCCTGAAAAACTGGGTTAAGCTTCAAGATGAATTCGAATCCATTTTTTGCGTGGTGGATCTGCACACCATCACCGTCCCCCAAAATCCGGAAGAGCTTCGAAAAAAAATTTTAGAAGTAGCTAAAATTTATTTGGCTTGCGGCATTGATCCAGAAAAATCGAATATTTTTATTCAGTCGCATATTTCTGAACATGCCGAACTTTGCTGGATTTTAAACACCTTGGTTAAAGTTCCCGAACTGGAAAGAATGACCCAATTTAAAGACAAGGCGGGTCGAGAAAAAGAAAGCGTAGGAGTCGGAATTTTTAATTATCCTATCCTCATGGCCGCTGATATTCTTTTATACGAAACCCAAGTTGTTCCGGTCGGCGAAGACCAGTTGCAACATATTGAAATTACCCGTACCTTAGCCAACCGGTTTAATAAAAAATTCGGCGAAACATTTATAATCCCTGAACCATATTTTATAAAAGAAGAAGGAACGCTTGCCCGCCAAAGCCTTGGCGTCGGCGGGAGAATTATGGGCCTAGACGATCCGAACAAAAAGATGAGTAAATCCGCGGCCTCGGAATATAACTACATTGCTCTTACCGATAATGCGGAAGCTGTCCACCGAAAAATTAAAAAAGCCGTCACTGATAGCGGCAGTGAAATTAAGTATGTTCAAGAAAAACCGGCTTTATGTAACCTGATTAATATTTATACTGGCTTTTCTGGAAAATCATCTCAAGAAATTGAAAAAATGTACCAAGGCAAGGGCTATGCTGATTTTAAGACTGATTTAGCCGAGGTGATTGTTAATGCTTTGAAACCGATTCAAGAAAAAATGGCCGCTTTAGGTGATGAAAAAGTATTGGAAATTCTCAAAGCCGGAGTGAAAAAGGTCCAACCGCTGGCAAAGAAAAAATTAGATGAAGCTAAGAAAAAAATAGGATTTATACTTCAGACTTTTTAGAATTAATTTCTAATTAATTCTAAAAGTTCGTCCTTTTTCTCTTCCATTCGTTCTTTCGAGTTCGCTTCTACATTCAAGCGGATCATCGGTTCCGTATTGGAGCCGCGCAAATTAAAACGCCAATCGTCAAACTCAATCGAAATTCCGTCAATCTCATCGATGCTTTTCGCTTCCTTGATATATTTTTCCTTTATCTCAATTATTTTGGCTTTAACATCAGCCACTTGGCTATTGATTTCCCCGCTAACAAAATACTTGCTCCAAAACATTTCCCGCATTATTTCTGAAAGCGTTTTTTCCTGACCAGATAAGAATTCCAGCATCATTACTAGGGGAATGAGACCATTATCACAATAGAAATAATCCCGGAAATAATAATGTGCGCTCATTTCTCCGCCAAAAATAACCTTCTCTTTTCTCATTCTTTCCTTAATAAAGGCATGCCCGGACTTTGTTGTGATGTCCGATCCTCTGTTTTCCCGGGCAATGTCCTGAATCGCCCAAATCAAGCGCGGGTCATGTAAAATAGTCGCTCCCGGATTTTTCTGTAAAAATATTTTTCCCAACAAAGCAGTAATGAAATAACCTTCAATAAATTCGCCTTTTTCGGTGAAGAAAAAGCAGCGATCCGCGTCCGCGTCCCAGGCTACGCCAAAATCGGCTCCGCTTTCCAAAATCAACTTGGAAATTTCCTCTCGATTTTCTGGAATAAGCGGATCCGGACGGCCTTTGGGGAAATTGCCGTTTGCTTCCCAGTTAAGCTTAATCAAGTCGAGATTTAAACCAGCAAGCAACTTATCTACAGTCCTGCCTCCTGATCCAAAATTAGGATTAGCCACGATCTTAAATTTTTTTAATTTGGAAAAGTCCGCGAAAGTTTTTATCTTAGCAATATAATCCTCCAGAATATCTTTTTTCTCTATAAATTTTTTATTTTTATCGCTTAATTCAAAATTTAGTCCGCCAGCTAGCGGATTCAACTTTAGATTTATTGCAATATCCCTGATATCCCATAGTCCCGTGTCGGAAGAGATAGGCCGCGATTCTTCCCGCACAAATTTTGCACCATTGTATTCTTTAGGGTTATGAGAAGCGGTCAGAGAAAATCCCCCGGAATATCCATAATGGGCCACGGAAAAATAAAGCATATCAGTGGAAATTTCTCCCACATCGATAACTTTTATTCCCATTTCCGTTACCGCTTTAACCGCTGCTTTTTTCAAGGCCGGCGACGAAAGACGAACATCACAACCGATAACCACCTCTTTCGGTTTTACAAATTCACAATAAGCTTGGGCAATTTTATAAATGTCCTGTTCATTAATCTCTTCCGGATAAATGCCCCGGATATCATAAGCCTTAAAAATACTTTCTTTCATATTTTAATGATTTAATGGTTATGTTGCTAAATTGCTAAACTTATTTTATCATTGAAAAAGTTTCCCTACAACAATTTAATCCGCTAATTATATATCATGAAAATTGGCATTGTCGGCCTACCGAATGTCGGTAAATCAACTCTCTTTAAAGCTCTTACTCAGGTTCCGGTAGATATTAATAACTATCCTTTTTGCACCATTGAACCCAATGTCGGAATCGTAAAAGTACCTGATTTTCGCTTGGAAAAATTAGCTCAACTGTCTCACTCAGCCAAGATTATTCCGGCCATTGTAGAATTCGTGGATATTGCCGGACTGGTCCAAGGAGCAAGTCTCGGTGAGGGCCTGGGCAATAAATTTCTAGCCACGATCCGAGAAGTGGACGCAATCATTCAAGTAGTGAGAGTGTTTAAAAATACTAGGATTACTCACGTCCATAAAAAAATTGATCCGGAGAACGATATTGAAGTGATCAATACTGAATTAATTCTGGCGGATTTAGAAACGGTGGCAAAGGTAAAAACCCGACTAGAAAAAGACCAACGAGGAAACAAAAAAGGCGCTACCCAACAACTCGCCGTCTTAGAAAAAATTCAGAAAAATCTAGAAGCAGGAAAACTAGCCAATGAAACTCAGCTAGATTTAAAAGATGAAAATGTAGAGATAATCGTTCGGGAGCTTTCACTTCTGACTTTAAAACCTTTTTTATATGTTTATAACGTCGCAAATCTAGAAGAAAAATTATCCGATAAGCTAGAAAAATTAAATCACGTCAAGCTTGATATTAAGCTTGAAGAAGAGTTAAAGGAAATGAATGAAAAGGAAAAAAAAGAACTTAACCTTAGCTCCCAACTGGCCACGTTAATCATTAAAGCTTACAAAATTCTCGGCTTAATTACTTTTTTAACGACTGGAGAAGACGAAACCCGCGCCTGGACCATTAAAAAAGGTTCGACCGCGCCCCAGGCCGGGACTGTAATTCATACCGATTTTGAGAATAAATTCATCCGCGCGGACGTGATTCAGTGGGACAAGCTTTTAGAAGCCGGCTCCTGGAGCAAGGCCCGTGAAAAAGGCATTTTAAGAACCGAGGGGAGAGAGTACATTGTCCAGGATGGCGACGTTATTGAATTTAAAATTTAAAATAAATTTTAGGAAAATAGATCTTTTACAAAAAAATAAATAGAAAGGAGTTAGGTATGGAACCAGTCAAAGTTTTCAAGTTTTATGAGGGAAAGGGTTTCGCAACTGCCATTGCCATTAATCCTGAAGAGCAGAAAAACTTTGAAAAAATTCATGAAATCACTAAAATGGGGCACGCTAAAGGAGCAATTGTTAACGCTGGTGCCGGTGAGTTAATTCTTGTTGAAATATCTCAGAAACAATATGTGTTGCCCGTCTGTGGATTATGCTATATCTTTAAGGATTTAAGCTAATCTTACGTCCCAATCACAAGCCCAGCCGCCCCTCAAAAAATTGAGGGGCTTTTACTTTTATTTGACTCCTTAAAAAAATAATGTTAACCTGATAACAACTTAGAAAGTCCAATATCTTCTCTCGCTTTGGCCCTCAGACTAAAGATAAGAGAAAGAGATTCCGCCAGGAGGGCTTTCTTAGGCGGATTTTTAATTAAATAAATGAGTTCGAATCTAATAATTTTAAGCACTAAATTTTTAGAGCTTAAGGCGACCAAAAGAATTAGCCTAGATTTGTAATTCTAATTATTATGCAATACGAAATCTTCTATCTTATCGTAGCTTCTAAGGAGCCAGAACTGGAAAGAATTAAAGCCCAAGTGGAAAAAATTATTCAGAGTCTTGAGGGAAAATTTTTAGAAAAAGAAGTTATTGAAAAAAGGAAATTAGCCTATCCGGTCCGGCACGAAAATTACGGATTCTATTTAGCGAGACGTTTTGAACTAGAAAAAAAGGAAAGTCTCCTGGAAATAAATAAAAAAATTAATCTCTATCCTGAAGTTTCCCGGTTTATTATCAGTCGTGCCGCGGAACTTCCTGAACTAAAAACTCGAGAAGAGAGAATTAAAGAAAGCGAGAAAGTAAACCATTTAATTTCTCAGGATCACCAAGCCAAAGAAACCGGTTTAGCTCAAAAAGAAAAAGAGAGCGCAAAAGAGAAAGGCCGGGCTTTAGAAGAAAAGCCTGCCCAAGAAGAAAACATTGACAGTCAATTAAAAGAACTACTGAATATTTAAACTAATTAGCTTAACTTAAAAAATATGAATGTCAACAAAGCGCTCTTAGTGGGTCGCTTGACCCGCGATCCGGAAATAAGAACCACAACTTCTGGTCAATCAGTCGCCTCTCTTAGTCTGGCGACGAATAGCTTCTGGAAAGATAAAAGCGGTCAAAGACAAGAAAGGACGGAATTTCACAATGTCGTTCTCTGGGATCGCTTAGCTGAAATTGCCGGCCAATATCTGACTAAGGGATCAGAAGTTTTTATCGAAGGCCGATTGCAAACTAGAAAATATACCACGAAAGACGGAGCGGAAAGAAGAATAACAGAAGTTGTGGGAGAGAATATGCAATTAGGTGCTAAACCCCAAAACAGAGGCTATAATTCCGCTCCCACTCCCGCTTCTCCTTCTCAGGCTCAAAAGCCTACTGAAGAAGAAATTCCAACTATTAACCTAGACGAAGAAACCGAGGAAGTAAAAATTGCCGATGTTCCCTTTTAATTTTAAAAAAAATGAAATATTACAATAATAGTCGCCTTAATCTGAAAGCAGAAAAGAAAAATTGTTATTTTTGTGAAACCCAGATGGAAAAGATAGATTTTAAAGATGCCTACCTGCTGCGCCGCTTTATGAACTCCCAAGGGAAAATTTATCCTCCCAAAAGGCATGGAACTTGCTCTCGTCACCAAAGAATTCTAGCCAAAGCCATTAAAAAAGCTCGTCTTATGGCTCTTGTTCCTTTCGTCGTAAAATAAAACTTCATGCTCGGGTTAAGTGAGATCAAATCAGGAAAAAACATTGTAATTGAAGGGGTTCCCTTTTCTGTTCTTTATCATGAGCATTCTAAGACCGGTAGGGCCGGATCGGTTTTACGCACCCGAATAAAAAATCTCCTCACTGGAACCGTGCTCGAAAAAACCTTTCAGGGAGCGGATCAAGTAGCCGAGGCTGACATTAACAAATCCAAAGCTCAATTCCTCTACACGGAAGGAATTAATCACTACTTTATGGATATGGATTCCTACGAACAGTTTTCTCTTTCTGAAAAGGCTTTAGACACGGCAGTAAACTATTTAGTGGAAGGAATGGAAGTAACTATTCTAAATTTCAACGGACACCCAATCAACATTGAGTTGCCGATAAAAGTCAAATTAAAAGTGGTAGAGGCGCCTCCTGGTATTCGAGGCAATACTGTTTCTTCTGGAGGAAAGGTTGTTACTTTGGAAACCGGACTTAAAATTTCCACTCCGCTCTTCATTAAGGAAAGTGATGAAGTAATCGTCAACACGGAAAGAGGAGAATACGTAACTCGAGCCTAAGAAAATTTTCAATAAAAAAACCTCCGCCAGAAGCGGAGGATTTTTAATGATTATTTCATACTAGTCCCGTAAAATTAACTAAAGAGAAGACCATGGCCGGAATCAAGGCAATGAGAACGGCGAAGTTTAGTTCTTCCTCTAATTCCGCCTTCTTTCTCAGAGCAACGCATTCCGGACATTCCGGATTCCCTGACCCCTCAGGGCCGCAAGGAATGCCATTTTCTAACCCTTTTGTTTCTCCTTCCATTTTGTTTTTGTTTTAATAATTAATTACTAAATAGAAAAAACGGGATTAACACCCGTTTTCTGCCTATTTCTAGGCTACTTTTACATTATACTCCTTTTTTAGCTAAAAGTCAAATCTAAATTTCCTCTCTTTCCTTTTCTTTGTTTTTTACATTTATTTTCTTAACCACTTCTTTTAATAAGCGAGAGTCTTCTTTCAGGCTTTTTTTAGCTTGCTCTCTTCCCACTCCTAATTTCACTTCCCCAAAAATAAAGGAGTTTCCCTTTTTCTCAATCGCTTCATATTTCACGGCTGTGTCCAAAACATCCCCGGAAAGAGAAATTCCTTCGTTATACATAATATCAAACTCGGTTGTTTTAAAAGGAGGAGCCACTTTATTTTTCACGATTTTTACTTTAACGCGATTACCGACAATTTCTTCCCCCTTTTTAATTTGAGCGGAACGCCGAACCTCAATTCTGACCGAAGAATAAAATTTTAAGGCGTTTCCGCCCGTGGTCGTCTCTGGATTACCAAACATCACTCCGATTTTCATTCTGATCTGATTGATAAAAATCACCGTGCAATTGGATTTGGCAACGATCGCCGTCAGCTTCCGCAAAGCTTGAGACATAAGACGTGCTTGCCGGCCGACATGCTGATCGCCCATTTCCCCCTCAATTTCCGCTCGGGGAACCAAGGCGGCTACTGAATCAACTACTATCATGCTTACTTTTCCAGAATTAACCAGGGTTTCCACGATATCTAGAGCTTGCTCCCCGTTATCCGGTTGAGAAATAAGAAGATCTTTGATGTTAACCCCAATTTTCTTAGCATATTCTGGATCCAGAGCGTGCTCCGCATCAATAAAAGAAGCAAGGCCTCCGGCTTTTTGAGCATTGGCTATGATATGAAGAGCCAGGGTGGTTTTGCCGGAAGATTCTGGTCCGTAAATTTCAATTATCCGACCTCGGGGAATACCTCCAATTCCCAAAGCTAAATCCAAGGAAACTGAACCCGTGGGAATTGATTCGATATCCACTTTTTTAACTTCACCGAGGGTCATCATTACTCCTTCCCCAAACTTATCCTTGATTTGTTCAATGACGTCAAAAATGCTTTTATTCTTCTCTTCATTCATACTTTTAATTTAATATTTAATTTTTTATGATTTAGAAATTATCGGAATAATTAAAAACTTTTTTGGCTGGTTTAGGAGAATCACTCAAGGTCGTTTCTTGACCGTTAATTCTCACTAAAGTTTCTTTACCATTGCTGGAACTAAGAGTCAAGTTTTTTTCTGCCTTGAAATTTTTCTTTTCCCCGGCCTTTATTTCTCCGCTAAAAATCAGATTTCCGTCAATTTCCACGCTGAGAGATATTTTTTCTTCTTTGGTTATTATCTCCAGGTCCAGTCCCTGACTTTGAGCCAGGCTGGTTTCTTTTTCTGTTTGGGCATATTCTTCGAAAGTTTCTTCCTGGAAATCAAAATGAACGGTAAGTACTTCTGAAGTTTCCTTTTCAAAACGGTTTCGGCAACGAATATTTATAGAGTTGGTTCCCGCTTGGAGAGCTATCTCTTGACGAAAATTTCCTTCTTCATTAATTATTACTGCCTGATCATTGATAAAAACTTTTGAATCTTTTTCCGCTCTTCCTTCTATCCCAATAACCTTCTCTGCGACAGTCGCATTGTTTTCAGGAGTTAAAATAACTAAACTTGGATTATTGGCAAATGAACCTAGTTCTCGATAAATATAGAAAAATCCAGCTAAGGCCAAAATAGTGAGAACCATAAAAATCAAAGTTTTGGGACCAAAAATCCAGGGAGAAATATTCAGAAATTCCGGCTGCTTAATAAAATGCTGGTTGTTATTTTTTTCCAGATTTCTTTTAATATCTCTTTCTTTTTCATAAATTCGAATGAGCACTTTTTCGTTCACTCCGAGAAATTTGGCATAGTTTTTTAAAAAACCTTTAACATAAACGTCTGAGGGAAGTTTATCATAACAGCCATTTTCAATATCCTCTAAATACTTAAGCTGGATTTTTGTCATCCGGGCTACTTCGTTCAGGCTGATTCGCCTTTCACTCCTAATCTTAACGAGTTTTTCTCCTAAGGTTAGGGTTTCTACGCTTTTTTTTGAAAAACCATTTGGCATAGTAGAAAATAAAAAATCAAAAATAAAAAGTCGGGCTTCACTTCAGACTTAATTTCAAAAAAGGAACGACTTTTTATTTTTGATTTTAGTTTTTAGATTAAAATTGCCACTTATCTCTCTTAGCCTGTTCTGCCTCGGCACTTTCAGAGCGAGTAGTTTGGCCTTTGACTTCTAAGAAAATCTCTCGCGCCTTGGCTCCATCTGCCGGACCAACTGCACCTTCTTCTTCTAAAATATCTAGAATGCGGGCTGCCCGGGCATATCCAATTTTCAATCTTCTCTGAAGGAAGGAAGCCGAAGCTTTTCCCAAACTCCTAATCTCTTCTTTGGCTTCCTCAAGAAGAGGATCCTTTTCCTCCGAAGAATCTTTAAATTCAGAGATGTCTCCTTTGGGAAGCTGACGCTTAACCGAATCGTCTCCAAAATTAATTCCCTTCGTTACATCTTCAGAATAACTTTCTTTGTCCTTGGCTTTTTGAGCTTTTATGAAATCGACTACTCTTCGGGTTTCTTCTTCGCTTACAAAAACTCCTTGAATCCTTTTTGGTTTTGGGGAAGAAGCTGAAAGATAAAGCATATCTCCGTTCCCTAAAAGCTTCTCCGCACCAGCCACATCAATAATCGTACGTGAATCAATTTGCGAAGCCACTTGAAAAGCAATCCGATTAGTAATGTTGGCCTTAATTAAGCCCGTAATTATTTCTACGGAAGGCCTTTGAGTGGAAACAACAAGATGAATACCCACTGCCCTAGCCATTTGCGCCAACCGGACAATTGCACCTTCGACTTCACGACCGTGGCTCGTCATTAGATCAGCCACTTCGTCTATAATAATAACAATATAGGGAAGCTTATTCAAGCTTTCTTCTCTGACTTCTCCCGTTTCCGGATCAACCTTTTTTAACTTCTTCCCTTTCTTGACTTTCTCGTTAAAAGAAGAGAGGCTGACCGAAGAAAGACCTTGAAGTAACTTATAGCGATCTTCCATTTCTCTGACCGCCCATTTTAAAGAGTTTATGACCTTACTGTTCTCAACAATAACTCGGCACAGCAAATGAGGGATTTCATTATAAACAGAAAGTTCCACTCTTTTAGGGTCTATCATGATAAATTTTAAATCCTCAGGGGAATTCTGATAAAGAAGGGTGGTAATTATGGAATTGACGCAAACTGACTTTCCGGTTCCAGTTGCTCCCGCAATCATGAGATGGGGCATTTTTTCTAAGTTCCCAAAAACATAATTTTCACTGACATCTTCACCCAAAGCTAAGGTCAGATTTGATTCTCGGCCGCTAAAGCCTGAGCTTTCAAGAACATCACGGAGTCGGACTAAGGTAGATATTTTATTTGGCACTTCAATACCAATTACTGACCTCCCAGGGATCGGAGCTTCAATCCGAATAGATTGAGCCGCCAAGGCCAGCGCTAAATCATTTTGTAAGGCTAATATTCGAGACACCTTTATTCCAACCGCCGGACGAAAGCTGTATTGAGTAACCGAAGGTCCGGTTTTGATTTCCCCTCTTTCTACTTCTATGCCAAAATGACGTAAAGTTTTTTCAATGATTTCCGCATTTTTTTCTAAGTCTCCTCCCTTGGGAACTCCTTGACTTCTTGCTAGAAGTTCTAGCGGGGGAAGCGTCCATTTTCCTTTTTCTATTCTTGGAGCACGCACCGAAGAAAGACTCCTTAATTTCTTTTTCCTAAATTCCAAGGAGGCGGTAGAAGATTTTTGAGAAATTTGATTAGAAAGAAGAACGTCCGGCCCCTCTACAAACTCGATTTTCCCTATATTTTCGTGACTTTCTTCCTTTTCCAAAGGTAATTTTTCCTCTGGAAAACTATTTATCATTTTATTTTCTGGAATTTCTGTCGCCAAGACTGGCTCTGATTCTTTTTCCTCCTCTTGGCTTTCTTCCTTTTCTAGGCCCAAAAAATTCCTCAATTTAGCAAAGAAACCACTTAACGAAAAATTAAAAGCTAAAATAAGACCACAGAAAAAAATAGTCAGAATAAGAACTAGTCCACCTGCTTTTCCTAAATATTTCGTCGCCAAAAAGGCCAATCCATAACCCAAGAAACCTCCCCCCAAACCAGCTTTGGCATTTTGCCACATTTTTTCCGTCTCTAAGAACCAATGCAGAAATCCCGTCAAACTTAAGAGTATTACAAAAAGGCCAAAAATTTTCCAAAGATAAAAAGGGGTTTTCCTTTTTAAAATTAAAATGAAACCAGCCAGAAAAAGAAAAAGTGGCAAAAAAAGCTTGCCCCAACCAATAAGCAATCCGCAATAATTATTCAATTTTTCTCCGACTATTCCAGATTTTCCAAAAAAACTTAGTGTTAAAAGAAGCGCTAAGGAAAAAGCAAGAACCGCCATTAGTCCTCTTTTTGCTTCTCCGGCGATGCTCGGTTTTTCAGCTTCTAATTTTTCTTCCTTTTCCTCTAAGGGCCTTTTTTTATGCCTTCCCATAAAAACATTTTACCATAAATTTAAAAGTAAAAAAACCAAGACTAAAATCTGGATTCAGAAAAATAGGATTCTAAAAAGACTTATTTTTGATAACCGGTTCCGGCGGGAATCAACTTTCCGATAATGACATTTTCTTTTAAACCCCTGAGTCGATCTTCCTTACCAGAAACTGCGGCGTTGATCAAAACCCGAGCTGTTTCTTGAAAAGAAGCGGAGGAAAGAAAGCTTTCGGTTGTCAGTGCAACTTTAGTAATCCCCAAGAGAAGCCTTTCCCCTATAGCAAGCATTTTCCCTTCGGCTTTCATTTTAGCGTTAATTTCATTAAATTCATCTTTTTCTACAATATCACCTACTAAAAAATTAGTGTCTCCGGCTTCTGAAACCAAAATCCGACTAAACATTTGGCGAATGATAATTTCTATGTGTTTATCATTAATTCCCTCACCTTGAGAGGCATAAATTTCCTGGATTTCTTTAACAATATAACGATAAACCTCTTCCCAACCCATGGTTTTATAGAGATTCTTAAGATCAATATTCCCCTCATTTAGCTTACTGCCTTTAGCAATAAGATCGCCTTCGGCTACCTTAAGCAGGCTGCCGGCTGGAACTTGATATTCTTCAACTTTTCCTTCCCTATTCTGAGACTGAGATTCAATTTTAATTAATATCGTTTTGTCATTACTAGAAATCTCAAGAACTTTTCCGTCGGTTTTGGAAATTATCGATTCTCCCTTTGGCGGACGAGCTTCAAAAAGTTCTTCCACTCTAGGCAAGCCCTGAGTAATATCGGCTCCCGCGACGCCTCCAATATGAAAAGTTCTCATAGTGAGTTGGGTCCCCGGCTCGCCAATTGCCTGAGCCGCCACAATTCCTACGGCTTGACCGATTTGCACCAAATCACCTCTTCCCAAATCCAAACCATAACATTTACAGCAGATTCCTCTTAAAGTTTTGCAAGTAAGAGGAGAACGAACTTTAATTTTTTCTATCTTGAGTTCTTCAATTTCATTACCCTGGTTCTTGGTAATCATTTCTCCCTTCTTGACAAGTACTTTTTCTGTTTTCGGATGAAGGACTTCTTCAGTCACTACTCTCCCGATTATCCGACTGGCAAAGCTTTGCCCAATTCTGTCTGAATCTTCACGATAAACAAAGATTCCGTTTTTATCCTTACAATCTTCTTCTCTAACAATCACATCCTGAGACACATCTACTAATCTCCTGGTTAAATATCCAGCCGTCGCCGTGCGTAAAGCCGTGTCCGCCATTCCCTTTCTAGCTCCATGAGTAGAAATAAAATATTCCAAAACATTGAGTCCTTCTTTATAACAACTCTTAATTGGAAGTTCTATGGTTTCTCCGGTCGGACCAGCCATCAGACCTTTCATCCCAGACATTTGAATCACCACCGATTCAGAACCCCGCGCTTTGGAATAAACCATTGAATAAACTGGACCTTCTTTATCGATACTCTCCCGGATTTCTTCCGTTATTTCATTTTTAACCTGATTCCAAATTTCAATCACACGATTTTTTCTCTCTCCCTCGGTTAAAAGGCCCTCGTTATACTGCCTTTTTATAAGATTAACTTTTTCTTCCGCTTTATCCAGAATAGCCTTTTTACTTTCCGGGACAACTAAATCATCCATGCCCCAGCTAATTCCAGATTTAGTCACTGAATTAAATCCTAAGTCCTTAATCCGATCAACAAATTCGGCGGTTTCTTCCAATCCAGAAGTTTCTAGCACCTTACTGACCAAGAGTTTCAATTCTTTTTTGGTCATTTCCTGGTTTATAAAATCGATGTTTTTCGGAATTATTTCATTAAGTTTAATCCTACCTACGGAAGTTTCTAGAATTTTTCCCACGTGAGAAACCCTGATTAACGCCTGCATATCCACCAAACCTAAATCATAAGCCAGGGAAGCTTCTTCAAAAGAACTAAAAAATTTTCCTTCTCCCTTGGCTCCTTTGACTAAATGAGAAATATAATAGCACCCTAAAACCATATCCAGAGTGGGAGTTATGATTGGTTCTCCGCTGGCTGGCTTTAAAAGATTTTTAGTGCTAATCATTAAGTTTTGACTTTCCCAACGACTATCCTTGGTTAGAGGTACGTGCACAGCCATTTGATCTCCATCAAAATCCGCGTTGAAAGCCGCACATACCATTGGATGAATCTGAATCGCTTTGCCCTCAATTAAAACTGGCTGAAAAGATTGGATACTGAGACGATGCAGAGTGGGAGCGCGATTTAACATCACATAGTGATGAGAGATAATTTCGTCCAAAATCTCATAGGATTCCTCGCTTTCCGCTTCTACCATTTTACCCGCATTTCGGACATTATAAGCCAGTTCTCTTTCAATCAGTTTATTGATAATAAAGGGCTTAAAAAGCTCTAGAGCCATCTTTTTGGGAACGCCGCACTGATGAAGCTTAAGTTTTGGACCAACGACAATAACGCTGCGGCCAGAATAATCAACCCTCTTTCCTAAAAGATTCTGGCGGAACCGCCCCTGTTTTCCCTTTAAGGAATCGGCCAAGGACCGCAAAGCTCTCTTTTGCCCGGTTGAAGCGGTAACGCTTACCTGTCCCCGGCGGGCATTGTTATCAAACAAGGCATCTACCGCTTCCTGAAGCATTCTTTTCTCATTACGAGTAATAACTTCAGGAGCACCAATTTCAATTAATTTCTTAAGACGATTATTTCTGTTTATGATTCTTCGGTAAAGATCGTTTAGATCAGAGGTGGCAAACCGGCCTCCGTCTAGAGCCACCATTGGTCGCAAATCTGGCGGAATAACTGGAATAATGGTTGGTAACATCCATTCCAATTTAATTCCAGCATTTATGAAACCCTGGAAAAGTTTGATTCTTTTCAATATTTTTTTTCGGTCGGAAACTTCTTCTTTTTCTGACTCTTTTTTAAGTTTTTTTATTTCTTCCTCTAAATTAAGATCTTCAAGAATTTTACGAATGGCTTCAGCTCCAATCCCAGCAGAAAAGACTTGTCCGTAGCGAGAAGATAAATTAAAATATTCCAGTTCAGAAATAATTTTGAGTTTTTCTAGACTTTTTAATTCTTCTTTGGCTTTTCGATAAGCATTTTTCAGCTCTTCCATTTTCTTTTCTTTGGCGTTGTCTTCAATTTTCCCAATTTCTTTTTGCTTTTTTTTCAACTCTTGATCCAGCTGCTCTAAGGCTTTTTGACGCTCTTTCTCATCTACCTTAAGCACGATATAGCTTGAGAAATAAATAACTTTTTCCAACTCTTGAGGGCTCATCCCTAGCGCTAAACCAATTTTGGAAGGAACTCCTCTCAAAAACCAAATATGGGAAACAGGAACGGCTAACTGCACGTGGCCCATTCTTTCTCGCCGCACACTGCTTCGAGTAACCTCTACCCCACATTTATCGCAAATAATGCCTTTGTATCTGATTCTTTTATATTTTCCGCAATAACATTCCCAGTCTTTTGAAGGCCCAAAGATCTTTTCGCAAAAGAGACCGTCTTTTTCATAGCGTTGGGTGCGATAATTGATTGTTTCCGGCCTGGTAACTTCACCCTTAGACCATTCCAAAATTTCTTCCGGACCAGCCAGTTTTATCCGGACGCTGGTAAAATCACTAACTTTAGTTATAGAATCCATAAAATTATTTTAGTTACTCTGAAAATTAGTGTTTTTCTCCTGGAAATCCTTTTCTGAATCAGAAGTCTCTTCATTGCCTTCTTTTTTAACTCCCGAGAGTTCAACATTAAGACCCAATCCCTTTAATTCATTAACTAAAACATTAAAAGAAGTCGGGATGTTGGGACTTTTTATTAACTCTCCTTTAATTATTGATTCATAGGCCTTGGAGCGACCCATTACATCATCAGATTTAATTGTCAGCATTTCCTGCAAGGTATAGGCGGCTCCGTATCCCTCAAGCGCCCAGACCTCCATCTCTCCAAAGCGCTGTCCCCCAAATTGAGCCTTGCCCCCCAGGGGTTGTTGCGTAATCAAAGAATAGGGACCGATGGAGCGCATATGGATCTTGTCGTCTACTAAGTGATGAAGTTTCATAACATACATTATTCCGACTGTAGATTTGCTATTAAAATACTCCCCGGTTTTTCCGTTTATGAGTCTGACTTTTCCATCTTCTGGAAGATTGGCTTTTTTTAGCTCTTCTCTGATTTGTTTTTCCGCCACTCCATTTAAAGCCGGACTGGCAACTTTCTGACCTAACTTGAAAGCCGCCCAACCCAAATGAGTTTCCAAAATTTGACCAATATTCATACGGCTGGCCACTCCCAAAGGATTAAGAATCATGTCAACTGGAGTGCCATCCGGCAAGTGAGGCATATCTTCCAGCGACGCAATCTTAGAAATCACCCCTTTGTTTCCATGCCTTCCGGCCAATTTATCTCCGACGGAAATCTTTTTCAACTGAGCCACAGAAACCTGAATCTGCTCAATCACACCCGTAGGTAGTTTATCGCCTTGCTCTCGAGAAAATATTTTGATATCTACGATTTTTCCGTATTCCCCATGGGGCAAATAAAGAGAACTGTCTTTAACGTCTCTAGACTTCTCTCCAAAAATAGCCCTTAATAATCTTTCTTCTGAAGTCAAATCTCCTTCGCCTTTAGGGGAAATTTTTCCTACCAAAAGATCGCCCGATTTCACTTCCGCTCCAATCCGCACTATGCCGGTCTCGTCAAGATTTTTCAATCTTTCTTCTCCAATATTAGGAATGTCTCGAGTGACCACTTCTGGTCCTAGTTTTGTATCCCGAACATCTAGAGAAAAATCCTCTATGTGAATGGAGCTGTAACGATCATCTTCAACCAATTTTTGGGAGATAACAATGGCATCTTCATAATTAGAACCTTCCCAAGGAATAAAAGCGACTAAAACATTCTGCCCCAAAGCTAATTCTCCATGTTCAGTTGAAGCTCCATCGGCTAATAGTTGGGTTTTTTTGATCTTTTCCCCGTTTCTCACTCGAGGAATTTGATTCATTGAGGTGAAAGCGTTGGATTTTTCAAAACTTTGCAGACGATATTCTCTCCGGAAATATGGTTTTTTCGAACCAACGGGACTTTCTTCTTTGACAACAATATGATCACTATCCACCTCAACAACTTCTCCATCATTCCTTGCAATAACTACCTGACCTGAATCCGCCGCTGCTTTATCTTCAATTCCCGTTCCGACTACCGGCGACTGAGGCTTGACACAAGAAACAGCTTGACGCTGCATGTTGGAACCCATAAGAGCCCGGTTGGCATCATCGTGTTCCAAAAAAGGAATCAAGGCGGTTGCCACCGAAATCATCTGTTTCGCAGAAACGTCAACGTAATCTAATTTTTCCGCTTCAATTTCGGCAGCATTCCCCTTAACCCTAGCTTCTACAATGTCCTTTTCAATATTACCAAATTGGTCAATTTCAATTCCCGCGTGGGCAATATTTTTTCGATCCTCGACTGTTGCATTAATATATTCGATTTCACGACTGATCCAAGGTTTTATTTTCAATTTCTTAATATTCCGGTTTTTCGCTATAGTTTTAGCTAATTTTTCATCAATCAAAGATCCTGCCTTAAGTCCTTCTAAATTTTCTCCCAGAATCCGGTGTAAGATTTTTTCCTCTTTATTTTCAATTTCCCGATAAACTTTGAAATAAGGTGTTTCCAGAAAACCAAATTCATTTATCTTAGCATAGGAAGACAGGTGTCCCACTAATCCGATATTGGGACCTTCTGGAGTTTCCACCGGACAAATTCTTCCATAATGAGAATGGTGGACGTCGCGCACTTCAAAGCCCGCTCTTTCCCGAGTCAGGCCACCCGGACCCATGGCGCTTAATCTTCTTTTGTGTTCCAGTTCCGCCAAAGGATTCACCTGATCCATGAATTGAGAAAGCTGAGAACTGGCAAAAAATTCTTTAATGGCAGCCGCAATCGGACGAGAATTTATGAGTTGGCCGGGAACAACGGTTTCCATATCGCAAGTACTCATCCGGTCTCTTATATTTCTTACCATACGGGAAAAACCCACTCTGATTTTATTCTGAACTAATTCTCCAACAGCTCTGACTCTTCTATTGCCTAAGTGATCAATATCGTCTTCTTGGGATTTTTCGTCATTATTCAGTTTGATGATTTCCTTAATAATCAAGATAATATCTTCTCGGCGCAGAACTCTGTATTCTTCGGAAAATGGAAGATTAACTTCTAGTCTTTGATTTAACCGATAGCGACCAACATTTCCAAAGTCGTATCTTTCAAAATTAAAAAACATCGCGTCAATCATTTGTTTGGCGTTTTCTTCCGTCGCTAAATCTCCAGGACGAATTCGTTTGTAAACCTCTTTGTAGCCCTCTCCCTGGTTTTTGGCCAGATCTTTTTCAATGGTTTTTTCAAGATACTTGACTTCTCCTTTATCCACGTCTTTAAACAGACTGAGCAGTTCCTTGTCGGAAGAATAGCCAAAGGCTCTAAGAAGAGAAGTGATTGGAACTTTTCTTTTCCTATCAATGCGAGCGGATATGACACCTTCGAAGTCGGTATCAATTTCAAGCCAGGCCCCTCGATTGGGAATGAGTTTAGCTCCAAAAAGCTTCTTCCCTTTCAAATATTCCATGGTAAAAAAAACTCCAGGACTGCGAATCAGCTGGCTAACCACCACTCTTTCTACCCCATTAATCAAAAAAGTTCCCCGATCAGTCATAACGGGGAAATCACCTAAATAAATTTCCTGCTCCTTAATCTCTCCGGTGCTTTTAATAATCAGCCTGACTTTGCAGCGAAGCGGAGCTTCAAAAGAAATATTCTTATTTTTAGCGGTTACTTCATCATACTTCGGCTCATCCAAATAATAATCATCAAAGTAAAGCTCTAAATCTCTCCCGGTAAAATCAGTAATGGGATTTATTTCTTTAAAAAGTTCTTTTAATCCGCTTTCCAAAAACCAGTCATAGGAATCCAGTTGGGTTTCAATGAGGTTAGGCAGAGAAACCATTACCATGGGCTTAAAAAATTTCCTCTTGGACAAAGAAGACTCTAAACTAAAGGTATCTTTAACCTTTAATTCTTTTTTTACTTTAAGCATAGAAACAAAGCTCATTCTGCTTGGCTAGTTCCGCTAAAATTCTTGGAAACAAGCCTAATATTGAACGAGATATATTAAAAGTATTAAATTGATTTTTTACGGAAGATTATTTCCCCCTTGACAAGCATACGGACATTATACACTTTCTCAAAAATAAGACAAGTAATAAGCCTCTTTCTCGAAATTTTTAGATTTAAACAAAAAATCCCTATTTTAAAGGATATTTTATAGAAGAATGGTTTTTATTCTTTTTCTTTCATTTTTTTTCCCTCAACTTATCCACAGTTTTAACTTTTCTTTTCTCTTTGACGGCAAAAATAAAAGCTTCGGCGATAGATTTGGCAATTCGAAAAGTAGTATAATTTTCTTCTAAATCAGAAATAACCCTAAAATCTTTAACGCTCATTGGATCAACACTGTTTTTCTTAAGAAGTTTCTCTAGCACCAATAAGAGTTTTTCTGATAAGTTCTTTTCTTCTAAAAAAGAAACTTTTTCCAGAATTTTTTTTCCTCTCAAAAGCGCAATTTCAATTTCTCCTGATTTAATTTTCAGCAAGATACTAATCATTTAACTTTTTCCAATTAAAATTCCAGGGGTCGTCTTTTCTACCTGGCGCTATTTGATTATGACCTAAAATATATTTTACTTTGTATTTTTTCTTCAGGGAAGCCACCAAAACATTCAAGGCGGCGTATTGCTCTGCAGTTGGCTGGTCCTCCTTAGTATTCATAATTTCTATTCCAAGGGAGAAATCATTGACCCGATCCCGGCCATCCGGTGATTGACTTTTACCCGCGTGAAAGGCGATATTTTTTTCTTCGACTAAAGAATAAATTTTCCCTTCCCGGTCAAGCAGATAGTGCGGAGCAACCCCATATTGTCTATATTCCTCAAGGAGCCCAGTTAAGGAATAAGGATCTTTTCCCAAGCCATCATAAGACGAATGAATTATCAGCGTATCAATCAAACGCTTTTCTCTTTTCTCAAAACCCCAGGAAACAAGCCTATTTATTACTTGAAAATTACCTAGCGGGGGACGTTCCTGATCCTTGCTTTTTTCCTCATTCCGACTTTCAGCGTTACTTTCCTCTTTTAATTCATTTTTTGGTGTCGTTTCCTTGGAGGCAATTGCTTCCCTTCCGGTTTCCTCTGAAACAAATAAATCCAGCTTGGTTTCTTTTTCCCAATTTTCAAGCCAGTCTCCCTTGAAAAACCCTAGACTCAGAAAAATTATTGCTAAACCTAATAGCCATAGCCAGAATTTCTTCATTGAAAGCTTAATTTAATTTTTTTGTTTGGTATAAATAATCCAATCCCGGCCCTTTCTGATTATTAAACCTTCAGGATGTGGACACCAGTAATCCCACTTGCCTTCATAAATTAGTTCACGGCCATTAAAAAGAAGTTGATTGCCGTTTTCAATAATTATCCCTTCTGAATTACAATCCCAACTTTTCCAAGGTCCGGCGTAAAGCAACTCCGTTCCTCTCAAGAAAAGTTTTTTGTCTTTTTCAATAATTATGTCTTGGGCACAAAGGCCCCAATTCTCCCAGGTCCCCTCGTAAAGAAGAGCTTCTCCATTAAGCAGCAATTTATTCTCCTTTTCTATGACCACTCCTTCCGGATGCGAATCCCAATTTTTCCAACTGCCCTCATAAAGCAAGGCTTGGTCATTTAATCTCAGTTGATTTTTCTTTTCAATAACAAAGCCTCGCGGATGATATTTCCAATTGGTTAACTCGCCTTGGTACAATAGTTTTTCACCATTAAGCAAGAGCTGGTCATCTTTTTTTATGATTATTCCGTCCGGATGAAGGCTCCAGCCATCACATTTTCCCTCGTAATGACAAACAATCTGACCGTTTATATTTCCTTCTTCTTTTTTCATGGCTTCCACCCGAGAAGAAAAACCTCCATCCTCCTTAATTTTTTTTGGCTCGTTTTTTTCTTCAGGTCTCTCTGCCTCTTCCGAATTCACTGGAAAATTTTCCAAGGCTTCCTTGTCCAAATCTTCCAATTGATAGGCTAACCGCCGGTATTCTTCTTGTTCTGACATATTTTTATTCTGCTAAGCTAGATAAAATATACCATAAAAAAACTTTTTTATGAACTGGGAGAGTGTTCATAATCCTTACAAGAAAGAATTAAAAAAACAGCTTTTTCAAGCCGTATATTTTTGTTTCTCGGGAAACCGAGTCAAAATTAGATTCAAATGGAAAATAGGCTATTCTTTAAGCCACTAAAAAATAGCGCTAATTTTAATTACCCTTATCTAGGCCATTTATTGGACTCGCTGATTTTTATAATCCAGGAACTGGTATTATTGATTGCACTTGTGCCATAGCCTTGCTACTTAACCAAATAAGTTCTCCCACTAGAACAGCAAGGATCGCTAACAAGCTCAGCGCTAAAAAACTATTTATTTCTCTGTTCATTTTTCCCTTTAAATTTTTATTCTTAATACCTAAGTCTATTTATTAATAGAGCCGATCCTTACTCAAGCTGTAAAATTGTGAGCGGGTAGGGGGAATCGAACCCCCATCCTCAGCTTGGAAGGCTGATATAATGAGCCGCTATACGATACCCGCGGATTATTATTAAGTTTAGAAAGTTAATAAATTAATTTTAAATTCAAAGCCCGAATTTGTAAAA
>CAZVVG010000002.1:0-1958 GCA_964630615.1 uncultured Bdellovibrionales bacterium
CCTTTCTGATTTTTTTTAGTTTTGCCGCTCTTCTGCACGGATTTGAATTACTAACTGATCGGATAGAATTTTTTGTGAAAAATCCACTCGCTCTTATTTTCGGCGGATCTTGCATGCTTTTTATCACCGGCATGCTTTATAAGTCTTTGGATAAGAGAGAGCGGCTATGAGACTGAGTTTAGAAATTAACAATCAAAGTCAGCAACCGGTGCGGAAAATCCTTTTAACAAAGATTTTCCAGCAAGTTTTTAGGACCTTAGATCTGGAATTGGGTAAAGAGAAAAAAATCGACCTAAGCTTGGCCTTGGTGATGCCCCAAGAAATGAAAAGAATTAACCGAATTTGGCGCCAGCAAAATGCGGTGACGGACGTTTTGTCCTTTTCTGAATTTAAGAGTTTCCCGGCGATTAAGAAGGCTCAAGGAAAAGAGCTATTTTTGGGAGAGATAATTTTATGTTATGATAAAATTAAGGTCTCGGCTCTGAAAAAGCGCTGGGAAATTTCTGGAGAGCTAGCCTGGGTTTTTTCTCACGGAATTTTACATCTCTTGGGCTTTCGCCACGGAGAAAAAATGTTTTCTTTGCAAACTCAAATTTTAAAGAGCTTAAGAAATAAAAAATGAATAGACTGGAACAATTTAAAAAAAGCCTTAAATACGCTCTGCGTGGCTTAAATTACGTTCTTCGCCATGAGAAAAACTTTCAAAACGAGCTTATAGTTGCCGGTCTGGTTATTTTCGCCATGTTTTATTTTAAATTGGCTAAATGGGAAATGGTGGCTCTTTTTCTGGTCATCATGGTCACGCTGATTATGGAGCTTCTCAACACGGTTATGGAAAGGGTAGTCGATATGTTAAAACCCAGTATTCATCCTTATGCCAAGCTGATAAAAGATTTAATGGCGGCGACTGTCTTGGTCGCCTCAATTTTAGCCGTGGTCGTTGGTGTTGTAATTTTTCTTCCCCACATCAGGTTGTTTTTAGGTTAAATTTGACCTCAGTTAGATTGATTTTTGATTTTTTTTGATATATATTTAAGAAGAGAATAGAAACCTAAATAAATACTAATAAATTCTAACCATGTCGCGAAACGACATCATTGTTGGTGTTGATGTGGGATCTTCCAGTGTTCGGACGGTAATTGCCCAGATTTTTCCTAATGAAGAATTGCCCAGAATAATTGGAGTGGGAACCTCCGAGTCGGTTGGCATTCGGAAGGGCATCATTGTTGATTTAGAGGAGGCCGTAGGCTCCATCCGCGAGTCCAGGGAAAAAGCTGAAGCCAGCTCTGGAATCAAGATTGAGCGGGCTATTGTGAGTTTAGGAGGAAGTCACATAGCTTCCCAGGAATCCAAGGGAGTAGTGGCCGTCGGTCGGGCTGATGGAGAGGTTACCGAAGACGATGTGGAAAGAGTAATTAATGCGGCCCAGGCTATTTCAGTTCCTCCAAACAAAGAGATTGTTCATGTTATTGCTCGAAACTATTCTTTGGACGAACAAAAAAACATTAAAGATCCCTTGGGAATGAATGGGGTGCGGTTGGAAGTGGACACTCTTATAATTGAAGGCTCCGTGCCTTTTATTCGCAATCTTAGCAAAAGTTTTGAACAAGCTGATCTGGAAATGGAAGATTTTGTCTTAGCCCCGCTGGCCGCTTCTCGGGCGGTTCTTTCCAAAAGACAAAAAGAACTTGGAGTGATCCTGATAGACATTGGAGGGGGGACGACTTCCGTGGTTGTTTTTGAGGAAAATGATCTTTTACACACTTCTATTTTACCCATTGGGGGTAATAATATTACTAATGATATTGCGATTGGACTGAGGACTTCGATTGAAGTGGCGGAAAAAACAAAAATTGAATACGGTAGTGCCTTGCCTCAAGAAGTCAGTAAAAAAGAAGATATCAATCTGGCCGAAATTGACGCGAACGAAGAAGAAATAGTTTCTCGTCATCACGTGG
>CAZVVG010000002.1:2058-47116 GCA_964630615.1 uncultured Bdellovibrionales bacterium
GATGAAATTCAGGAAGTTTTGAAGGGAGCGGATATGGTTTTTGTCACTTGTGGTTTGGGTGGAGGAACAGGAACCGGAGCAGCCCCGATTGTGGCCGAGACGGCCAAAGAACTTGGAGCCTTGACCGTAGCGGTTGTTACCAAGCCTTTTTCTTTTGAAGGTGCTCAGAGAAAGGCCATCGCCGATGAGGGTCTGGAAAATCTGAAAGAAAGAGTGGATACACTAATCACCATTCCCAATGACAAACTTCTTCAAATTATTGATAAGAAAACTACTTTAATCAGTTCTTTCAAAATTGTTGACGATGTTTTGCGCCAAGGGGTTCAGGGGATTTCTGACCTAATTACGAAGCCGGGAATTGTCAACGTGGACTTTGCCGATGTCAAAGCCATTATGGCTAATAGCGGTTCGGCCCTGATGGGTATTGGTCTGGGATCAGGAGAAAATCGAGCGGCCGAAGCCGCCCGGGCGGCGATTAATAGTCCGTTGCTAGAACTTTCTATTGATGGGGCGAAGGGCGTGCTCTTTAATGTGAGCGGCTGTAGTGATTTGACTATGCTGGAGATAAATGAAGCGGCGAATATTATTACTGAATCCATTGATCCCAATGCCAAGGTGATTTTCGGAGCTGTCATTGACGACTCAATTAAAAAGGGAGAATTGCAAATAACGGTTGTTGCTACAGGTTTTGATGCGGATCGGGTCAAGGAAAATCCGCTGGAAAAAATTTCTCGCCTGAATCGTGAAGAGCAGAAAAAGAAAGAAGAAAAAAACGAAGCTCCAAGGATTACTTTCCCGAGAAAAATTGAAACCAAGATGATTGTTGAAGAGAAAATTCCCCCGCGGGTTAATCGTTCTTTAAAGGAAGAGGGAGGTTTGGAAGAGGATGATGATTTAGAGATTCCGGCTTTCATCAGGAGAAAAATGGGGAAATAGGATAAAAGGAAAAAATTTTCCTCAAGAAAATCATTAACGAATATCGATGTCCAAGAAACCTCTGCCCAAAGCAAGGTTTTTTGTTTCTTGGAGAGGGAGTTAAGGAAAGTAAATTGAAAACAAAATACTAAATGAGCTAAAGGAGGAAAGAGAAAATGGCTGGAAAAGAGAAATTTACACAGTGGTTTATTGAACCGAAAGACAAAAATTTTAATGATAGAATGGCTGAATATCTTTCAATGAGGAAGGGCTTTTGTGCCGAAAGCCAGCTGATTAAGGATAAAAAGGGGAAAGAAAGAGAAGTCTTTGAAGTTCAATTTTGGCTTTTATCCTACCTTATTCAAAACAGAAGCAGTTTGGGTTTTAGAAAGTTTAATTTTTATTTCCGGAAAAATTATGGACCGTTAGAGATTCCTCCCAATTTTCTTTTGAAGCCAAAAAAGTCCAAAAAGCTAAAAGCTATGGAGGAAAAGTTAATCTCTTTAGATAAGGGGTAAGGCTTAAAATAAAACGCCAGGAAAATTTTCTGGCGTTTTTTTGAAAGTTATCCACAGCCTCCCTTGGCAAGGGAGGGCATAGATGATATAATATCACTATAATCAACTTAAGCTATCACTAAAATGGAAAAATTAACGACGAAACAAAAAACGATTCTAGAAACCATTCGGGAAATAATTGAGAAACGGGGGGAAAATCCCACCGCTTATCGGGTTCATAAGTATTTGGAAGAGGAGGGGGTGGAAATGGGAAACTTGAAAGGAACGGTTCAGGTAGTGGAAGCTCTGGAAAGAAAAGACCTCCTAAAAAGAGATGAAAATAAACGCATATTCTTGGTGGAAAATGAAGGTTATGCCAATTTTAAGAATATCTTTACGATTCCTCTTTACGGTCTGGCTTCTTGTGGAGAAGCTCTGGCTTACGCTGAAAATAATAACGTTGATGGATATCTTCAGATATCCGAAAGTCTTTTTCGAAAAAGTGATCCGGCCAGACTGTTTGCCGTTAAGGCGCTGGGAGATTCAATGGATAAGGAAGAAATTAATGATGGGGATTACGTGGTTTTTGAGAAATGCGATTCAAGCTACAACTTTGACGGAAAAATCGTCGTAGCGGTGATTAACGGAATGGCGACTATTAAGCGGTATAAAAAATTAAAACACGGAATTATCGGTCTTTTTCCGCATTCAACGAATAGGCTTCACCAACCAATATATTTGGATGAATCGGATAACATTCTAATCGCTGGAATTTTCCGCAAAGTTCTTCCCGTAACTTTTGTCAGTTTGTGAATGATTTTTCTATTTTCTTGCTCCGTGTTAGAATTATTTTGTTAGCGAAAAAACTTCTATGGAAATAACAATTTTAACAATTTTAGTTTTGGGATTGGGGATTATTATGTTCTTGCTGTTAAGGAAAGAAAAATCCGGCAAAAATGAAGAGATGATTGTTCTTATGGAAAAAATTTCCAACCTAACTGGTCAGAACGAAAAACTTCGTGAGGTAATCGATAGCAAGCTTAAGGAAACGCACCAGGCCAACCAGAGTCAACTTTTTAACGTTAATCGGACAATTCAGGAAATTAATAGTCAGTCTGCTAAGTTAATTTCTGAAATAACGGAGAAACTGACCAAACTGGATGACACCAACAAGCAGGTAATTAATTTTTCCGCCCAACTTCAAAACTTGCAAGACATTCTCAAAAATCCAAAACAGAGAGGCGTTTTAGGCGAGTATTTTTTGGAAGAAACGTTAAAAAATGTGCTGCCTCCGAATTCCTATAAAATGCAATACGAATTTAAGGATGGGGTCATCGTGGACGCGGTAGTTTTTGTCAAAGAAAAAATTATTCCGATTGATTCCAAGTTTTCTTTAGAGAACTACGAAAGGATTCTCAATGCCGCGGATGAATCAGAGCGAGAGGCTTTGGAGAAGGCTTTTAAGCAAGACTTAAAAAATCGAATTGACGAAACTTCTAAATACATAAAGCCAGAAGAAGGAACTATGGAATTTGCCTTTATGTTTATTCCTTCAGAGGCCATTTATTATGATCTTTTGGTGAATAAAATTGGAGCTGTGAAAATTGATACCAAAAGTATGATTGAATACGCGTTTCGAGATAAGCATGTGGTTATTGTTTCGCCAACCTCTTTTTTAGCCTATCTCCAAACGGTTCTTCAAGGTTTAAGGGCAATGGAAATTGAAGAAAATGCCAAAGAAATTAAATCCAACGTGGCTAATCTCCAAAAGCATATTCTGAACTTTGATAATTTTATGCAAAAACTTGGCGCGAGTATGTCAACGACGGTTAATAATTACAATCAGGCCTACAAAGAACTCAATAAGATTGACAAAGACGTGGTGAAAATTACTGGCAGTGAAAGAGGAATTGAGCCGGAGCTTTTAGAAAAGCCTAACGTGGAATAAATTAAAAATTTCTTTTTGGCTGTGGATAACTCTGAATTTTGGCTTAAAGTCTGCCTCTTGGCAGATTTTTAAATTGTGTTAGAATAATAAAAACATATACTATATATAGTAGATATTTCTCATAGCTACACCCTATTACGTAAAATTATTATTATGAATTGCCCTTTTTGCAATAACTCAGAAACTAAAGTTGTTGACTCCCGGGAAACGAATGAAGGAAAAATTACCCGGCGCCGTCGAGAATGTTTGAAGTGTGAGGCACGCTTCAGTACCTATGAAGAGGTGGAAATTTTACGTTTGACGGTTATTAAGAAAGACGGATCGCGGGTTGAATATGATAAAACCAAAATTGAAACCGGAATTCGTAAAGCGCTAGAAAAACGTCCTCTTTCTAAAGAAAAGATAGCTAAGACTCTGGGCGATATTGAATATGAAATTAGTTCTCTGGAAAAACCGGAAATCACAACCCGGGAAATTGGCAAGATTGTTCTCAAAAAACTCAGGGAGCTGGACGAAGTCGCTTATGTTCGCTTCGCCAGTGTTTATAAATCCTTTGGTAGCATTGAAAGTTTTAAAAAAGAACTTGACCTTCTGGACAAGGAATAAATTTTTTAATTAATTTTTATTAAAGCGGACGAGGATGGCGTGTTTGAAGTATTTTCAAAAGCTACTTTCTTGGTCGCGGAAAAGTGATGAAAAATAAAAACAAAGAAAAGGGGGAAAAGAAAGGCGATAACAAAAAAACATCAAGCGGGAAAAGAAGGCTTGAAAACAAGATTAGAAAAATAATCAAGAGAAGCGGAAACATCGTGCCTTTTAACCCGGGAAAAATTACCAAAGCGGTGGCCAAAGCTTTTCTCGCGACTGGGGAAGGGAGTTTCCAAGACGCCCAAAGAGTAAGCCGAAAAGCCGTTCAGCTTTTAAATAAGAACTACAAAAAAGGCTATATTCCCGAAATTGAAGAAATTCAGGATTTGGTGGAAAGAGTCCTGATGGTTTTAGATTTTGAAGAAACGGCCAAGGCCTATATTCTCTATCGAGAACAACATCGAAAAATTCGGGAAACCGAAGAGTCCTTAAGAGAAGCAGTCAGTCTGGTGGATAAATATATTCAAGAAATTGACTGGAAGGTAAAAGAAAATGCTAATATGGCTTATTCCTTGCAAGGACTTAATAATTATGTTTCTTCTATTGTCAGCTCTAATTATTGGATGAATCGGGTTTATTCTAAGGAAATTCGCGAGGCTCACGAGGGAGGAGATTTCCATATTCATGACCTCCAGCTAGTGGCCGCTTATTGTTGCGGATGGGATTTACAGGATCTTTTGCGTCGAGGTTTTACTGGAGTTTTTGGAAAAGTAGCTTGCAAGCCAGCGAAGCATCTAGGTTCCGCTTTGGGACAAATGGTTAACTTCATTTATACTCTTCAAGGTGAAGTGGCGGGAGCGCAAGCTTTTTCTAATGTGGACACTTTACTCGCCCCCTTTGTCCGTTACGATAAACTCAGCTACGAAAAGGTTAAACAGGAAATTCAATCCTTTGTTTTTAATATGAACGTTGCGACGCGGGTGGGATTTCAAACTCCTTTTTCCAATATTACCCTAGATGTTACTCCGCCTAAAAACTTAGCCGAGGAAGCTGTTATAGTTGGGGGCGTCCCCCAAAAAGAAACTTACGGAGATTTTCAGGAAGAAATGAATATGCTGAACCGGGCTTTCGCAGAAGTAATGACTTCCGGCGACGCGAATGGAAGGATTTTTACTTTCCCAATTCCTACTTATAACATTGGAAAAAATTTTGACTGGAAAGATAAACGTTACGACCCGATTTGGGAAATGACGGCTAAATACGGGATTCCTTATTTTGCAAATTTTATCAATTCCGATATGGACCCTGATGATGCGCGTAGCATGTGTTGCCGCTTACGTCTTGATAACCGCGAGTTGCATAAAAGAGGCGGCGGTCTGTTTGGCGCCAATCCTCTTACGGGTTCTATTGGAGTGGTAACCATTAACCTGCCTCGCTTGGGATATTTAGCAAAAAACAAAAAAGATTTTTTTAAGCGACTGGAGGGATTGATGAATTTAGCGAAAGAAAGCTTGGAAACAAAAAGAAAATTAATCGAAAATTTGACGGAAAAGGGCCTTTATCCTTACACCAAGTTTTATCTGGATTCAATTAAGCTCCGCCGTGACTATTATTGGGGCAACCATTTTTCGACGATTGGCTTGGTGGGGATGAATGAAGCCCTGTTAAATCTTATTGGAGAAAATATAACAACTCGCGCCGGACAAAGACTAGCCAAAGAAATTTTGGAACAGATGCGAGAAAAAATTGTTGACTACCAAAAAGAAACGGGCAACCTCTATAATTTGGAAGCGACTCCGGCGGAAGGCACCTCCTATCGTTTAGCCAGAATAGATAAGGAAAAATATCCTAAAATTGTTTTTGCCAACGATGAGATGGTCAAAGAAAAAGACGCAGAACCTTATTATACCAACTCTTCCCAATTGCCAGTTAACCATACGGAAGACATTTTTGAAGCGCTGGAACTGCAAGATGAGCTCCAGACTAAATACACGGGAGGAACCGTGTTGCACGGATTTTTGGGGGAAAGAATTATGGACGTGGAAACTACCAAAAAACTGGTGAAAAAAATAGCCGAAGATTATGCGCTGCCTTATTTCACACTTACTCCGACTTTCAGTATTTGTCCGGTGCATGGATATATTGCTGGCGAGCACTACACCTGCCCAAAGTGTGTGATAGAACAGAAAACCGAAGTCTACTCGCGCGTTGTGGGTTATATCCGACCGGTAGAACAATGGAACAAGGGAAAGCAAGCAGAGTTTTCTCAGCGGAAAGAATTCGTTTTAAAAAGTAAAAAAACTTAATCTATAAAAAATTTAAAATAATAAAATAAAAAACTATGGAAAAAATAATTTGTCATGACTGTCAAAAAAACTTAACTTCGGGTGAGCCGTACATGCCCTATCAAGAAGGAAAAAATAAATTTTCCAAGTGCCAAGCTTGTTATGAGCAAGATCCTGTGCTGAGAAACTTTCAGAAAACCGAAGTCTACTCGCGCGTCGTGGGCTATATCCGACCGGTAGAACAATGGAACAAGGGAAAGCAAGCAGAGTTTTCTCAGAGGAAAGAGTTTATTGTTTCCGAACCGGGTTGTTGTTAGTTTTAAAATGAAAAAAGATAGCGGGGCAATCTCGAATGTTCGGGATTGCCCTGGTTTAAAGCTATGGTTATCGGCGGTTATCAGAAACTTACTCTTATCGATTATCCAGGTAAATTAGCCTCTACGGTTTTTACCGTGGGTTGCAGTTTCCGTTGTCCCTTTTGCCACAATCCAGAACTTGTTTTGGATTCCGGGCCCAGCGGAAAAAATATTTTGGAAAAAGACTTCTTTGACTTTTTAAAAAAAAGACAAAATAAACTGGAAGGAGTTTGTATTACCGGAGGCGAACCCACCATTCAAAAAGATATTGTTGAGTTTGTAAAAAAAATAAAAAACCTGGGATTCTTGGTAAAACTTGATACTAACGGCACGCGACCGGACGTCTTGAAAAAACTTTTCGATTTGAAATTGCTGGACTTTGTGGCTATGGATATCAAAAATCAATTGAAAAAATACGATCAAACTACGGGCGTGATCGGGGATAAAGAAAGAATAAAAATCAGCGTTGAATTAATAAAAAATTCCCAGCTTCCCTATGAATTTAGAACCACAGTTGTTCCGGGCCTACATCAGGAGAAAGACTTTGAAGAGATTGCCCGTTGGATTGGAGGAGCGAAAAAATATTATTTGCAGGAATATCGAGAAATAAAAATCCTCAATCCGAAATTAAGAGAAAAAACCAAAGGGAAAAAAATTGATTTGGAAAAAATTCAAAAGAGAATCAAAAAATATTTCGGGCAAGTAGGCATTAGGAGATAATTGTTATGAGAATTATAGTTAAAATAATCCCTCGTTCTTCTCGCAATGAAGTTGTAAAAGATTCTGAAGGGGAGTATCGAGTCTGGGTGACAAGCGCGCCGACCAAGGGAGAAGCTAATGAGAAATTATTAGAAGTTCTAGCAAAATTTTTTAAAACTCCTAAAAGTTTCCTCAGAATAGTTGGCGGAAAATCCTCCCGAATCAAGATGGTAGATCTTTTACTGGTGCCCTAAATAATTTAGACGAATATGTCTAAATCAAGAATTTTTTTGGCCCTTTCTTTAAGTTTTATTCTTGGAATTTTTCTAAGCTCGTTTTCGAATTTAGAAAAAGCAAGGGCTTATTTCTTTTTTTTGCCAGTTTTTTCCATAATTCTGTTGGCTGTCTTTTGGAAAAATAAAGGAGTTCTCATTGTAGCCTCCTCGATTTTGTTCTTGGCTTGTGGCTTGTTTTTAACGGAAAAAAGACTCTCCGAAATAAGAAACTTAGACAAAGAAGGTCAAGAATTTTTTGGCGAAGTTTTAGTTGTTCGGGAGCCTGAAAATAGAGGTCAGTTTCAAAGCTTGATCGTTCAAGCTTCCCCGAAGTTAAGGTTTTTAATTAGCGCCCCCTCTTTTCCTCGTTTTTTCTACGGGGATAAGCTTGAGATTCGTTGCCAACGAGAAATTCCACGCCGTGAAAACGAAAAATTTGATTATCGGATGTATTTGGCTAAAGACAGAATTTTTTATGTTTGTCGGAAAAGTGAAGTCAAACTTCTTGAGAGGGAGCAAGGTTTTTACCCCTATTTTCTTTTGTTAAAAGTGAAAAGCAAGGTAGAGCGAGGCATTAAGAGGCTTTTCCCTTCTCCAGAATCCGGATTGCTTTCTGGATTACTTTTAGGAGGAAGCGGAAATTTGTCGGAAGGGGTAAAAAATAATTTTTCGCGAACCGGCCTCACTCATATTGTGGCGGTCTCAGGCTACAACGTGACTATTATTGCCGAATATTTAATGTTATTCGGTTTTTTTATTGGGCTCTGGCGCCAAAAAGCTTTTTGGTTTGCGGTTAGCGGAATTAGCCTTTTTGTTTTGATGATTGGCCTCCCTTCCTCGGCGGTCAGAGCCGGCATTATGGGTACGTTGCTTCTTTGGGCGGCCAAAAATGGAAGGCTAAGTAATTCGCAAAATGCGATAATTTTTTCCGCCCTAGTTATGCTTCTTTTCAATCCCTTGCTTCTACGTTGGGATACTGGCTTTCAACTTTCTTTCCTGGCCACTTTAGGAATAATTTATCTTTTTCCCCTTTTGGAAAAGCGTTTTCAAAAAAGAGAAAAAACTTTGGGTTTGGGAGAAATCCTTCTGCTCACCCTTTCCGCTCAAATTTTTGTATGGCCGGTTATCATCTATAGTTTCGGCAATTTGTCTCTAATTTCCCCTTTCGCTAACTTGCTTATTTTACCGATAGTTCCGCTCACCATGCTCTTAGGTTTTTTAGCTGTAGCCAGTTTTCTTATTTTTCCTCCCCTAGGCACTCTTTTGTCTTGGCTGGCTTTTCTTCCGCTTAAATACGAAACGCTCACCGTGGCCTTTCTCTCCCGACTTCCCTTCAGTAACTTAAGCGTGGAAAGTTTTTCTTGGCTCTGGGTGGTTGCTTGGTATTTAGGTTTAGCCCTAATTTTAATCCAGCTTAAAAAGAAAAAATGCCCAAAAGAAAAGCAGCTTTAATTATCTTAATTTTTTTAATAACAATTTTTCTGTTACTCCTTTTTATTATTAAGGCCAATCAAAAGGAATTAAGAGTTATTTTTTTTAACGTTGGACAGGGAGACTCCGCTTTGATTATTCAGGGAAACCGTCAAATTCTTATTGATGGGGGTTCGGAGGGAAAAATTTTATTAGAAAAGCTTGGGAAATTTATTCCTTTTTGGGATCGAAAAGTAGAAGTTGTTATCGCTACCCACCCGGATAAAGATCATATCGGCGGCCTGCTAGAGGCTTTTGAAAGTTATAAAATCGGAATTCTGATAAAGTCAAAAATAGAGAAGGATTCAAGTATTTATCAGGCCTTGGAAGCTTTGGCGGATCAGGAAAAAATTTCCAAATTGGAAGGCGGGCAGGAAATGAAAATTAGTTGGCCTGGAGAGGTCAATCTAAAAATTTTAAAAGCTAAGAAAGGAAACTCTAATCAAAGTAGTCTAGTTTCACGTCTGGATTTTGGGGAAAACTCTTTTCTTTTCACGGGGGATATTGAAAAAGAAGAAGAAAAGGAATTAATGGCTAGTTTTCCAGATTTGCTAACAGTAGATTTTTTGAAAGTTTCTCATCATGGATCAAAATATTCTACCTCAGCGGAATTTTTAAAAAAAGTTCAGCCCAGGGGAGCTATAATCTCCGTTTCCGCTAAAAATCGCTATGGGCATCCCGCAGAAGAAGTTTTGCAAAGATTAGCCGAAGCTAAGGCGGAAGTTCTGAGAACGGATCGGGAAGGGGATATTATCTTTCGCTGTTTAGATGCTGAAAGCAAGTGTTTTCGAGCGCAATAATTTTAGGAAAGTTCCTTTTTGCCAGGAGTCGGAATCTATGCTAAATTAAACTTTAGTAATCAATAAATCTCATTAAAAAAATGGAAAAAAATCATCCCAGTCAAGAACAAACTTTAGTTATCATCAAGCCGGATGGGGTTCAAAGAACCCTGATTGGTGAAATCCTACGTCGCTATGAAAGAACCGGTCTAAAATTAATTGCGCTTAAGTTTGTGATTCCCTCTGAAGAGCAGGCCACGCGCCACTATTATGAGGTGGGCGGAGAGGTCTGGATTGAGGAAGTTGGAAAAAAAGCTAGGGCCGCTTATGAGCGCCAGGGACTTCAATCGCCGTTTAAAAGCAATAAGGAAAACGGGCAAGCGGTATTAAGAACTAATGCAAAATATCTGAGTTCTGGTCCGGTTGTGGCAATGGTCTGGCAAGGCAATGGGGCTGTTGGTTTGATAAGAAAAATTACGGGAGGGACCGAACCTTTGACTTCTGATGTGGGAACCATTCGGGGAGATTTAACCTTAGATTCCTATGCTCTGGCTGACCTAGATAAAAGAAGCGTCAGAAATCTTATTCACGCTTCTGGTTCTGTGGAAGAGGCGCAAAAAGAAATTAAAATTTGGTTTCACGAAAAGGAACTACTGAGTTATCGGCTAGTTCAAGAGCAAATACTTTATGATGTAAATCTAGATGGTATTTTGGAATGAAGCGGAGAAATTTTTACGATCTGGAGGAATAGGAATTTTGCCTACAGATACTTTATATGGAATAGTGGGGCGAGCTGAATCAAAAGAGGCTATCGCCAGAATCTATCAAGTTAAACAAAGAAACTTAAAAAAGCCTCTCATTGTTTTGATTAGCTCTTTTTTAGATCTAAAAAAATTTGGAATAAAATTAGGAGCGGAGGAAAAGAAAAGACTGGAACGTTTTTGGCCGGGAAAAGTTAGCGTTATCCTCCCTAGTGCTTCAAGAAAATTTAGCTATTTGCATCGAGGTCGCAAATCATTGGCTTTTCGTCTTCCGAAAAAGAAAAGATTACTTGAGCTCATAAAAAAAACCGGACCCTTAGTTGCTCCCAGCGCCAATCCAGAGGGAAAACCTCCAGCCCAAACCATAAAAGAAGCTAGGAATTATTTTGGTCGGAAAGTAGATTTTTATGTGAGTGCGGGAAAATTAAAAAGCCCAGCTTCAACCCTAATCAAGCTCAAGGGTAAGCGACTGAGCGTGCTTCGTTCCGGACAATATAGGATTAAGAATCAAAATTGACCAAACAAGAATCTCTTGATAAAAAAACCGTCTGCAACCACGGTTTTTTTAATTAATTTTAGAAGTAGTTTTCAGGCAGCGAGTACAAATGCGCTTCTTTTTTCCGTCTATTTTTTTGGATTGAAGATTAATTCCAAAAGTTCTTAGCGTTGCTACATTGGAATGACTCCTTTTGTTCCCACTGCGAGGAACCCGCCCACAAATCTGACAAAGCTTACTCATAGTTATTAAAGGTTATTAAAGAAAACAGGGCGCGTTCTGTTTTAAATATTATCTAGCGTTGCCTGCTTATTGGTTTGATTTATTACAAAGATTAACCTATCATATTAAAGTAAATTAATCAAGCCCAGTATGCTAAATGAGATCGTTTTAATATTTTTTTACTTCTTGATTTTGGTTTATTCCATTATTATTCATGAAGTTGCTCACGGAGCGACGGCTCTGTGGTTGGGAGATAAAACTGCCAAATACGCGGGTCGCCTGACCCTAAATCCAATTAGTCATATTGATTTTTGGATGACAATCGCTGTCCCACTAATTATGCTTTTGGCGACAGGCGGACGGTTAGCTTTTGGTGGCGCCAAACCGGTTCCTTACAACCCCTATAATCTCAAGAACCAGCGTTGGGGTTCCGCCTTGGTGGCCCTGTCTGGTCCGGGTTCTAATTTGATTCTGGCTCTCTTTTTTGCCATTTTAGCAAAGATTATTAATTTGCCCCAAGCTCTGAAAATTGACTTGATTAATAACGTGCGAATTGCTGACTGGGCTTCGGTTTCCGAGGTTATTTCTGGATCTATTGGTTCAATCTTTTTTGTGTTTTGCGTGATGATTATTTATTGGAACGTACTTTTGGCTATCTTTAACCTAATTCCTATTCCGCCCTTGGATGGATCGAAGCTTCTTTTTTCGGTAATTTCTTTGCGTCTAGAAACAGTGGCCATTTTGGAACAATTCGGTTTTTTTTTCCTAGTGCTGCTTATCTTTCTTCTTCCCGGGCCCTTTAGTTTTATTTTAAATTTTTTCTGGATCCTCTTTTTTGGTTTAACCGTCTAGGAGCCAGCGAAGATTTAGGCGGTTGACACTTAAATTGATATCCCTTATTATTATTGTGCTAGTTTCACTGGCAGTTTTTTAATTTAAGAATGAAAAGATAATTACTTTATTCCAAAAATGTTTTGGTAAATCGAATAAATAAGGAAGCCTCTATGCCAACTATTAATCAACTTAAGAGAAGACCTCGTAAAAGGACAACCAAGAAAACTAAAACCCCGGCTTTTAAAAATGTTTTTAACACTTTGAAGAATCGGCCGATGAAGGACAAGAGTCCTTTTAAGCGAGGAACCTGTCTTAAGGTCAGTACTACAACTCCCAAAAAACCAAATTCAGCCTTGCGCAAAATCGCCCGGGTGAGGTTGACGAATGGTATGGAGGTAACAGCTTATATTCCCGGCATTGGGCATAATTTGCAAGAGCATTCCATTGTGATTATCCGCGGAGGAAGAGTCAAGGACTTGCCTGGCGTTCGCTATCATGTCGTTCGCGGGATTTTAGATACAGCCGGAGTGGCTAACCGAAAAAGGGGTCGGAGTAAATATGGCTCCAAGATTGAAAAAACTAAGGAATAAAACCTAATTTTTTATGCCGAGAAGAAAAAGAAGTTACAAAAGAGATCTCAAACCAGATTCCAAATTTGGGAGTGTTTTGGTGAGTAAGATAATAAACAACCTCATGGAAAGGGGTAAAAAAACCGTGGCGGAAAAGATTGTTTATGATTGCCTTGAGCTGATTCACCAAAAAACCAAAAAAGGCGGCTTAAATCTTTTTGAACAAGCGATTAAAAATGTTTCTCCTTTAGTGGAGCTTAAATCCCGCCGTGTTGGAGGAGCCAACTACCAGATTCCTATTCCGGTGATCGGGGAGAGAAGAACGACCCTGGCTATACGTTGGATAAAAATAGCCGCTCAGGCTAAAAAAGGGAAAAGCCTGGCGGAAAAACTGGCTGAAGAAATAATCGAAGCTGCCAACAACACCGGAGCCGCGATTAAAAAGAGAGACGATGTCAAAAAAATGGCGGAAGCAAACAAGGCTTTCGCTCACTTTGCTTAAGCTGAAATAAAAAAAGATTTGTAATCTTATTCTTTTATGTCCAGACAATATCCCATTGAAAAATACAGAAATATCGGAATTATTGCCCATATTGACGCTGGGAAAACCACTACCACCGAGCGCATTTTGTTTTATACCGGGATAACCCATAAGATCGGAGAGGTTCACGAGGGAGAAGCGGTTATGGATTGGATGGAGCAAGAAAGAGAAAGAGGAATTACCATCACTTCCGCTGCCACGACCTGCTTTTGGAAAGATTATCAAATTAATATTATTGATACACCGGGGCACGTGGATTTTACGGTTGAAGTAGAACGTTCCTTAAGAGTTTTAGATGGAGGCGTGGTAGTTTTTGACGGAAAAGAAGGAGTGGAGCCCCAGTCGGAAACTGTCTGGCGTCAGGCGGAAAAATATTCTGTTCCCAGGATTTGTTTTATTAACAAAATTGACAAAGAGGGAGCGGATTTCAGTTTTTCTCTCAACTCAATTTGGAATCGTTTGAGTCCGCACGCGGTTGCCGTCCAAATTCCGATTGGCCTGAGAAGTAATTTTTCTGGAGTGGTTGATTTGATGAAAATGAAAGCTTATTACTTTGAAGGTGAAAAAGGGGAGAAGGTTAGTGAAAAAGAAATTCCCGAAGAAATATTGGCCGAAGCGAAAGAATGGAGGGATAAGATGATTGAAAAGATTGCGGAAACCGATGACGTCCTAACAGAAAGATATCTTGGAGGAGAAGAAATTTCCTTGGCGGAATTAAAGACAGCTCTTCGAAAAGCCGTAGTCAAGGCGAAAATGTTTCCGGTCTTAACGGGAACGGCCTTGCGTAACAAGGGGGTTCAGCTAGTTTTAGATGCCGTTGTTGATTATTTACCTTCCCCGATTGATGTTCCCAATATTAAGGGAATGGATCCTCGGGATGAAAGCCGGGAAATTGAAATAAAAAGCGACGACCAAGCTCCTTTCGCCGCCCTGGCGTTTAAAGTGGCTACGGATCCCTTTGTCGGACAATTGACTTTTTTTCGAGTGTATTCCGGAACCTTGAAAGCGGGCTCTTATGTCCTTAATTCTTCCAAAGGAGAAAAAGAAAGAATTAGTCGTATTTTAAGGATGCATTCTAATCACCGAGAAGAGGTGGAAGAAATTTATACTGGAGGCATCGGCGCTTTAGTGGGAATGAAAAATACAACAACCGGAGACACGCTTTGCGATCTAAACCATCCGGTGATTTTGGAATCTATTTCTTTTCCCGAGCCGGTGATTTCCATCGCGATTGAACCGAAAACCAAGGCGGACCAGGAAAAAATGGGCATGGCCCTTCGCAAATTAGCTGAAGAAGATCCGACTTTTCGGGTTCGCAATGAAGAAGAAACAGGGGAAGTAATAATTTCTGGCATGGGAGAATTGCATCTAGACATTATTGTTGACAGAATGAAGCGAGAATTTAAAGTTGAAGCGAATATCGGACAACCTCAAGTAGCTTATCGAGAAACCATTAAGGCTCAGGCGGAAGCCGAGGGAAAATATATTCGTCAGTCCGGAGGACGAGGTCAGTATGGACATTGCTGGATTAAGGTAGAACCTCAAGAGCCGGGTAAGGGATTTGAATTTATGGATGAAATTAAAGGGGGAGTTATTCCACAGGAATATATTCCGGCCATTGAAAAAGGCATACGCGAGGCTCTGGATAATGGAGTTTTGGCTGGCTATCCTTTGGTTGATATAAAAGCCACGGTTTATGATGGGTCCTTTCACGAAGTTGATTCTTCGGAAGCAGCTTTTAAAATTGCCGGATCGTTGGCCCTCAAGGAAGCCGTGCGTCGAGCCAGTCCAGTTATTTTAGAACCAATTATGAAGGTGAATGTAATTACACCAGAACAGTTTATGGGAGACGTGGTAGGTGACTTGAATTCAAAAAGAGGAGTAATAAAGGAAATGAATGATCGCGGAGAAGGAAACTCACGAGTAAAAGTCATTGACGCGGAAGTTCCTCTTTCTTCTATGTTTGGCTATGCTACGCAACTTCGTTCCATGACTCAAGGACGAGCTAATTATGCTATGGAATTTAATCATTATAATGAAGTTCCGAAAAACTTAGCGCAAGAAATAGTTGAAGGAAAGAAGTAATTTTTTATTGACAAAAAGATTATTTTAAAGTATTATTTATTCTGCAGATCAAGAAAATGATAGAAAAAAAGTTGAAAGAAGCCCTAGAGCTTTTGGGAGGAAAAGCAATTCTGAAAGATCAGGAGGATTATTATATCCTTTTGACTTTAAAGGAGTTTCATAAAATGAAAAAGGAGAGCGTTGAAGGTTTGACAAAACAGGAGCTTGTTGATAAGATAAACACCGATATCGCTATGTGGAAAATGAAAAAAGAACGAGAGGAAGACGCTCTGGATTTGGTTAATTGGGAAGAGTTTGAAAAAAAAGAGAACCCAGAAGAGATTAAATATGAAAAAACTTAATTTTATTTAATAAGCATAAGCAAAAAATATGTCAGCAGAAAAATTTGAGAGGAATAAGCCTCATATCAATGTGGGAACTATCGGCCATGTGGATCATGGAAAAACTACTTTAACGGCCGCTATTCTTCATGTTTTGAGTTTTTCCGGAAAGGCCAAAGAAAAAGGAGTGGATGAAATTGATAAAGCGCCGGAAGAAAAAGAGCGCGGCATTACCATTGCTACCTCTCACTGTGAATATCAGTCGGATACGCGTCACTACGCTCACGTAGACTGCCCGGGTCACGCTGACTATATTAAAAACATGATTACGGGAGCCGCCCAAATGGACGGAGCGATTTTGGTGGTTGCGGCCACTGACGGACCAATGCCTCAAACTAGAGAACATATTCTCTTGGCTTATCAAGTGGGCGTTCCGGAAATAGTTGTTTTTCTCAATAAGGTTGATATGGTGGACGATCCAGAATTAGTAGATTTAGTAGAGGCCGAAGTAAGGGAATTGTTAGTCAAATACCAATTTGACGGAAAAAACGCAGCCGTGATTAGAGGCTCAGCCTTAAAAGCACTCGAAGCTAAATCGATTGAGGATGAATCGGCCAAGCCAATCGTAGAATTAATCAAGGCTTTGGATGAAAAAATTCCGGTACCCGTAAGAGAAATAGATAAGCCTTTCTTGATGCCAATTGAAGACATTTTTTCCATTGAAGGACGAGGAACAGTAGTAACGGGAAGAATTGAAAGAGGTGTGATTAATTTAAACGAAGAAGTAGAAATTGTTGGGCTTCGGGCTACTCAAAAAACAACCGTTACCGGAATAGAAATGTTTAACAAATCATTGGATCGAGGAGAAGCGGGCGACAATGCTGGAATTTTAATAAGAGGGATAAAGAAAGAAGATGTAGAGCGGGGGCAGGTTTTAGCCAAGCCGGGCTCAATTACTCCGCATACTGAATTTGAAGCCGAAGTTTATGTTTTGACGAAAGAAGAGGGCGGGCGACATACTCCTTTTTTCAAAGGTTATAAACCCCAATTCTATATTCGGACTACAGATGTGACGGGAGAAGTAATTCTTCCGGAAGGTACGGAAATGGTCATGCCGGGGGATACGGTAAATATTTCTGTTAAACTAATGGCTCCAGTTGCGATGGAAGAAGGAATGCGTTTTGCGATTCGGGAGGGAGGAAAAACGGTTGGAGCGGGAGTCGCAACTAAGATTCTGAAATAAGTTTTTTCTTAGAACCGCCTTGGTCAAAGCTTGACTAAAGCGGTTTTCTAGAGTAAATTTATAAAACTACTCTTTTAAAATTTTTCATTCAAATGATAAAAAGGGAAGAAGAAGCAAAATCAAGAATTAGAATTAAGATTAAGGCTTACGATAATAAGATTATTGACCAATCCGCTAAGCAAATCGTGGAAACAGCTGAAAGAACTGGAACTAATATTTCCGGACCAGTGCCTCTTCCGACCGAAATAAGAAAATTCACAGTTAACCGCTCGACCTTTGTTCACAAAGACGCCCGAGATCAATATGAAATGCGAGTGCACAAACGCTTAATTGATATTTGGAATCCCAATCAAAAAACCATTGATAGTTTGACCAATTTGGATTTACCGGCAGGCGTAGATATTGAAATAAAAATGTGAGAGACTCAAGAGCGCACTAGTTAAAGTCTTTTGTAAAAAACGAAAGATACTCAGCTAGCCAAATTTTTAGTTTTTGAAATTTTTGGACTGGCCTAAAACCAGTTTTTTGTTTATAAAATCCACCGGGAAAATAAGTAATAGACAAAGAGGATGAAAAAATTTATTTTAGGAAAAAAATTAGGGATGACAACGCTTTACAAGGAATTGGAAGCCCAAAATATTACCTTGATTGAATGTTCCTCAAAAGTTACGCTTTTAAGAAGCGAAGAGAAAGACGGTTATCAGGCGGTTCAATTGAGTTTTTCCGGAAAATCCAAAAAAGAAACAAAAAAAGAATTCCGAACAAAAAACTCTTTGCTTAAGGTCGGAGACATTCTGAATGTGGAAATTTTCAATTTGGGAGAAAGAGTTTTCGTAACCGGAACGAGTAAGGCAAAAGGGTTTCAAGGGGTAGTAAAAAGACATGGTTTTAAAGGTGGACCTAAATCTCACGGACATAAGCACAATTTGAGAGCGCCGGGGTCTATCGGATCGGGCTTTCCGGAACACGTAACTAAGGGAAAAAAGATGGCGGGCCGAATGGGGGGAACGGGAGTTACGAGTCAGAATTTAAAAGTTGTCTTAATTGATAAGGAAACTAATTTAATTGGATTAAAAGGAGCGGTTCCTGGAATAACCGGATCCCTGGTTAAGATTTATAAAAAATAAAAATGGCTAAGCTTAAGGTTTTTAATTTAACGGGAAAAGAAACGGGGGAAGTGGAGCTTTCCCAGAAAATATTTTCTTTGCCAAAAAATAATGAACTTATTCATCAGGTTTATGTTTCTTTGCTTTCTAATGCTAGGCAAGTAATTGCTCACACTAAGAATCGAGGGGAGAGAGCAGGTTCCGGCATAAAGCCCTGGAGACAGAAAGGAACTGGGAGGGCAAGAGTGGGATCGGTCAGAACCCCTCTTTGGAGAAAAGGAGGAGTAGTTTTTGGTCCGAACAAAAATCGAAACTTCAAGAAAAAAGTTAACCAAAAAATGAAAAAGAAAGCTTTGGCAGTGGCTCTGAGTTCTAAATTTTCTGCTAAGCAGATTTTCGTTTTGGAAAATTTTAAGCTGGCGCATAACAAAACCAAGGAAATGGCCAGGGCTCTAAAAAATTTAAAAATAGCTAATAACGCTCTTTTGATTTTTTCTAAAAAAGAGAAAGAACTGAGACTCTTTAGCCGAAATTTAAAAAAAATAGAAAATACCTTAGCGAGCCAGCTAAATGTAGTGAATATTTTAAATAATAAAATCCTAATTTTTTCCCAAGATTCGCTAAAAGAATTGGAAAAAAGATTTGAGAAAAAAGCTTAAAAGAAAAAATTTATGAAAGAAGAAGAAAAGAAAAAAAGCGGAGGAGCTCTGAATTTAAAAAAAAGTCTTTCGGATGTTTTGATTAAGCCTTGGATTACCGAAGCTTCTACTAGCCTGACTCAGTGGAATAAATATGTTTTCATTGTGGACAAGAAGGCGGATAAGAAAATAATTGCGCAAGCCGTAAAAAGCCTTTATCGAGTGACAGTTACCTCAGTGAATATTGTCAATGCTCCCAAAAAGAAAAGGGTTTATGGAAGAACTTCTGGTTGGAAAGCCAGTTTCAAAAAGGCTCTGGTTACGCTTAAAGCTGGGGATAAAATAGACTTATTTCAGGAAAAAAAGTAAGAAAATTCAATGGCGATAAAAATTTATAAAAAAAATACTGCCGGAAGAAGGAATATGTCTCGAGTCGAGGCCGACTTCGTTTCTGAAAAAAATCCGGAAAAATCCTTGCTCCGAAAGAAAGTAAAAAAAGCGGGACGTTCTCTGGGAAAGATTTCAGTCCGGCATAAAGGCGGTGGCCATAAAAGGAGATTTAGAAAAATTGATTTTTTACAAGAAAAGTTAAATATTCCGGGAAAAATTGTTGCGATTGAGAGAGATCCCAACCGGAGCGCCTTTATCGCTCTGATTCATTATCGAGATGGAGAAAAAAGATACATTTTGGCTTCGGAGGAAATGAGAACAGGCAGAGAAATTATTTCTGGACCGGAAGTGCCGATTAAGCCCGGCAACCGCACGAGGGTTAAAAATATTCCGGTCGGAACAGTAATTTGTAATGTTGAACTTTTTCCTGGTCAAGGTGGGCAAATAGCTAGGAGTGCTGGTTCCGGAGTTATTTTAACAGCGGTGGAGGAGGAAAAAGCTCAAATTAAAATGGCTTCCGGGGAGATAAGAATAATTAAGAATGAATGCTATGCGACCATTGGCCGGGTGATAAATTTTGAACATAATGCTATTAAGATAGGAAAAGCTGGAAGAAAAAGATGGATGGGTATTCGCCCGACGGTCAGAGGAACGGCCATGAATCCAGTCGATCATCCTCACGGCGGAGGAGAGGGGCGTCAGGGAATTGGCTTGAAACATCCAAAAACTCCTTGGGGCAAACCAGCCTTAGGAAAAAAAACGAGAAAAAGAAAGAAATATAGTAATAAATTTATAATTAAAAGAAGGGGAAAAAGAAAATAGGATAAAAATATATGACTAGAAGTCTAAAAAAGGGCCTCTATATTGATGAAAGGCTTTTGAAAAAAATAAAAGACAAAAAACCAGGAGACCGGACGGCCATAAAAACCTGGTCCCGATCTTCAGTTATTTCTCCAGAAATGGTTGGTTTCACTTTTGGAGTGCATAATGGCAAGGAATTTATTCCGGTTTTTGTGGGTGAAGAAATGGTTGGCTATCGACTGGGAGAATTTTCTCCGACCAAGAAATTTCAAAGACATGGGGGAAAGATTCAAAAAGAACTGGAGATAGTGGCTAAGCAAAAAGAACTTGAATCGGCTAAGGCGGCCAAAGTTTCCCTAGAAGAAGGTAAGAAATAATTTTTCAATCAGATTTTTTTATGAAAGTAAAGGCCAAACTGAATAATTTAAGGATTGCTCCGAGAAAAGTTCGTTTAGTTGCAGAATTAATTAGAGGATTGGATGTGGAAGAAGCCCTAAATCAAATAAACACTTCTTTTAAAAGAGGTAGTTTACCGATGAAGAAACTCCTTATAAGTGCCATTAATAATGGAGAAAATAATTTGGGAATTGATCGAAAAAATATGTATGTTTTCCGGGTTTTAGTTGATGCAGGCACTTCGCTGAAGCGCTGGATGCCGAAAGCCTATGGTCGAGCGGGGAAAATTCTCAAGAGGACTTCTCAGGTGGAGATTATCCTTGAAGAGCGGGTGGAGGGAAAGGGAAGAAAGAGTCAAGAAGAACTAGAAGCGGCCCGAAAAAAGCGTCTGGAGGAAAAAATGAAGAAAGAAAAAGAAGCGCTTAAGGAAAGTGAAGAAAAAAGCGCCATCGCTAAAGACAAAGAGAAAGCCACTAAGATTTCTGAAAAAGTTAAAGAAAGGCCTTCGGAAAAAGGAAAAAGTTCAGAAGATAAAAAAGGAAAGGGCTGGGTCAGCAAAATCTTCAGAAGGAAATCAATGTAATTTTAGAAAAGTTTAAACTCTAAAAATCTCAAAGAAAATGGGACATAAAGTTAATCCGCAAGGAATCAGGGTTGGAATCACTAACACCTGGCGGTCCAAATGGTTTAATAAGAAAGAATATAGCCAGCTTCTTCAGCAGGATATTAAAATTCGTCAGGGAATAATGAAAAAATGGAAAAGTTCCGCGATCGCGGATGTGGAAATAATCCGCTCGGCGGCTGCCGTTAAATTAATCATCAAAACAGCTCGGCCGGGAGTTTTGATAGGTCGCGGCGGAAATGGTATAGAAGAAATTCAGAAATATCTAAAAAGAAATTATTTTAAAAATAAAAAGAGTGGTCTCAATGTGGAAATTAAAGAAATAAAGGATTTTTCCAATGATGCCTTTTTAGTGGCCCAAAATGTGGCTGAACAATTAGAAAAAAGAATGCCTTTCCGGCGTGTGATTAAAACTATGTTGGAGCAGGTTTTAAAAAGTGGCTCAATCAAGGGAGTGAAAATTCAAGTTTCTGGACGGTTGGGGGGTGCGGAAATGTCCCGGGTAGAATCGGTTGCAAAGGGAGTTTTACCCTTGCACACCTTGCGAGCCAACATTGACTTCGCCCGAGCCACTGCCTATACAACCTACGGAACGATTGGCGTAAAAACTTGGCTTTATAAAGGGCAGGTTTTCCAGAAAGAGAAAAAATTTGGGAAATAATTTTTTAAATGGAGTAATTTTTCGCGAAAAATATGTTAATGCCGAAAAAAGTCAAACACAGAAAGATTCAACGGGGCGGTAAAATTTGGGGCGTTTCTAGTCGAGGAAATACGCTGAGTTTTGGCAGTTTTGGCTTACGGTCTATAGAGAATAATCTAGTTTCCGCTCGCCAGATTGAAGCGGCTCGAAGAGCGATGACGCGTTATATTCAAAGAGGAGGCAAAGTTTGGATTAGGATTTTTCCGGATAAACCGATGACTAAGAAGGGCAATGAAACTCCAATGGGCAAGGGCAAAGGCTCTGTGGATCATTTCGTCGCAGTAGTTAAGGCGGGTCGGATTCTTTTTGAGATGGATGGAATAAAGAGAGAGGCGGCCAAAGAAGCAATGAAGTTGGCTTCCTATAAGCTAAACGTGAAAACTAAATTTGTTGAAAAAAACGGAGAATAAGAATATGAAGATTCAAGAACTAAAAGAAAAAGAAAAGGCTGAATTGGAAAAACTTCTAGCCGAAAAGAAAGAAAAGGCCAGGGAGTTACGCTTTTCCATTTCTTCGAAACAAATTAAAAATAATCGGGAATTACGAAATACTAAAAAAGAAATTGCCCGAATTTTGACCTTAATCAATAAAGCAAAATAGGCTATGGAAAAGAATGGTGAAAAAAGAGAGATTTTATTCAAGAAGAGAGGAATTGTTGTTAGTGACAAAATGGAAAAAACGGTGGTAGTTTCCGTGGTTAGCTTTGAAACCCATCCCCGTTACGGAAAGAAGTATAAAATAACCCGGCGCTATAAGGCGGATGATCCGGAAAAAAAGTTTAAAATTGGAGATCTAGTGGAGATTGTTTCTTGCCGGCCTGTGAGTAAAGAAAAAAGGTTTAAGGTTATTTATTCTTAAAAAAAATAGATGATTCAAGCAGAAACAAGATTAAAGGTAGCGGATAACACGGGAGCTCGCGTTATTGAATGTTTTAAGGTTTTGGGTGGCACTCGTCGACGTTACGCTCAAATTGGAGATATTGTGGTGGCTTCGGTAAAAGTCGCTGAACCGCGAGGACTAGTAAAAAAGGGCGATAAAGTTAAGGCTGTGATTGTTCGCCAAAAAAGGGAAAAAAGAAGAAAAGACGGCACCTATATCCGATTTGATGAAAACGCGGCGGTAATTTTAGAAGGAACTGAGCCCAAGGGAACCAGAATTTTTGGTCCAATTGCCAGGGAGATCAGGGAAAAAGGTTTTAATAAAATAATTTCTCTAGCTTCAGAAGTTTTGTAATTCTGGGCTGAGGCTTTGTTATGAAGATTAAAAAAGGAGATAAAGTAAAAATGCTAATCGGAAAAGACGGCGGTAAAAGCGGAAAGGTTCTAAAAATTTTTCCCCGGGAAGGGAAGCTGACGGTAGAAGGCTTGAATTTGGTAAAAAAACACAAACGGCCAAGAAGAGAAGGAGAAAAAGGACAGAGAATAGAAATTCCGAGAAAAATTGATACTTCCAATGTTCAACTTATTTGTTCCAAATGCGGTCAGGCCACAAAAGCCACCTATGAACTTAAGGGTGAAGAAAAAATGAGAAAGTGTAAAAAGTGCAAGGGAGAAATTTAACCTCCTTAAAAAAAGTAAAGAAAAACTATGCTAAGTTTAAAGGAAAAATATTTAAAAGAAGTTATTCCAGAAATGAAGAAGCAATTTGGCTTTAAGAATGATTTGCAAGTTCCTCGGATTGAAAAGCTGGTTATCAATGTTGGAATTGGTGGTTTGCTTAACGATAGCGCCTTGGTCAAAGAAGCGACAGATTCTTTATCGGTTATCGCGGGTCAAAAAGTGGTTTTAACTCAATCCCGTAAATCGATCGCCGGCTTTAAAATTCGCAAGGGGTTAAAGGTCGGAATTAAAGCCACTCTGCGAGGAAAAAGAATGTGGGAATTTTTAGAAAAGTTAGTTGGGGCGGCTATTCCTCGAATTCGTGACTTTCAGGGAATCAAAAAATCCGCTATTGATCAAGGGGGTAATTTGAATCTGGGTGTGAAAGAACACACGGTTTTTCCCGAAATCCTTCCCGAAAAAGTAAAAAAAGTTATCAGTCTCCAGATAAATATCGTAACGGGAGCCAAGAATAGAGAAGAAGGACTGGCGCTTTTTAAATATTTAAAATTTCCTCTTAAGTTAAATTAGTTTAAAAATATGGCCAAAGAATCAGTAAAAGCGAGAGCAAAAAAGAAGCCGAAATTTTCCACTCGGATCGTTCGGCGTTGCTGGAAATGCGGAAGAAAACAAGGCTATTTGCGCAAGTTTAATATTTGCCGGATTTGCTTTCGGGAATTAGCCAGCACTAATCAGCTTCCCGGAATAAAAAAGTCCAGCTGGTAAAATTTTTTTATTTAAGTTTTTGATTAATCTTTATGTTAGATCCAATAGCAGAGATGTTAGCCAGAATAAATAACGCCCAAAGAGCGGGTAAAAAAGAAGTTTTTGTTAAAGCTTCTAAACTTAAACTTGCGATTGCTAAGATTTTAGAAAAAGAGGGCTTTGTGGAAAAAACAACCCACATTAAAGAGGTTAAACTAAGCTTAATTAAGATTGTCCTAAAATACTCAGCTACCTCCCGAACCAAGATCATGCCGGCCATAAAAGGAATGAGAAGAATCAGTCGGGAGGGCCAACGTCGCTATATTCAAAACCGTGATATTCGGGAAGTTAAGGATAATTTCGGCATTGGCATAATTTCCACCTCCAAGGGGGTAATGACAAATTGGGAAGCCAAAAAAAGTGGTTTAGGCGGAGAATATATTTGCGAAATTTGGTAAAATAAGAAACAGAATTTATATTTTATTTTATGTCAAGAATTGGAAAAAAAATAATTAATCTCCCAAAAAACGTTTCCGTTAAAGTAGAAAAAGGAGATTTGGAAGTCAGCGGCCCTAAGGGGGCTCTCGATCTAAAAATTCCCAGAGAAATAGAGGTTCAACTTAAAGACCAGGAAGTTTCTTTTCAGGTAAAGATTAAGACAAAAAAATCAGCCGCTCTTTGGGGCTTGACGCGAGCGCTGGTAAACAATATGGTCATTGGGGTCACAGAAGGTTATCAAAAAAGTCTGGAACTTCAGGGAGTTGGCTACCGTATGTCCATCCAAGGAAAAAAATTGGTTTTAGTGTTAGGCTTTTCCCATCCGATTGAAATTGCAATACCGCCGGAATTAGAAGTAAAAATTGGAGAAGGAAATACCTTGATAATTTCCGGGACCGGAAAGAAAATAGTCGGCCAATTTGCGGCAGATATCAGGAAAATAAGAAAAGCTGAACCGTATAAGGGTAAAGGCTTCCGTTACGTCGGAGAACAAGTTCGAAGAAAAGCAGGCAAGAAAGCCGCGACCGCGGCCAAATAGTTTTTTAATCAAGCGATAATTTTATGAAGAAATTAAATAATAGGAATCAATTGAGGTTGAAAAGAAAAAAAAGAATCCGGGCAAAAATTTCCGGAGATTTGCAGCGGCCAAGAATTTCAATTTTTAAAAGTCTGAGCAATCTTCAGGTACAAGTTGTTGACGACAAACAGGGTCGAACGCTTCTTGCTTTAACGACCAAGGAAGCTAAGCTGAAAAATAATGTTGAAGGTGCAAAAAAATTAGGCAAACTTCTGGCGGAAAAATGCCTGAAAAAAAAGATTGAGAAAATAGTTTTTGACCGTTCGGGTTATAAATTTCACGGAAAAATAAAGTCTTTGGCTGAGGGTGCCAGAGAGGGCGGTTTAGTTTTTTAAAGATTAAAAATATGTCTCAAGAGAGAGGAAAATTTAGAACCAGAAGAGAAAAGCCAGAATTTGATCAAAAGCTTTTAGATTTGGCCCGAGTGACTCGGGTTGTCAAAGGTGGAAGACGCTTTCGTTTTCGCGCGACCTTGGTAATCGGGAATCGAAAAGGAAGGGTGGGTGTTGGGGTTGGGAAAGGCGGAGATGTTTCAGAAGCGATCCGCAAAGCCTTTGAAAACGGAAAGAAAAATCTGATTAATGTGGTAATGAAAAAAAATACCATTCCCCAGAATGTTTTTTGTAAACTCGGAAGTGCTAAAATTATTCTCAAACCGGCTATTCCTGGTAAAGGAATTATTGCCGGAGGGGCCGTTCGGGCGGTCGTAGATTTAGCGGGAATTAAAGATGTGGTTTCCAAATCTTTAGGCACTTCCAATAAACTCAATGTGGCGCGAGCGACAATTAAGGCGCTTTTAGAGTCAGGCAGTTCACTTTCCCGAAAGAAGCGCTTGGGAGAAAAAAAATAAGCTTATTATAAAAATGCAAATCCACAATCTAAAAATTGAAAAATCTCAGCGGCGAAGAAAGCGAGTCGGGCGGGGCGGGAAAAAAGGTACTTATTCCGGAAGAGGGAATAAGGGACAAAAAGCCCGCAGCGGTGTTTCCCTGGATCCGCTTTTTGAAGGAGGACGTTCTTCCTTGGTGGATCGAATGAAAAAAATCAAAGGTTTTAAGTCGCTCAAACCTAAAAACCTAGTCCTTAAACTTTCCTTACTGGAAAAGAAATTTAAGGACGGAGATTTAATTAATCGGGAAGCTTTGATAGCGTCGGGTTATTTTGGTAGTATGGAAACACAAAGAAGGAAGATTAAAATTTTAAATTCTCCCGGCTTCAAGACTAAATTAAAAATCTCTTCCCAAGAAATTTATCTTAGCGCTTCGGCTCAAAAGACTATTAAAGCCGTTGGGGGGGAAATCCTTGCGTCACTCAAAAAATAAAATAAATGCTGGAAAAAATAATTCAAATTTTCAAAATCCGGGAATTAAGAAACAAGATTTTTTTCATTTTAGCGCTTCTGATCGTTTTTCGTTTAGCGGCTAATATTCCCGTTCCCGGAGTGGATCAAAGTCAGCTGAGAAACTTTTTTGAAGGGAATCAACTCTTCGGATTGCTGAATCTGTTTTCCGGAGGAGGACTGAGCAGTATTTCTATCGTGATGTTGGGAGTCGGCCCTTATATTACCTCTTCGATTATTATGCAGCTTTTGACCATGATTGTTCCCCGTTTAGAGCAGCTTTACAAAGAGGAAGGGGAAATTGGTCGCCAAAAGTTCAACCAGTGGACTCGGTGGTTAACAGTTCCTTTGGCCGCTCTGCAGACTTTCGGGATGATTTCTCTTTTCAAAAGCCAACAAGTTATAACCGAGCTTTCTTCTTTTGGAATGTTTTATATGGTTATCGTGGCGGTGGCCGGAACGATATTTTTAATGTGGCTGGGCGAATTGATTACCGAGAAAAAAATCGGCAACGGAGTTTCTTTGATAATTTTCGCGGGAATCGTGGCGGGGCTGCCCGGGGCAGTTTCCCGGGTTATGGCGACCCAGGATTCTTCTCAATTTTTTACCTATATTCTGCTTCTAGTAATTGTCGTTATCGCGATTGCCGGGGTGGTTTTTGTTAACGAAGGCCAACGCAACATTCCCGTTTCCTACGCTAAGAGAATTCGGGGCAATCGGATGTATGGGGGGACTTCCACTCACTTGCCGCTTAGGGTCAATCAAGCCGGGGTAATCCCCATTATTTTTGCCATGTCTATAATGCTTTTTCCGGGAATGATTGCTAATTTTCTTTCCAATGTTTCCAATCCGACAGTGGCCTCCGCCGCCAGGTTTGTGGGAGGAGTTTTCCAAAACCAATGGTTTTACGGAATAATTTATTTTATTTTAGTAGTCGCTTTCACCTATTTTTATACGGCCGTGGTATTTGATCCGAATAAAATTTCAGAGAGCTTGCAAAAACAAGGAGGATATGTTCCTGGAATCCGACCGGGTGCCAACACGGCGGAATATCTTTATCGGATAATGAACCGAATAATTCTTTCCGGAGCGCTTTTTTTAGGACTAATTGCCGTTTTACCTTTTATTGTTCAGGGAGTGACTAACGTTAATTCAATTTCTATTGGAGGCACCGGCTTGCTGATTGTGGTTTCGGTGGTGATTGAAACTATCAAGCAAATTGAAGGCCAATTAGTGATGCGGGACTATGAAGGATTTTAAGAGTAGCTAGTATTAGGCGTTGATTTTTACACATGAACATAATAATCTTGGGACCCGCCGGAAGCGGCAAAGGTGTCCAGTCAAAAATTTTAGCGGAAAATTTTAATTTAGCCCATATTGATATGGGTCAAACGTTACGCGATTTTGCCCAGGAAGAAAATGCGGTGGGTAAGGAAATTTATGCGATTCAAAACCTGGAAAAAGCGCTGGTGCCCAGCCGCATCTTGCAGGAAGTTCTCCGTTTAAAAATCAATTCCTATCACACGGAACAAAGTATTGTTTTTGACGGAGTACCACGCACTTTGGATCAGGCAGAATTTTTGGAAAAATTACTTTTAAAATCAGGCCGGAAAATTGACAGAGTTTTTTTTATTAATATTTCCCAAGCGGAATCAATTTTCCGAATTTCTCAACGCTGGGTTTGCGCCAACTGCCAGAAAATTCTTATTATGGGACGAGATGTAAAAGAGGAAAAGGAGGGTTGTCCAACTTGTCAGGGTGAGATTGTTAGAAGAATGGACGACACACCCGAAGGAATAAAGAAAAGGCTGGAAATTTTCCAGAGAGAAACTTTGCCGGTTTTGGAATATTTCAGAAAGAAAGATCTTTTGGTTGAACTCAATGGAGAAAAGTCAATTAAAGAAGTTTCCCGGGAAATTTCTAAAAATGTGGAAAAATTAATTTAGTCATCAGTGATTAGGATTAAGAACGAAAAAGAAATTCAGGCGATGCGGGAAGGGGGAAAAATTTTGGCTGAGATTATGGAAAAAATTCATCGCCAAATTTTTCCCGGACAATCGACCGCGATACTCGACAAGCTGGCAGAAGAGCTTGTTTTTGCTAGTGGGGGAGAGGCGGCTTTCAAGGGTTTCGGAAAAGAAACCGGCCATCCTTATCCGGGGAACATTTGCGCTTCCCTTAACGCGGAAATTGTCCATGGAATTCCTTCGGCAAAAAGAATTGTCAAGGAGGGGGATATTCTGAAAATTGACATCGGCTTAAGATATAAAGGAATGGTGACGGATATGGCCAGAACTTTTCCGGTTGGAAAAATTTCTCCTAAAGCCCGAAAGCTTATTAAAGTCACCGAGCAATCTTTCTGGGAGGGGGTCAAGAAGCTTAGAGCGGGAAAATTTCTAAGCCAGTATTCCCAAGCGGTCCAACACTGCGCCGAAAGCCAGGGTTTTTTTGTGGTGCGTAATTTGGTAGGTCACGGCGTCGGGAGAGAACTGCACGAAGACCCCTATGTTCCCAACTATTACGAAAAGGGAAGTCGGGATTTGAAACTGGTTCCCGGCTTGACTTTAGCGCTGGAACCGATGATTAATGAAGGAACCGTGGAAACCATCCTAGAGAAAAATGGCTGGGTTTTCAAAACTCGGGATGGAAAATTAAGCGCCCATTACGAAAACACCGTTCTGGTTGGAAAGAACAGTCCGGAAATTTTGACGATTTTCTGATTTTTTATTCTTTGATAATTTTTTGACAAAATAAAAAACCGGAAGGCTTACGCGCTTAGGATCAAGCACTGCTTCCGGCCGAGATTTTAGGGGGAGGAGTCTATGTTTGTTAATAAAAAATGCAGACATTCCCCACTTCTATCGCAAGATACCCAGCGAGCATCCTGTTCTGATTTCTTCGCCAATTCATGATTTGATATTATCATGATCGCGAAGATTTTTTTTGCCTTGAGGCTATCCGTTTTAACGACAACCCCTCTTTCCTTGAAAATCCAGGCCTTCATGTTAAGGCCCGAATTATTTTTTAATACTTCCCTTCGCTTCTCATGGAAGCCTGAGAAGTATACGGCGCTGGCAAGCAAGACTACCAGCGCTACAAAAATAAAATAAAACCTCTTTTCCATTTTTTCCTCCCTTCTCCCTTATGCGTCTGACAGAAATGGAAAACTGCCGGACAGGGATTTTATTTTTTTAAAATACTAACTCTTAATAATATCACAAAATTAACTAAATGTCAATACCAGTGAAAAATAAGCCTAAAATAAGCCGAATTTTAGCTATAGATTATGGCCAAGCTAAAATTGGACTGGCACTAGGCGACACGGAAACCAAAATCGCCCTGGCCTATAAAACCCTGCCTAATAAAGGTGATTTTTTTACCGAGCTTTCTCAAGTTATTGTGGAAGAGGAAGTTAAGGAAGTAATTCTCGGACTACCAGGACACAGGGGTTATTCAAAGGGGAATGCTCAAGAAAAAGAAATAAAAAAATTAGGTCAAAAGCTCAAAGAAAAACTTCAGGTTACCATAAAATACCAGGAAGAAATGTTTACAACCCGGATGGCTCAGAGCCGGCTTAAGGAAGCCGGAAAGAAAAATCTGAAATCCAAAGATGACCCGGAGGCGGCCCGGATCATCCTGGAAAGCTATTGGGAAAAAACGGAAAAACTTTCTTAGAAAATTGACGAGAGAAAATTCAGAAGTTGGGGAAACGCTTTTTTTGTGCTATAATTAATCAGCAGAAACTCAAGTTAATTTTTTAATCGGACTAAAATATTTTATGGAAGAAAGACCCTATCTGTCAGTCATTATTCCGGCTTATAAAGAAGGAAAAAGAATTGGCACCAATCTTTTAGAAATTGATAAATATCTCAATTCAAAAAATTATTCTTACGAGATTTTAGTGGTAATAGACGGTTCGCCTGATGATACGGCGCAGATTGCCAAAAGCTACTCGGGAGAAGTAGAAAATTTACGGATAATTGACAATAAAGAAAATCACGGCAAGGGTTATGTTGTCCGTCAGGGTCTTCTAGCGGCTCAAGGAAAATTCCGTTTGTTTTTGGACGCGGACGGCTCAACCTCCATTACACATCTGGAGAGTTTTTTGCCGGAATTTTCGAAAGGTTATGACGTGGTTATTGGTTCCAGGGACATTAAAGGGGCTTTTGTTCAGATTCATCAACCCAAATATCGAGAAGTAATGGGCGATTTAGGCAATTGGCTAATACGAATTGTTTTGGGCTTGTGGTCATATCCGGATACCCAATGTGGTTTCAAGATGCTTTCTCGTGAGGCGGCCGAAGCGGTCGCTAGTCGGATGGTGATTGACCGCTTTGGTTTTGACTTTGAGTTGATTATCCTGGCTAAGAAGCTGGGGTTTAAAATAAAACAAATGCCGGTTCGGTGGCTTAATGAAGCGGGTTCCACGGTAAACCTGACGGGCCCCAATGGTTACGTGCAGGTTTTTAAGGATCTGTTTAAAACCAGAATTCGTCTCTGGATGGGAAAATATAAAATAAAAAAAACAATCAATCCAAATGGAGGAAACAAAAAATAAAACCCAAATTTCCGAATTGAGGCAGGACTTAATAACCGGAGATTGGGTGGTAATCGCGACCGGAAGAGCCCGGAAACCGGAAGATTTTATCCAAAACGAAAAGGAAAAAGAAGAAGAAACCGGTGAGAAGTGTTTTTTTTGCTTTCCCGAGGAAACTGAACAAGAAAAAGATGTCTTAATTTACGCTGACCAGAAGGGAGACTGGAGTCTTCGGGTCTTCCCCAATAAATATCCCGCTTTTTCCCGGAGCCGGGTTCCGAAACACTTTGAAGATGGTCCCTTTTTCGGAATGGATGGAACCGGTTATCACGAAGTGATTGTAACGCGAGATCACAAGCGACACATCGCGCTGCTTAATCCTTTGGAAGTGGCGGAAATTCTGGATGCCTATCAAGAACGCTATATTGACCTGATGGGAAAAAAGAGCGTTAACTATATTGAAATTTTTCACAATCACGGTAAAGAAGCGGGGGCGTCCATTGCCCATCCTCATTCTCAACTAATGGCGATACCCGTAATCTCTCCTTATCTTAAAGGAGAGCTGGACGGAGCGGAAAATTATTACAAGGCCAACAAAGAATGCGCTTACTGCATTATGAACGAGTGGGAATGTGAAACTCAAAAAAGGGTAGTTTTTGAAAACAAGGAAAGCGTGGCCTATTGTCCGTTTTCTTCCCGAGCGGCTTTTGAAGTCTGGGTGGTTCCTAAAAAACATAAACCTTATTTTGAAAGAACGACGGATAAGGAAAAAAAGGAAATTGCCGAAGCTCTTCAGTTTTCTCTTGGTAAAATTTATCGGGCACTGGGTAATCCGGCTTATAACTTCTATATTCACACCTCGCCTTGTGACGGCAAAGACTATCCTCATTATCACTGGCACATAGAGATTCTCCCCAAAACCGCCACCTGGGCCGGATTTGAACTTTCCACCGGAATCGAAATTTCCACTATTCAACCCGAAGTGGCGGCCGAATATCTAAGAAAAGTCTAAGCCAAGACCTGATGAACGAAATCATTATCCATTGGTTTTCCGATTTTCCCAAAGAGTTGGCGACTTTTTTGATTGCGCTGATTCCGGTTACCGAACTACGCGCCGCTTTACCCTTGGCGTATAAGGTTTACGGACTTTCGGCTTTTAAAGCCTGGTTTTATTCCGTGGCGGGAACCTTTTTTGCCATGGTCTTGATTGTTACTATCCTTGAGCCAGTTTCTAAATTTTTGTCAAAGCGTTTTAGTTTTTTTGGAAAATTTTTTAATTGGATTTTTGAGCATACCCGTAAGAAAACAGACGCGAAAATGGAAAAATACGGCGCCTGGGCAATTTTTATTTTGGCGGCAATCCCTATTCCTTTTGTGGGGGGAATGACGGGAGCCTTGGCAGCCTTTATTTTTGGGGTACCTTTGAAAAAGTCGCTTCCTTTGCTTCTTTTTGGTACAATGGTTTCAGGAGGAATTGTCCTCTTCTTAACTTTGTATTTTTAGTCCCAAAAAAGGAAGAGAGGAAATCTCTAATTCTAAACTCTTATGAACAAAAAAAAGATCTTAGCCGGAAACTTGAAAATGAACTTATTGTCTCCGGCGGAACGGAATAAATATTTAGAACTTTTAGAAAAGGCTCTTAAGGGAACAAGCCTTGCCAATGTGGATTTGGTCCTGTTCCCTCCCATCGTGCATCTGGAAGCTTTTCAAAAAAAGATCGGGAAAAAAGTTGCTCTCGGAGGACAAAACGTTTTTTCCGAGCAGAGAGGTTCTTATACGGGAGAAATTTCTCCGGCGATGATAAAGAATTTTGGCGGGGACTGGGTGTTGGTTGGCCACAGCGAAAGAAGGAGATATTTTTCGGAGAAAAATGAAGAAATTGCCCTAAAATTAAGTGCGGCGCTCAAAAGCGGCTTAGCCCCGATTTTATGCGTGGGTGAAAGTCGGGTGGAAAGAGATAATCAGGAAACCTTAAAAGTAATTTCTCGTCAGCTCAAGGATTGCTTGGTGGAGATAAACCGGACCAAATTGGAGAAAATAACTATCGCCTACGAACCAATTTGGGCGGTCGGAACAGATATAACACCAACCACGCACGAGATTATGGAAGCGAAAGTTTTGATTCAGAAAGTTCTGGTTGAAATGTTTGGCAAGAAATATGTTGAAAAAACCAGAATTATTTACGGAGGCAGCGTCCATTTAACAAACTTGGAACAAGTTTGCCTAAAATCTGAGATGGAAGGCGCTTTGATTGGCCGGGAAAGCTTAAGCCCACATGAATTTATTAAAATGGCCAAGATTTTTAACACATTTTGATTCTTAAAAGCAATTTTAAAAAATCCTATGATTACCAGTGTCAAAGAAATTTTACTTCGGGCTCAAGAGGGCAATTACGCGGTCGGTTCTTTTAATACTTTTAATCTGGAGACCACCCGGGCGATTATTGAGGGGGCCCGGGAAGCCAAATCTCCGGTTATTGTCCAGGTAACGGAACGAACCATGGAGTATGCCGGCGGAAGAGGAATCTTCCATCTGATAAAAAACGAGGCTGAATTCTATTCTTCCCAGATTCCAGTCGGCATTCATATTGACCACGGAAGAAGCTTCGAGTTCATTGAAAGAGCTATTGATATTGGTTTTCCTTCAGTAATGTACGATGGATCAAGGAAAAAATACGAAGATAATCTGGAAATGACAAGAAAAATAACCAAATATTGTCATAAAAGAAACGTTTGCGTTCAAGCGGAATTGGGCAGCGTTCCTTATTTGGGAGAAGTTAATCTGGGAGAAATTGACTGGAACAAATATCTGACGGATCCCGATCAGGCCCAGGACTTTGTGAAAAAAACCGGCATTGATTCATTGGCGGTAGCAATCGGAAACGCGCACGGTTTTTTCAAGGAAAAAAAAGAGATTGATTTTGAGCGGCTGGCGGAAATAAAAAAGAAATGTCTGATCCCTCTGGTTTTACATGGAGCTTCAGATTGGGCCAATGGGCAAGTCAAGGAAGCGATAAAAAATGGAATTAATTGTTTTAATGTGGATACGGCGATCCGGCTGGCCTTTATTAATAACTTAGCCAAAGCAATTGGTGAGAGGGGAGACATTTCTTTGGATGCTCGCAAAATTTTAGGCGGGGCCAGGGAGGCCGTTAAAGAAAGTGTCAAAGAAAAAATCCGGAATTTTGGGAGTGAGAAAAAAGCTTAATCATTAATTTTTAAATTTTCAAATATGTTAAAAATCGCCATCAATGGTTTTGGCCGCATTGGCCGGCCCTCGTTTAAAATTGCTTTTGAGAGGGAGGATCTGGAAATTGTTGCCGTCAATGATTTGACGGATCTAGAAACCTCCGTCCACCTTTTGAAATACGATTCTTCCTACGGGCGTTATCCGCGAGAAGTTATTGCCGACAAGGAAAAATCGGAGATTGTAGTGGACGGCACGCGCGTAAAGTATTTAAGCGAGCGCGAGCCCCAGAAACTTCCCTGGAAAGAATTGGAAGTGGACGTGGTCTTGGAATGCACCGGGGTTTTTGAAACAACGGCTGAGGCGGAAAAACACCTCCAGGCGGGAACTAAAAAGGTTATTCTCTCCGCTCCGGCCAAGGACGAAACACCGGTTTACCTTTTGGGAGTTAATGAAAAAGAATACCAAGGAGAAGCGGTGATTTCCAATGGTTCCTGCACCACCAATTGTCTGGCGCCGATGATTAAAGTTTTAGACGATTGTTTTGAAGTGGATAAAGGTTTTATGACGACTACCCATTCTTATACGAACGATCAAAGAGTTCTAGATCTGGCCCACAAAGACCTGCGTCGGGCCCGATCCGCCGGACTCAATATTATTCCAACTACCACGGGAGCGGCTAAAACCGTCGGAAAAGTGCTGAAAAATTTGCACGGCCAATTGGACGGAATTTCTCTTCGGGTGCCTACCCCAGTAGTTTCTATCGTGGATTTTATCTGCATTTTAAAGAAAGAGGCGAATGTGGAAGCAATTAACCGGGCCTTCCGAGATTCTTCCCAGGGAGACTTAAAAGGAATCCTGGACTGTCAAGCGGAGCCCTTAGTTTCTCTGGATTTTAAGGGCAATGCTCACTCGGCGATTGTGGATCTTTCGCTGACGATGGCAAACGGTAATTTGGCCAAAGTCGTCGGCTGGTATGACAACGAATGGGGTTATTCCAACCGGCTTGTGGAAATGGCGGAATATGTTTCCCGATAATTTATTGCTTGGGGAAAATAAAAACTAGCTATTTAGAGAAATTTTTAAAAAACTTCGTGAGAAGTTTTTTAAAATTGAAAAAAAGATTTTTTGACTTGCTAAAAAGCTTCCGAAAGCCTAAAATTAAAAATGGAAAGAACCTTTTTAAAATTAGGTTAAATTACTTTTAATTAAATAAAATAAACTTAATTTGGAAAAATATGTTCGATATTTTAATAAAAAACGCTTTAGTAGCGGACGGGACAGGTAAACCAATTTATTGGGCGGATGTGGGAATCAAAGAAGAACGCATTGCCAAAATTGGAGACCTTAGCAATGAAAAAGGGGAAGAAGAAATTGAAGCTAACGAGCGGCTGCTTTGCCCAGGCTTCATAGATGTCAACAATCACAGCGATACCTATTGGCGGATTTTTTCCAATCCAGACCTGGAAAGTCTGGTTTCTCAGGGAATTACAACCGTAATCGGCGGCAGTTGCGGCTCTTCTTTGGCTCCCTTGGCGAATATGGAAGCGATTTATTCTATTCAGAAATGGGGAAATATCAATCAAATCAATATTAACTGGCAAACTCTCAAGGAATTTCTAAAAACGGTGGAGAAGAAAAAACTGGCGCTTAACTTCGGGACCTTGGTGGGCCAGGGAACTTTGCGCCGGGGAGTGATGAAAGACGCTACGCGGATAGCCAGTCTGTCGGAATTTAATTCCCTAAAGAGTCTTTTGTCTCAATCCTTGAAAGAAGGGGCCTTGGGCTTGTCTTCAGGCTTGGTTTATGTTCATGAGCGGAAAGCTTCAATTGGTGAATTGGAAGAGCTCTTGAAAATTGTTAAAAAATATCAAGGCGTGTACGTAACGCACCTTCGCGACGAACGAAAAAATTTATTGGAAGCCCTGGAGGAAACTGTTGCCCTGGCGGACAAGGAGAAAATAAAATTGCATATTTCTCACTTGAAGGCTATGGAAAAAAGCAATTGGAAAAAGATGGATGACGCCCTGGCGCTTGTTGACGAGACGATCAAAAGGGGGGTGGACATAACTTTTGACGTCTATCCTTATGATTTTACTGGTACGGTTCTTTATACCTTGCTTCCTTCCTGGATTTCCGAAGGAGGAAAAAAGATAATGCTCCAAAGACTCAAAGACCAAGAAATTAGAAAAAAAGTCGTCATTGATTTAAAAAGTTCCAAATTTGATTGGTCCAAAGTTGAAGTTTCTAAATCTTTCTTAAGCCGGGTTTTGGACAAGAAAAAGATTGCGGACATTGCTCGGGCTCAAGAAAAGAGCCCGGAAGAGGCGGTGATAGACATTTTGATTGCTTCGGAAGGAACCGTGGTTGTTTTCACGGAAAGCTTAAGCGAGAAAAATTTGGAAAAAGCTCTTGTTCATTCAGCCGCCATTGTGGCTTCTAACGGTTCAGGGTATAACCTAAAACACGCGGAAAGCGGAGAGAGGGTTCATCCCCGCAGCTTTGGAGCTTTCCCGCGAGTTTTTTCTCGCTATGTTCGGAAGAAAAAAATTCTCAGTTGGGAAGAGGCGGTAAAGAAAATGACTTCTCTGCCGGCCCAGAAATTTGGCCTGAAAAAAAGAGGCGAAATCAAAGAAGGCTTTTTTGCTGATCTGGCGCTTATTGATAGAAATAAGGTTGAAGATTTGTCGGACAAGGAAAGTCCTTACCGCTACAGTCAAGGAGTGGATCTGGTGGTGGTTAATGGTCACTTAACTCTCAAAGAAGGAAAAATCTTGTCTCCTCGCGAAGGAAAAGTCTTAATGCGCGAAGAACCATGAAAATTGAAGAATTACGAGGAAAAAAAATTACCGTGATGGGTCTGGGACTCTTGGGAGGTGGCGTAGGCAATATCCGGTTTCTGCACGCAGCCGGAGCTAAAATCTTGGTAACCGATTTGAAATCAAGGGAAGAACTCTCTGAATCTCTCAAGGCGCTTAAGGATCTGAAAGGAATCGAATATGTTTTAGGCCAACACCGAGTGGAAGATTTTGGAAAAGCCGATCTAATCCTCAAAACCCCCTTTGCTCAGTGGGAGGAAAATAAGTATGTAAAAATAGCGCTGGATAAAAAAATTCCGGTAGAAATGGACTCCAGTCTTTTTTTTAAGCTTTGTAAAAATAAAATTATCGGGGTGACTGGGACTAAGGGCAAGACCACGACCGCCTCTCTGATCTTTGAGATTCTTAAAAAAGCCGGAAAAAAACCGGTTCCCGTTGGGGTGGGGCAAGTTTCTGTTTTGGATAAGTTGGGAAAGTTAGAGAAAGAGAGCTGGGTGGTTTTCGAACTTTCCAGCTGGAGGTTAAGTGGCTTAAGACGAAACCAGCTCAGTCCGCAAATCGCCGTTTTGACCAATCTTTATCCCGATCACCTAAATTATTACAAAAAAATGGAGGACTACATTCTTGATAAAAAGGGAATTTTTGCTTGTCAAAAGCCGGGTGATTTTTGTATTATTAATTGGGACGACGAGACTTTGAAGCAGTGGGAAGCGGAAATTAACTCTCAAATCATAAAAATTTCTCAGCAAAAAATAGAACGGGGCAAGGCGGTTTGTATTGAAGACGGAATAATTCTTCTCAAAGACGGAATTGATGAAAGAAAAATCCTGGAAATTGAAAAAATTAAACTCAAGGGAAGACACAATCTTTCTAATATCTTGGCCGCTATTGGAGCTTCTTTCGCGGCCGGAGTGAGTCTGGAAAAAATTCGAGAAGCCGTTTTGGAACTTCGAACACTGCCGGCCCATCGCCTGGAATTGGTTCGGGAATTAAACGGGGTGAAATATTACAATGATACCGCTTCTACTACTCCGGAAAGCACGGTTTCCGGCATTAATTCTTTTGAAGAGCCGATTATTTTAATTTGCGGCGGGGCGGACAAAAACCTGGATATGTCGCTTTTGACTGAAACCATCTGTCGTCAGGTCAAGGGAGCGGTTTTTCTGGAAGGCAAGGCTACCGAAAAAATTCTTTCTTTTATGGGTAAATTTTTCGGGCAAGGAGTGGATGAAAAAAAATTTCCGGTCGTCGGCTCGGTGGAAAAAGCCCTAGAATTAGCCTGTGGTTCGGCGGAAAAGGGAGACGTGGTTCTTTTTTCTCCGGGTGCCGCCAGTTTTGGGCTTTTTGCCAATGAATTTGAAAGGGGAAACAAATTTAAAGAAGCGGTGATGAAATTGAAATCCTAGACAGGGATTTTTGTTTTTGCTAAAATAAACCACTGTTTTTGGGCCTGTAGCTTAGTTGGTAGAGCACCTCGTTTGCAACGAGGGGGTCAGCGGTTCAAGTCCGCTCAGGTCCACTCGTACTTGACATATTCCTTGACATATTCCTTGACAAATTCAGGTTCGGTCTTGGTTTCTAGGGCTGATTTATTCTTCCCAGTCCATATCCCACATTTTGACGAATCAAATGTTTAAGATATAATATACTAGCTGAAATAAATAAATTCTTTTCAAAAAGGTACCGAAAAATTATTTGGGTAAAGTAATTTTTTTTGAAAAATATTAAAAAAAATAAAAAAATCGACCTCCTGATACTTATATTCATTCCGATACTGACTGCTTTTGTGTTGCTGTTTTATCGAGAAAACTTTCTGATCTCCACAATTTTATTTTTTGGAACCCCGTCTTTATATTTGGCGGTCAGACACAAAAAAGCCCTAAAAAAGACTTTTATTTTCTCCCTGCTTTTTTCCGTGCCACTCACATTCATATTTGATTATCTTATAGCCAAAGATAAAGGCTGGCATATTGTAAGTTCAATTTTACCTTTTAGAATTTTTGGTATTGTTGCCTTCGAGCAATTTATTTGGGCGTTTTTGTGGGTTTTCTATATTGTAATTTTCTATGAGTATTTTTTAGATAAGCAAGAAAAACGGTCGATTTTTTCATTTTTATTTACCAAGAGCGAAACTATAACTAGGCCGATGGAATATTTTGCGCTCGTTCTGTTTACGTTATTATTATTTTTTACTTTTTTTGCCTTTTTTTGCCCAACATATTTGAAAATCGATTATGCCTATTTAGTGCTCGGTACAATATTCGGAATAATTCCGCTGTCAATTTTCCTTTTCAAATTCCCAAACTTTTCTGTCAGATTTTTAAAAGCCACCTTTTATTTCTTTTTCCTTGCTTTAATCATTGAATATGTTGGGTTGAAATTAAATCACTGGATTTTCCCCGGAAGCAATTTTATTGGAGTTGAAAATTTTTTTGGGTTCATGATTCCTTATGAAGAAATTATGATTTATTTCGTTTTATCAACCCCCATTGTTCTGTCATATTATGAATTTTTTGACGACGACAGGCGGTAAGGATAATTTTGCCTATAAATAATCTCGCTATCACTCAGAACCCATTTGCATCAGCTAACACGGCTTAAAAGGAAAAACTCGTTATAAAAAAGACTAACCGTCGCAAGAGGGGAAAGCAGAGAATAATAAAAAAGGCATAGGTTTCTGCTCTATTTTCCGGGTGAGGGCTTTGCATCTGGATAAAAAAAATAATAATCCCGATAACTGGTCAAGAAATTTTTTAGGTCTTTTTTAATTTTTGCAGCCGCTTGAGTGTTTAGGGGTTGGTTTTTGTATCTCCTTCGGAAATTAACCGCCCGTTCCACTGTGTCAGCAAATTTGAAATTTGGAAAATGTTGTCTGATTTTTTGAGGTAGTGCCTCTTTTTTAATTAGGATGCCCTGACTAATCAGCATGGCGTCGGCCATGTTGATGATGTAGCCGACTTGGTTCTTTGGTTTTCTCTTGAAAATATTCCATTGGGGATCCATATTGGTTGCGTGCAAATAATTCATTCTTAATTCCGTTTCAAGATCCCGTTTCAATATCTCCCGCACATTAATATTTTTATGAATCTGTTGGCCAAAGAGCAGTTTGCTTTTTTTGGCTAACTTAATCAAATCTAAATTACCAATGAAACGATAACTCTGGTTTTTTCTGAGCCGTTTGAGAAACTCCGGATAGGACCAGAAATGATATTTTATTTCTAAGTGCTTTAATGGAACGGCCTGCTGAAAGTCTATTTTAACTGCTCCCTTTTCCTTTAAAATTATCAAGAGGTCGTAATCACTCCATCCGGCAAGATTTTCACCAGACCCAAAGCTACCAGTAGCGTAAAGAGAGACAATATTATTTTTTAGATATTTTTTAGCAATTCTAACAATGCCGGCTTCAATTTTTTTTATTTCCATCAATTTTAAAGTGTGACAAATTTATTAATCTTTAGGCAAGCTAAATTTATTTTTTCAGGACTCGGAACCTTTTGGGACAATCCGGGACTTGAGCGAAATTACAAGGGCCTTCTTTGATTTTATCAAGAAAAAGCATCAACTCCAAATATGGGGGAAGAGTTAATATGCCTGAAAAGGAGTGCTAAGACTAGGTCTGTTTTTTCTTACCTCTTTGATTTTCTTTCCGGTTCCAACCAATTCCCCTGAGGGGTACGCGCTCTTGACAAATCCCTTGACATATTCACCTCGTCTTACTTGACAAATCTCTCTAAAACTACAGAACTTTCACCGAGTTCTGTTTTTTTGCCGGCTAACATCCCGAAACATACCCCCCAAGCTTTTCCCTAGTCTCCAATTTGGAAAACCCAGCTTTTCAAGGTAAAATAGAGTCAATAAGCTCCAGCCGATAAATCATCAGAATAATTAAATTTTTTAATTAAAACACAACTATGACAGAACAATTTAAGAAATTTGATTTTTCCAAACCCGAAGACCAAAAAGAGTTTAACGCCCTGGAGGCTCAAAAAAAGGCAGAAGTAAGAAAAGGAGCCGAAGAAGAAGCGGCCAAAGAAGGAATGCTAAAGCGTTTATCCGAAGGTAGTATTTATTCTTCCATACGAATCAAAGATGAATTCAAGCTGCCGGAAGACTTTGTCCAATCAGCTGAAGTCCAATCAGCAGCCAAAGAAGGAATGCAAAAGTGTTTATCCCGAGGCTATTCTGATTATGCCATACGAATCAAAGACGAATTCAAGCTGCCGGAAGACTTTGTCCAATCAGCGGTCAAAGAAGGAATGCAAAAGTGTTTATCCCGAGGCTATCTTAGCGATGCCATACGAATCAAAGACGAATTCAGGCTGCCGGAAGACTTTGTCCAGTTAACCGAAGTCCTCTCAGCGGCCAAAGAAGGAATGCAAAAGCTTTTATCCCAAGGCCATTCTGATTATGCCATAGAAATCAAGGACCACTTCAAGTTGCCGGAAGACTTTGTCCAATCAGCTGAAGTCCAATCAGCAGCCAAAGAAGGAATGCTAAAGTGTTTTTCCCGAGGCTATCTTAGTGATGCTATAAAAATCAAAAACCACTTCAAGCTGCCGGAAGACTTTGTCCAGTCAACCGAAGTCCAATCAGCGGCCAAAGAAGAAATGCTAGAGCGTTTATCCAAAGGCTATATTAGCGATGCCATAGAAATCAAGGACCACTTCAAGCTGCCGGAAGACTTTGTCAAGCCAGCAGCCGAAGAAGGAATGCTAAAGCGTTTATCCGAAGGCTATCTTAGCGATGCCATACAAATCAAGGACCACTTCAAACTGCCGGAAGACTTTTTCCAGTCAGTCGTAAAAGAAGAAATACTAAAGCGTTTATCCCGAGGCGATATTGGTTCTGCCATACGAATCAAAGACGAATTCAAGCCGCCGGAAGACTTTGTCCAATCAGCTGAAGTCCAATCAACCGCCAAAGAAGTAATGCAAAAGTGTTTATCCCGAGGCGATATTGATTATTTCATAAAAATAAAAGACCACTTCAAGCTGCCGGAAGACTTTGTCCAGTCATCGGCCAAAGAAGGAATGCTAGATCGTTTATCCCAAGGCTCTATTAATTCCGCCATAGAAATCAAAGACCGATTCAATATCAACATACCTCAGAGCATTCTATTTCAAGAACTTCCCAAACTTCAAGAATTGGTAAACGAAATAGAGAATCTGGCGCCAGGGTTTAATTTCCAAGTGCAAAAGTCCAGCGACTTAGCGATAGAGCTATGTCGTTTTCTAAATGATCCGGATCAAATGATAGACAACGTCCGAGAAAATCCCTTCCTGATCGATGCGCTGACTCGCAACTCCCGTTTTTCCGCCCGTCTCTTGGTTAAATATCAGGAATTTGACACTCTTTCCCAAGAGAATATCAAGAAACTTTATTCCGCCAAAGAGAAAATCCTGGCCGCTCATCTGGAAATAGATCCAGAATCCCTGGAATTCCGTCAATTAATTCAGGAGGAATTAAGAGAATACAAAAACAATCCGGAAATAGTCGAGGAAATCAAAGAGCAGGAGATCAATCTGGAAGAATGGCTCAATTATTCAGAAACCAGCTATTTCAATCTGTCCACCGGCGGAAGTGAAGTCGCTTTCTCGGAAAAAATCCATACACCGATCGAGAGGATCAAGGAGACAATCGACAGCTACGCCTATACGCTAAAATCAGTCTTAAAAGAATATCGGCCGGAAATGGAAAAGTTTGAAATTATTCTGGAAGACGCCAAGTCGATAGCCGACCAAATAGCCAAAATGGAAGCGGCTTTGAATCAGGCCCGAACTGAGGGCAATGAGAAAAAAGCCCAAGGCATTGAAAGAGGATTGGCTTCGCAAAAAGAAAAGCTCAACAACTTGAAAAAAGGCTTTCTCTGGGACAAGCTTATGGGTGAAATCGCCGCTTTTCAGCGATTGAAAAACGATTGCTTTGACGCGCAAAACAGATTGCTGGAAGCGGAAAACAAATTGGACGAAGCTTTGTCTGGAAAAACACCGTCCGGGAAAATGATCCAGGATATCAAACAGAAGATAACCCAATCCAAAGAAGAGCTGCGCAATAAATTCAGCGATCTGGAAAAAAGAATCGAGGATTTCAAGACCGAACTGCCGGGATTGATCTCACCTTGCCTGAGCGCTATCCGAACGGAGGCGCTGCTTCAGGAAATCAATCAAAAAATGGCCGAACAATTCAATCACTTTGATACGGATCGGACCGATTTAGCTAATCTTTTTTCCGAGCGCGGCGACAAAGAAACCGCGCAACTGGAATCCCGCCCGATGAGCATCTTCGTTTGGGCCAGAAACCCGGACATCGATCTTTATCAAGGCAATTACTCGCCCTGCTGCATTTGCATAGACAGCGCGCATATGGGTGCCGAGTCAACAATCGCCGACTACAATACCGATCTGGGTGTGCAAATTGTAAACATCTGGGATGAAACCAAAAATGAACCGGTAACCGCCGCCTGGTGCTGGTTAGGGGAGAACGAAAAAGGCGAAACCGCGCTGGTAGTAGACAATATTGAGTCCAATACGCTATATAGCTTAAACTTTTCCGAGCAATTAACCAAAGAGCTATTCGACTATATCAAAGAATATGCTCAAAAAATTGGCGCGGATAAAGTAGTTTTAGGCAAAGATAATAATGATTTGCCAACCGGCAGTGAATTGGCCAGGATGCCGGAAGATGGAAATAGCTATGAAAAAATCGGCGGCAGCAATCGCGCTGACGGCTATTTTTTGGAAGCAGAGGGGAGAAGTGTTAAATCAGTTTGGGAACGAACAAAAAAGCGAACAGAGAAAAAACCCAAAACGGAAAAACGAATCAAAAAAATTGTCTTTAACAATTTGACAACGACGATAATCAAGGAGAATAACTTAAGCCAGATTTTACAAGCGGAAAGAAAAATCTATGCTGGCACGGGATTAATTAGCGGGCAAATCTTAACTGAAGATATTAGGAACAATAACGGTTTTGAATTCTCCTTGGCCATGACTGGCTTAAGGCCTGGAAAGAAATCGGCAGAAACTGTCGCCTATATCGTAGCCGTGGAAGACGAAACCGACGAAGGCGATCCGTCAATCTACCTTGAAGACATCGCGGTTTTGCCGGAAGCGCAAAGACAGGGAATCGGCTGGGAAATGATGAAAGAGTTGATTAATAAATTGAAAGCCAAAGCGCAAAGAGAAAACAAGCCGGTCTTACTGGATATGCATTTGCGGGAAACCTCCCAGAATTTTATGGCCAGACACAAAGAAGACCTAGAAAGATTGGGAGTAAAATTAATTGAAGAAGCCCTGGTAGCCGATTACTATGAAGAAGGCGAAGATTCACTTTATCAGGTTTACGAAGTGAGATAATCAAATACGTCCCAGAAAATTCCAAGGAGAAAGTAAAAGTCTTTAGGAAAAATAGAAATCTTTAGAAAGCAAGGACAAAACCTCCTTGCTTTTTCTCTTTCCAAAACCCCCCGGTTCCAACCGATGAACGTCAGGTACTCCTTAGCGGATTTTTGAAAAATTAAAGGTGTTTCAGGTTTCAAACAAAACTAAAAAGCTGGTTCCAATACCTGTCTCAACTTGTCCCATTTCTTCAATTCTGACACGATTTGGTTCCAACCGATGAAGCCGAGGTCCACTTGACATATTCCTTGACAAACCCCTTGACATATTCACCTCATCTTACTTGAGAAATTCCTTGACCTATCTCTTGACAAACCCCAGAACTCCAACCGAGTTCTGTTTTTTTTATTCTCCGCTTACCAACATCTTTTAACTATCAGATATTTATGATATATTTACCTCAGAATGCCAATCAAAATCGTCGACAAAAAACGCTTCTGTCTTTTTATCTCCCTGGTTATCAGCTTGGTAGTTTTTTTGGTCTTCGGAGTGTATTGGTTCTATGAAAACTCCAAACTCAAACCTCTCAATTCCCAGGCAACTACCAGTGAGTTCTTAAACTCCCTCCAAGTTTCCAAAGAAAGCTACTTCCAGAAAGAACCCCTTACCACCAAAGAACTCAAGCTTCTTAAAGAAAAACAACCGGAGCTCTTTTCTTCTTCCTCCCAAAGAAGAAGCGAAGCGATCATTAAAGAACACCAGACCCTCCTTGAATCCATCTCTAAGAATAAACTCGGTCTTCCTAAGGACCAAAACCAGCTCAAAGCCCTAAGTTTCCTCAAGAAACTCTCCCTTAATCCGTATCCCTTCCCATCTTCCAAAAACTCCCAATCTCTCTTAAACAAGCTCAAAGCCCAAAACTCCCT
>CAZVVG010000003.1:0-38180 GCA_964630615.1 uncultured Bdellovibrionales bacterium
TGCCAGGTGCAAGGATTGCCATTGACAACATGATAAATCCCAAAAGGTTTCCCTGCTTCTAAAATCTCCTTGGTTTTCCGAGCCAAATCAGGAGCATAAGTAAAGCAACTGATTTCCTCATTGACCACTTTGACGGTTTTGTTTTTTTTGCCCAGTTCCAGCATGAGGTCAAAAAAACTGCGTTTTCCGTCTTGGATTTGAGCGGGCTGGCCAAACAGCTTGGAAGTTCGGATTAGATAATATTTATTAGTATTTTTGGCTACCTGAACTTCCCCAAGGAGCTTGGATTTTCCGTAATTATTCATTGGTCTGGGCTGAGCCTCTTCTTGGAAACCGATTTCCGGAACGAAGTTTTCGTGCAAATGGCAATGAGCGCAAACCCCAGAACAACCGACCGGCTTTTCTCTTTCCGGCTGACCGTCAAAAACATAATCGGTGGAATAGTGAACCAAAATTGCTCCGATTTTTTTCGCGGTCTTGGCCAGATAACCGGGGGCCAGTCCGTTTATTTTTTTGGCCGTTTCAAATTCTTTTGGATCTTCGCATTTATCCACTCCATTATAAGCGGCGGCATTAATAATCACGTCGGGATTAACAACTTTAATTTTCCTATAGACAGCTGATTCTTTGGTGATATCCAAATCTTTCTTATCCCAAGCTAAGACTTTAACGTTCTGGTCTTTTTTAAAGACTCTTACCAGCTCTTGGCCGAGCATTCCTTTAGCTCCCAGAATCAGAATTTTTTTATCCGCCATATTGTTTTTCATAATATTTTTGGTATTCCCCGCTTTTGATACTTCTCCACCAGGATTCATTATCTTTGTACCACTCAATCGTTTTTTGCAATCCGTTTTCAAAATCGGTTTGGGGTTCCCATTCCAGGTGATATTTTATTTTGGAAAAATCAATGGCATAGCGCTTGTCGTGGCCAGGGCGATCTTTAACGTATTCCAGCTGGTCTTCGTTTTTTCCCATTAATTTGAGAATTTTTTGGGCAATTTCTAAATTGGTTTTTTCCGCCTGGCCGCCGAGACAATAAGTTTCTCCAACTTTCCCCTTGTGGATTATTAGATCTAGCGCGGCACAATGATCTTCGACAAAAAGCCAATCACGAATGTTCAGGCCGTCTCCATAAATCGGAACTTTTTTTCCTTCCAGAAGATTGGTAATCGCCAGAGGAATAAATTTTTCTGGAAATTGATAAGGACCATAGTTATTAGAGCAGTTGGAAAGAGTAATCGGAAGTTGATAAGTATGAAAATAGGCCTGTACCAAGTGATCCGAAGAAGCCTTGGAGGCGCTGTATGGGCTCCGCGGAGCATAGGGAGTTTTTTCGTTAAAAGGGGGCCAATTGAGCTCCAAAGAACCGAAAACTTCATCCGTAGAAATATGATGAAATCTTTTCAATCCGTTCTCCTTGGCTGCTTCTAGCAAAGTGTGGGTTCCGATTATATTCGTTTGGATAAAGTTTTGAGAATCGGCAATGGAGCGATCCACGTGCGATTCAGCGGCAAAATGAACAATTAGGTCGGATTCCTTGAGCAATTTTGCCACCAACTCTTTATCGCAGATATTTCCCTGGACAAATTGGTAATTCGGATTTTTCTCTACCCCTTTCAGATTTTCCAAGTTGCCGGCATAAGTCAAAAGATCCAGATTGATAATCTGGTCTTGGGGGTATTTTTTAAGCCAATAATGGATGAAGTTGCTGCCAATAAAACCAGCGCCGCCAGTGATTAATAATTTCATATTTGAGATTATAGGTTTTGGGAAATTAATTTTTTCGCGGTTTTTTCAATTTCCCCCTCCGGATATTTTCGGGTCGGCCAAAAATTAGCCAAACTGTCGTTTAATTTCCGGGGGATTAGGTGAATATGGAAATGCGGAATATCCAAGCCGACTACCGAAACTGAAACATAATCCACCTCCAGGCCAGCTTTGATTTTAGGCATCAATTCTTTGGCCTTCAGGTAGCAATCGCTCAAAAGTGCGTCTGGAACATCCGGCATCATTGCGTGGTGTTCTTTGGGAATGAGTAAAGTGTGGCCGTAGGTTACGGGATTAATATCCAAGAAAGCCAGCAGTTTTTCGTCTTCATAAATTTTTTCCGCTGGAATTTCTCCGGAAACGATTTTGCAAAAAATACATTCCATATTTTTGAAGTTAAATTATTTTAAATGAAAAGGAGAATGAGGATCTTGTTCATGGCGGATTTCATCTATTTTGCCTTTCTTTTTTCTTCCCCGATAGAGTCGATCAGGAAGGTTGAAAGAAAGAGCCGGGGTCCGAGAAACACATTTATAGCCATGCACGATCCCGGGAGGAACTAAGAGGGAAATTGGATTTTTTTCTCCCGCTTTTATTTTCAAATATTTTCCTCGTGTTGGACTTTTTTTCCGGTTATCCCAAAGATGGACCTCAAATTCTCCCGGACCGGCAAAGATAAAAAAATCCGATTGCTTAGTGTGTTCGTGGGGTCCCCGAACGATTCCTGGCCGGGTAAGACTCAGGTAGCCCATGGCGGGCTGATACCGGTCTTCGTCTTTTCGGAAAAACTCGCCTAACCAACCCCGAGCATCTTGGAATTTTTCTATTTTTTTTATGATTACGCCTGGAAGCATAAGCCAATGATAATACAAAAACAAACAAAATAAAAGAGGCGACCCAGTCGCCTCTTTTCTCTCTATTTAAGGATAATTTTTTTAAATGTAATTATTCCCCGACGATTTTTTCTTGGGCTAACTGGAATTGATAGTCCCGAAGGTTTCCGTCTCGACCGATAATTTTTACCGTAACTGGAATTTCTCTCACTCCCGATTGCTTTTGAATTTTGAGTTGATAATTATCGGGGTTGATTTTGCCGGAGACATTGTATTTCATTTCCACGGTTTTAGTCTGACCAAGCGGTACTTCCACCAGAGAACCAAAGAATTTTTTCCCCAATTCATTGGCAAAAACCATTTTTCCGGTATTTGTGGAAGTTGTCAGCCAAGATTCTTCCGGCACATAAGCGCGCAGATAAGTGAGATAATTCTTAGTCATCCAATCCTTTTCTTTAGCTGTATGTGTGTAAGTTATTTTTAAAACTGCTTCCGGCGTGGATTTGGAAAAATCAACCGTATAGTCAATGGCTCTTTGCATTACTCGGTCGCTTTTTAGAGCGCCCATATTAGCATCAACGATCATCAAATAGTCATTTTCCCACTCCTGATCCACTAATCCGGCCCAGTTAGCGGCCGTGGCTTGCTTTTGCATTTCCGGATCCTTGAAATAAAGTTGAATGTCTTTGCTGTTCAGATCCTGCAAAATAACTTCAGCCAGCCTTACTTTTCCGCCCAAGCTTAAAGAAGAGATTTTTTTCATTATTTCCCGGGCTAAAGGACCCATGACGGATTTTCGTTCTCCGATTTCAAGATCCTGGTGGTAGTATCCTTTTTCTACCTGGTATTCAAGAGCCAAGACTCCGTTTTCACTGTCATAAGAACCTTCAAAACCAGGCACTTCGACCGGTCCGGTAACTTTCAAAAATGAAGTCAGCACATTGGAATTGAGGCTAATAATTCCGTCAAAATTTTCCTCTCCTTTTCCCATTTTATAGAATAACTCGGCCTTTTTGGCGTTGGTTAGGAAATCTGGAGAAAAGTTGGAATCACGCATTTTCCAGGAAGAAACTCGAAGAGTTTCTTTGATTGGATAGGGTGGCTCGATTCCATCTGGAATACGTCCGTCAAAGTTTGAAAGATCATGAGTTTCCAGCTTAGTGACTTCGCCATTTTTTACTTTTAAAATACCAAAAGATCCGATGTAGCCTCCGCCAGGACGCAATTCCATATTATTCTGGAAAAGAACCAGAAAGGTTCTTTCTTTCTCATCTTTCTGTAAAAGATAATTGGCAAACTGACCCAAAGCTTCAAATTCTTTTCCGCTAGGCAGTCCCCAGGAAAGGAGGGTGGAAGCGGCGCCCAGCCCCGATTCGTTATCCGCCTTTCTTTGATTGAGGAACTGGCAAAAGAAATACCAGCCAATCAAAAAAATTAGGGAAAAAATCCAGAAAATTATCCAAAATTTTAGCGATCTTTTCTTAGCCATAAATTTGGTTGATTAAAGTTTTCCTTGTAAAAGTTTGTTTAAGCGGGCTTTAACTTCTTCTGGGGTTGCTTCCGGAAAAACCGTTTGGCTCTCTTCTGGAAAGACATCGCCTTTTTTCAATTCCTCAGTTCTCTGAGGCGTAGGCAAATTTTCTGGCGGAGCCGATTTTCTGGCATAAGTGGCAAAATAATCTTATTCTTCAGCCGGAGGAAAAGAAAATTCTTCCCTTTCAGGAAAGGAAGAGAGTTCTCGGCTTTCATTTTTTGGCTCAGTTGGAATACTTTCTCTTTCTCGAGCAGAAAATGTTTGCGGTTTTTTGACAAGATAAATGGAACCGCTTTCTTCGCTCCGGAAAAAATAGAAAAATCCGAAAGATCCGACGGCCCCGATAATCAAAGCCAATAGGGAGTTTAGAAAGACATTAGGACGCGCCTGATTTTTGCTGGTTATCGGTCCGTCAATCGTGCTTATAACGACTCTTTCTCCCCCACCGTGATATTTGGCGCTGTTAGCAGAAAGGTTTTCGGAAATCGCTTGAACAATTTTTTCCGCTTCTTTGCGGGAGGGATCAAAAACGCTGATTTTGATAATCCCGGTATTATTAATTTTTTTGGTTTTCACGTCTCTTTCCCATTCCTTTTTTCTTTCTTCCCGATCACTGGAAAATTTCCGCTGAATTCCTGCCGGGGATTTGAGAACCTCATCAATGAAGGAATCCGTATAGATGATTTTGGAAAAAATGTCGCTTAGGTATTCCGCCGACTTAGCAGCCGAATAAGCGTCCACTTTATCTTCCGGTTGTTTCTGAATAACCAGAACGCTCATCTGCGATTCATACTTGGGAGTCAGAAACGCTGAAACGGCAAAAACAATCGCCGTCAAGAAAAGCGTGGTGAGAGAAATGGAAGTCCAATTCTCTTTGAGAGTTTTCATAAAATTGTTCATAACTTTTTTTAGCTTTATTAAAGGTTTCTTTTCGTCCTGAATCGGGATTCCGAGAAACATTATAGGTTAGCACAAAGCCAAAAATTTGTCAAGCAAAGACTAAAGCTGGGTTGGATGGTTTTTTAAAATAAAGCCTTTTTTAAGAAACAAAAAGAGCGTAGGAAGCAGTTTCGTTTCCTACGCCCAAAAATATTTACTGTTCGATTATTTTTAGCTCTTTTAGCTGATAAGTCCCAGCCTGAAAGCCAAAAATAATTACCAGGCTGGCGGAGCTGTCTGTTTGGGAGGGAATAATCTCTGCGATGAGATTTTCCCCATACAGCTCTACTGCCTTCTCGCCGTAACTTCGGCTACCCTGTTTCAGCTGAATAATAACTTCAGCCGAAGGTAAGGAGTAGCCGGACACGATAACTTTATACACTCGGCCGGCGGTAATGGAAATCCCATCCCACCGAAGCATGGTACTCCATCTCTCTTGACCCATCCGGACATTTAATGTTCCGGATGAAGGATCCCAAGTGGAGCCGCTATTTGACCAAAATATTCCCTGACTTATATTAACAGGGATTATTCTGGTTTGACTCGTAGTGGTTTTCAGCCGCGATCGCTTTACAGCGATATCACCGGCGAAAACATACTTGCCGGCTTTCTGGCCGAACATAAGTAAAAATTCGGCCTGATTATCATCCGCTTCAACCGCAAGCTGGATGATATTTTTCCCTTGAAAACCAAACTCTTGGGAGGCATAGGTTATATCCCCGCCTTTGTTTTTGATTTTCAGGGAAACTCCATCATTTCCCGATCCGGAAACGGTGAATTCTAATCGGTCACCTTTTCGAATTGGGAAATCTTCCCATTTTAAGGCAGACTGATATGGTTCTCCGTCTCTGGCAACCCAAATTTCAGGATTCTTATACATACCACCATTGTTTGACCAGAATTTTGCTCCGGCCAAATTAAGGTTAAAGTTTTCAACCACGTATTCGCGGTTGTCAATTTGAGGTTGAACTTCTCCCTCATCATCTCCGCCTCCACCACAGCCAATGAGAATAAGGGTGGCCATAACAAAAACAAAAAACCTCTTTACCTTCATCTTTCTCTCCTCCTTTTTTTATTTTTTATTTTCCTATAATTTATTTTTAATTTCCGGCCAGATTAGACTAAACCAGAAATAAAAAAGGTATTAAATTGTCAAAGAAATGACCCTGAAGCCTAGCATAAAATTAAAATAAAGTAAAGCCCCGAAATTCCTGTGCTTAAATTTAAGGCTTATATTAAGGATATTTTTCCTATTGACAAAAAATTTTATTTAGTGTAAACTATTTTGTTAAAGCTAGAACCTTGAAAATTCAATTTTCTACCCACCCTTTTGGAAGTCAAATTTATTTTTGGCTTTTGGAATGGTGGGTGGGACAGGTAAAAAAGTATATAATAATAAAAAAACGAAACAACAAAGAAGGAAGAAGGAGGAGAAAATGAAGAAAGTGCTGTTTTTTTGTGTCGTTTTTATTTTTTTTACTGCGGGTGCCCTGGCCGCGGATGTCACCGTAAGGGGTGACACCGTTCGTGGTCCGGTAGTTTCCGCACTTATCAACAGCTATTTCCCGGGAGTGAAGGGAGTGGCTGTTGTTGATAACTCCCTTGGCGAGAATGTTCTCGTCACGGGAGCGGGAGGTTCGGAGAGGATTCACTTTTCTGGGCCTTTGGTCGCGAAGCTCCAAAAGCTGACGGCCAATCCCCGGGCCGGCGAAGGGCTTATGTCCATTTGTCCTGGACAGGCCAAGCAGCTCGCGAGAGCTGTTGGTCCGATGCCGGTGGCAGTGGCAAAGGCTCCCATCATCACCTGGGAGGAGAAGTCCTCTCACTGTGATCGGAGCGGCGGGTGTTACGGCAAGGTCCTGACTGGCAAGTACAGGACCCTCAAGCCGTTCCAGGGGGTAAGATTGGTTTCTAATGTTGGAAACCAGAATTATCCCAACAATTCGATCTCTTTCAAGATCGAATACCATGAGGCCGGTCTTACAGGATGGCCTTATGGGACTGGCTGGGGTCCGACCATCGTAGTTCGCAACGCAACGGTAGAAAACCCGTTTGAGTTGCTGAATATGGCGGCCCCCTGCATACTGCCCTATCTTGAGCGCATCAAGGCGCTTAAGAAGGGGCAGCCTGGAACCGAAGGTGATTCCTGCTGGGAAGTCGTCCTTCTTAGAGACGGAAGTCTCTATAAGGATGAAAGCCCGGCCGAAGCACCTTTCGGCCGCTAACCTGTTACCCACCACCCAAAGCCCGTCAGTGCATTGCACCAACGGGCTTTTTTAATACCTAAAAACCGGTTGACGCCGGTCACAAAAGATAATTTTTTTAACTTAACTAATATTCAGAGCAGTTCGCTTCGGTGGATTCTTTTATGGATTTAATTTTTTCCTTAAGTTCAGTATATTCAGTTTCGAGATAATTCTCCTGACCGCGGTAGGAATAATTATAAGAAAATCTTTGTTCCAGCGCCCGGACTAAGCCTAGCCCGTAAAGAGGTAGATTTTCCGTGTTCGCGTAAAGGTGCTTGATTTTTGAGTCCTCGGGTGAGAAAATTTTCAGGCTCAAATCGGAAAAAGAAGCTAAATAATCTTTTTCAAGGGCAAAGGAGGTTTTTTCTAATTCCCTTATTTCCAGAAGTGCCTCTTTTTGTTTTTCTTCGGTAATATACCTTTGGGATCCGAAATCGTCTGCCCTTTCTTTCAAAGTGTCGGCGGTTTTTTCCAGAGCCTTTATTTTTTGGCAAAGCGTTTCATAATGAATCATCGCTTCTTTTTCCAGAGAGAAATAAAATAATTTTTTGTAAAAATAGAAACTGAAAATCAAGGTTCCCAGGAGAAGCGAACAAAGAAGGTAAAAATAAATTTTCTTCTCTTTAAGAAGATTTTTCATGGGAATTTTTTAGCGGCTCTTTTTTTGCGAGCGCAAAGGAGGTACCCAAAAGCGCCCAAAGCGTCCATTGGGTAACCGTTTCCCGAAGCGTATTATTCGTCAAAGAAAAGCTTATTAAAGCCAAAAATAGGGCCAAAACAAAAAGGTGAAAATCCTTGAGATATTTATTTTTAGCTTTCACATAAGGGGTAAAAGAATTTTTAAGGGCCACCATGATCAAAAGAAAATAAGCCAGGAGCCCCGGAATTCCGGTTTCCAAAGCGACGCGCAAGAAATCATTGTGGGTGTAGGGATTGCCGGCGTAAGGTCCATATTCCTGTTCGTGAGCAAGGGTTTCCGTCCCAATCCCCTGCCCGATGGCGGGATTCTTGAGAAAAATCTGATACATCCTTTCCCATTGGGCAAAGCGCCAGCGCACAGAACTGTCCGCCGGCGGATTGTAGATATCTTCAATCCTCTCCTGAACCAGCGGAAAACTGAAATATAAAACGAGAGCCAGCCCGGCCGCTAGGAGAATCAGCTTGGGAGATTTTTTGAGAATTAAGATTAAAATAAAAATCAGGAAAGCAAACCAGGCGCCGCGGGAAAAAGTTTCAACCAGTAAAATTAAACCCCAAAAAATCAAACCGGAAAGAAAGAATCTATACATCTGCTCTTTTTCCCAAGTTACAAGAAAAGAAGCAGCGACAAGGACAATGACAATAAAAGAAGCAAAGGGATTGGGATGGCTGAAAGTGCCAAAAAGTCGGCTTTCAATTCCCGAGGTGCCGCCCAATCCGGTCCCGGTGGCCAATTGATAAGTCGCGAAAAGAAAAGGAACCACGGCGGAAGAAGCAAGTGCCCAAAGAATCAGAGACGGATTTTTTTCCTTCCGCGCCAGGAGGTAAAAGGAAGCAAAAACCAATAAAATGCTTAGCAGGCGAATTAATTCGTAAAAGCTGGCCGATTTGTCAATGGAAAAGAAAAGGCTAAGAAGAGAAATTAAAAGAAACATTAACCAAAGAAAAACGGCGGGTAATTTGCTGAAACTTCCAAGATTCTTGAGAATGAAAAAGGAAAGCAATCCGATTACCAGAATTCCCAACATCGCTCCGGCGTTGAAGGTCAGATTTTCATTCAAACTCAGAGTAATGTTCTCGCTGAAGCGGTCAATTGAAGGACGCAGAAAAATAATCAAAAAGAGTCCCCACTTGGGATTGGCCAAAAAAACGATGGCCAAAACCAAACCCAAGACCAGCAAAAAGCTGTTAAGAATGGGCTGATGGGAAACTAGATTAAAGAGAAAGATCACAGTCAATCCCGCCAGCAACAAAAATCCGTTAGTTTTTTTTGACAGCATCGGAAAGTTGAATTATTCTTTAATTTAGCTTATAATACAATAAAAATGAGAATTCTTCAAGTCCATAAATACTTTACTCGAAAAAGAGGAGGCGGTTCCGTCACGGTCTTTTTTGAAATGATAAAATTGTTGGAAAAGAAGGGTCATATGGTTTCGGTTTTCGCGTTGGCTGATTTGCAAAACGAGGAAACTCCTTTTGCTAAATATTTCCCCTCCCACTTTGACTTAAACGAAAAAACAGGATTCTTTCGGAAACTGTATCTGGCCGGTAAGCTGATTTATAATCGAGAAGCGGAAGATAAGCTGAAAAAATTGATTGAGGAATATCCTCCGGAAATTGCCCACCTGCATAATATTTATCATTATCTCACTCCTTCCATTATTCGGCCGCTCAAGAAAAGAAAAATTCCGGTTGTGATGACGCTTCACGATTACAAATTGATTTGTCCGAATTACAAACTTTTCAATAAAGGCCGGATTTGCGAAAAATGCAAGGGTGGGAAATATTATCAGTGCTTTTTTAATAAATGCCTGAAAAATTCCCGAAGTGCCAGTTTTTTGGCAATGCTCGAGGCCTATGTTCACAGACTACTCAAAAGTTACGAAGGGGTGGATCTTTTTCTCGCGCCTAGCGACTTTATGCGGGAAAAATGTGTGGAATTTGGGATTCCTCCGGAGAAAATAAGAAAGCTGAGGAATGTCTTTGATGCCCGGAAATTTGAAATTGATGAGGAAAACCCAACGGAAGAAAATTATTTTGTTTTTTTTGGAAGAATTTCTGAGGAAAAAGGTCTGAAAAATCTTATCCAAGCGGTTGGGGACCTTATTGAATTGGGAAAAATGAAAGAAAACCGCCTATTGATTGTCGGCAAGGGACCGCAAGAAGCCGAGCTCAAAAAATTAGTAAAAGAAAAAAAATTGGAGGATAAGATTATTTTTGCCGGATTCAAACAGGGAGCGGAACTCAGAGAAATAATCTTAAAAGCTAAATTTGTGGTTGTGCCTTCTCTTTGGCACGACAACTCACCGTCGGTGATTATTGAAGCGCAATTTTACGCCAAGCCGGTGATTGTTTCCGACCGGGGCGGTTCGAAAGAATCTATTCTTCCGGGAGAAACCGGTCTAGTTTTTCAGGCGGAAGAGGTTTCCGATTTGGCGAAAAAAATAAGCCAGCTGCTCGAGCTGACTTATGATGAAAGACTGGCATTGGGCAGGAAGGGCCGGGAAAACATCCTAAAAATCAATGACGAAGAGAAGCTTTATCAGGAGCTTTTAGGTATTTACCGAGAACTTCTGGCGGGTTAAGGGGGATTTTTTCTTTTTTTGGTTTAATATCTGGCGATAAATCGCCAAAGTTTCGGCCACATTGCGATCCCAATTGTAGAAAAATTCCACCCGTTTCTTGGCCCGTTCTCCCAGAATTTTCAGTTCTTTCTTTTTTTCCAAAGAGAAGATTAGTTTTTCTTTCAAATCTTCAATATTTTTTGATTCAAAAATTATTCCTGTGTTTCCGACTGGCAGGAGATTTTCTTCAATATTGCTGACAATCGGCGCCAGGCCGTAGCCCATAGCTTCTAGGAGGGCATTGGAAAGGCCTTCCGCCTCGGAAGGCTGGACGAAAGTATAGGCGCAAGAGTAAAGCCGGGCCAGGGTCAGGCCTTTTTGGTTTCCGGTAAAGACAATGTTGGCGTTATTTTTGGCCAAGTCCTTGATAAATTCCACGTAATCATCCGTAAAAGCACTGTCGCCGACAATGACCAATTTGAAATCGGCGGGAATTTTTCCGGATTTTTGCAGCTCATCAAAAGCCTGAATCAGATAATGAATCCCCTTGTGCTTAACCAGGCGACTGACCACCAAAAAGTAACGGTGGTTTTCCAGTTTCCACTTTTTAATTTCTTCGTAATTTCCCGGTTTTTTAATCACCGCAGAACCGTTATTAATCACGACTGTTTCCCGACCGTATTTTTCTCGGGCGTATCTTTTCAGGATCTCGCTAACCGTAATGGTCTTGTCCGGGACATTCACAATGATTTTTTCTCCCAGCTTCAAATAGCGCTTGGCAATTTTCCCCCATTTTTGGTGTTGGCTGTCGAGGGAATTGAAGGTCGCGATCAGGGCGATTTTCGGTCGAAAGATTTTTATTAGCCAACATAAGGAAGAAGGTCCTGGCGCCTGATAGTGAACCACGTCGTAATTTTGAAAAATGGCGTGCACCGTAGCCAGAAAGGTATGAAAAATTGTATCCAGATGCTTGGTCGCGATGGAAGGCAAGTGAATTAGTTTAACCCTTTTGTATTCCCGAATGTTTTTGGAAGTATAATCGTTTCTGACATAAACAAAAACCTCATGGCCTAATTGAACCATTTTGGTGCTCAATTCTTCCACTCTACGTTCCACGCCTCCGAATTGAACTGGTATTCCCTTTTGTCCGATAAATGCAATTTTCATCTGTTTAGATATCCCTGAAATAAAGGATATTTTTTTAATTTTTTCGTGTCCCAAACTGATTCTTTCTTGACCTGAAATAATAGCACTTTTCAGAAAAAAAGTCAAGTTAAAAAAAGGGCCTCGAACGAATTTCGTTCAAGACCCTTTATGATGTTTTAGGGGTTGACTTTTTCCACTTGTTTCGCCGCATTGTATCTGATTACGGTCGAAACAAGATTAGATGTGTCTAACCCCGCGTTCACGAAGGAAAAGTTACCTCCGTGTTTTAGGTCGAATTCTGGCCCAACGGACAGGTAGAGTATTTCATACTTATCCGTCAAGCCTACGGCTAAACTCAGGGATGCGTATTGCCCGGGGGTTCCTATGGACAAATCAGCCTGAAGGTAGGGTTTTATCCACCATCCTTCATGCAGATACTGTCGGCCCCCGATGTCAAAAATCCCGTCAGTCTTGCTCTTAGAATTCCGGCCGTCAGCCCACAAGGCCTGACCCCAGAGCTCCGTTTTGGGAAAGGAATTCCTTCCCCAATCATCCTCGTGTCTCAGGGCAAGATATCCCCCAACCCCGTAAAGATTATACCGGGGTTGAGTCTTGCCATAAGACTCTTTCTGCGTTCCGGCCAGTGCGGACAGCCGATAGTCACCCCAGGAGTGATAACCTCGAAAGGCTATCTGCCCGAGGTGTCTCTGACCATAGCCGGTGTCGGAGTCCCAATAATTCCCTTTATAACCAACCCCAAGAAGGTTGGCCCCATTTTCGTTTACCCAAGCAAATGGGTAAACGATAATGTTTCCATGAGCGCTTGTGGAATTTTTAGTATCTTTCCACTTCGCACCCACGAAACTATCCACTTTGGATACTCCTGACCACTTGGCCAGTTTGTCCTTGTCACTATTACCTCCATCTGCAAATGCAGAAGAAGCAATAAATAACAAAATAACAATTACATTCATCAACTTTTTCATTTCTGAAAACCTCCTTTTTTATTTTTTAGTTATTTTTGTGAGATAGCTTATCTCCTCCTGGCATTCTGCCAGATAAGGGGCTAATGCTTGAGCGGCTTGATATCCTGAAACTTTCGCTTCAAGAAAGTTGCCAGTCAAAGTATCATCAGCGGCTGCGATTGACCAGACAATTAACATTCTGATCAACTCGCAAGGAGGACAAAGAACCGAACTGATACTGATATTAGGCAATCCCCCTTTTTCCACTACTCTCCTTGCGAAACTCGCGTTATTGCTTGAGCCCACAAGACTTTTCAGGGTTTCCTCATCCGTTTCGGAAGAAACTCTTTTCCCTTTAACATAATAATCATTGGGAAAAATTTTCTTTAGATCTCGGATAAATGCCTTGCCGTTCTCAGTTTCGGGAGAAATGTCAATCAACATTTCTTCCGTAATCCGAGAATTATGCTCCGTGAAAAATTCAACCTGTTTTTCAGAGTTAAACTCAACCATTTTGCCGGAAAGAGTAAGCGCGAACTTACCACTGCCGGAAATAATGGCCAGATTTTTTCCCAACAGGTCAGACTGCTTCTTTCCCTTGGCTATAACGAATACATGTGTTCCGTATTTTGTTATAACCGCAGGAAAATCTTCTTCCGTTGTCCGCCAAACTTTACGGACAAAGAACTTCTCTGATTCTTTGCCATCTTTCTCGGAAATAGAGTACATTCCGAGTCCATCCCCAATCCAATTAGATCGGAAAATAGGAACAACGATGGCCGTTATCTGCTCTTTGCTCAAGTTCTTGAGATCTAACGGTAAGGCCACTGACTCAAAAACTTCCTCAACGCCCCTAGTAATTTTGGAGTCAGCTTTTTCCTTAATCGGAGGTAATTCACCGGTTCTGAAAAGCACCTCCCCCTCATTTTCGAGACGATATAAAACAAAATTATCCGTCTCGTATTTTTCCGCTTGGAAGAAATGGTTTCCATCCCACTTCAACTTCCCATCTCTTCCTAAAACATCTTTGCGGATTATAGCCGAGACGGCCATCCCCTTCGAAATGTCTATCTTCCCGGAAAAATTATTCTGCTCCACTAAACTATTTAGTGAAGCAGCGATTGACTCGGGGAACCCGAGCTTCTTAATTTTTTCTAACCTAGAAATTTCCGCAATTGCAGAAGAAACTAGGCAGAAAAAAACCACCGCCACAATAACTGCAACCTTTCCTTTCATTTTTTGGCCTCCTATTTTTATTTTTTTATATTCACTTTTTAAGTAACTTTCCTGAAAATTCAGGAGGAGAATCCCTAAGGAAAGAGATTCTCTTCTTAACTTTTCAGGCTTAAAATAAACAAATTTTTAACTCACAATACTAGCACAACAAAGCAATTTTGTCAAATGAAAAACCCTCTTCTCAAAAAGAGGGTTAATTACCAAAAAAACGGTAATTTTAAAGATTAACCTCGATTTTCATTTCCTGCTCATTCCGAATCAGCGTCAGCTCAATAGTATCGCCTTTTTTATACTTGTAAAGAAGATCGGGCAAGGTATTTTTTTTGTTGATTTCTTCTCCGTTGAGAGCAATCAGCATATCTCCGATTTTCAGGCCCGCTTTTTGTGCAGGAGAACCTGCAATGACCGCCAACCCCTGTTGTCCGGAGGCGGAATAGACAAGCGCTCCGTTTTCCCGAGTGATTTTTCCTAGAGTCAGATAAGTTTTATTGGCCGGAAGGAAATAGATTCCCAAATAAGGATTCTGTTCCAGCCTGTTTTGTAGGACTTTATCCAAAACCCTTTTTATCTTATTGGCTGGAATTTGAAAATAAGTTTTTTCCGGTCCGCTCTCTACCACACCGGTAACTCCGATGACCTGCCCAAGATAATCTACGATCGGTCCGCCGACATACTCATCTTTGGAAGTAAAAGTGTCCTTAAAGACTCCTTCCATTTTTTCCGAGGAGGAAACCTTTCCTCCGAAAAGATTAAAATCCGAGCTCCAACCTCCCAAAATAGAGGTAGTGTAATTATTGGAATAATCCAATGAATTATTGCTCAAGGCGACGATTTTTTCCCCAATTTTAGCATCTTCCGAATTGGCAAAAGAAATCGTGGGCAAGTTGCTGGCTTCTATTTTCAGGAAGGCCAAGTTGCTATAGCTGTCAATGCCGAGGAGCTTGGCTTCTTTGACATTACCGTCAAAAAGAAACACCTGGTAGGTGGAATTTTCTTTCAGAAGGGCACTTGCGTAGGTCATAATGATGCCATCACTGGTCACAATCATTCCCGTTCCATTTTTTATGAGCGCCGGTTCTTTTTTGGAAATAGTCTCATTTTTTGAAGCCGAAACAATGTTGACCAGGGAGGAAGAAACCTGGTTGATAACTTTTTCAATGGAAAATTCCTCTTTGACCGTTACTTGCTCCGTTTTGTTTATGATGGTCACGTCTTGAGCTGCTTTTCTGACAATATCGTATTTGGAAAAAAAAGAAACCGTGCTTAGGTAAGGAAAAAGAAAGCGATCAGCCAGGATTCCACCGAAACCCCCCAATACGACCACTAAAAAATAAAAACCTATTTTTTTCATAGCTTTGATTTTTTTAATTCAAATAAGAGGGATCCATTTGGAGGTTAGGAGAACCAGGGAGGCTAGAAAGAAGAAAAAAACCAGATTAGTAATTACCTTTTTTTTATTTAATTGATGAAGGAAGTAGCTTCTAATCAGATCCCAAAATATGTAGTAAAGTATGAGTCCAATGACGCCGGTTGTCAAATAGCCGAAAGGCCAAAAATTCATGGTCCAGATCAATTCTGTCATCAGAAAAGCCAAGATTAGGGTATAAAGCCATACCTGTTTCCGGTCCTGGTTAATCAGGGAAAAATAGGGAAAGCTGACAAAAAGGGTAACGAATAAATAATCCAGCATCAGAAAATAAGCGGGAACTAAAAAGTTTAAGTAAAGTCCGTAAAGACTGGAATAGGAAAAAAAAATCGTGGAAACCGAAGCGGTTACGAGCATTCCTTGCGCGGTTTTATCTTTAGCGTAAAGACCAAGTCGGTTGGTTCCCAAGAGTCCTAAATAATAAACTAAAACCGAGAGGAAAATAAAAGCCTGTTCTTCTATCCAGAAAGAAATAAGGTAAAGAAGCGCAATAGAAAAAAGGGCGAAAAAGAAAGGAATAATCGCGAAAATCCATTTTTTTCCAATTTGTGCTCCAATATAGAAAGAAAATATCAAGATAATGGATAAGATCCAAAAGACTTTTTCGGGAAAAAAAACCAAGGCCTCCAGACCGAGAAAAAAAACCAAAGCGAAAATTAGGGGTCGGATCTTAATAAACATTGAGACTCAAATAAATAAATAACTTATTTTCTTTCCTCCAGCTTAACTTTAACGTTTTTTTCATTTCCTTTGTGCCAGATTTTAAGCACGACTTCTTCACCCACATTATGCTGAGAAATCAAGTCACCCAGACTGTTATTTTCGTCAATTTTTGTTTCATTGAGTTCCAGGATTATGTCATTTTCAACCAGACCGGCCAAATCGGCTGGTGAGCCAGGAATAACAGCGAGATCGGTAATTTTTTCTCCTCGAGAAACCAAGGCGCCATAGGCAAAAGGAAGACTGTTGGCTTTCTGGAAACCTTTATCAATGAGAACGTAACGAATGCCCAGATAAGGAGTGGAAATTTTCCCCGTGGATTTTACCTGATCCACGACTCGCTTAATATTGTTAGACGGAATAGCGAAGCCGATATTTTGAGCACCTTGAGCCATGGCGACATTTATGCCAATAACATTTCCAGTTATATCCAAAAGCGGGCCTCCAGAATTTCCCGGATTAATGGCGGCGTCTGTCTGGATTATGTCGTTCAATTTTTCCTGTTCCCCCATCAATGAGCCTGAGGCAGTAATATTTCTCTTAAGTCCGGAAACAATTCCCCTACTGACCGTGTTGGAAAATTCTCCCAGGGAGTTTCCAATCGCAATCACGGATTGTCCAATTTTTAAGGATTCCGAATCCCCCAACTCTAGGATAGGGAAATTTTCCCCAGATATTTTTATAATCGCAATATCATTATTCGGGTCTCGAGCCAAAACGGAAGCTTCATATTCTTGGTTATCATTTGTCAATACCGTATAGCTGGCGGCCTCGTCCGCAACCACGTGTTTATTGGTGACAATCATTCCATTGGCGGTTATCAGAAAACCTGTTCCTCCACCGATTTTTTCTTTTTGGTTTTCACCCTCTTTCGGCTGCGTTTCTTCCCAGGGAGAGAAAAAATTAGGAAAATTAAAACCAAAAGGGGAAGAAAAAAAGTCTTGCATTTTAGGGATATCTTTGGAAACCACAATGCTCACCACTGCCGGCGCGCTTTTTTCTACGACCTCGGTAACGGCGGAATCTTCTTCAATAACTTTTTGTTTAATGATGCTGGTTTCGGGAGATCTTTTTTCTAAAGAAAAGAAGGGATATTTTTTTGAAAACTGAATTTCCGACTTTTGGTAAAATCCGGCAGCCAGAAAACCGAAAACAGCTCCAAAAAACACAGAAATAATTAAACTGAGAGCTAGCACGAATAAAATCAGGAACTTGAAATTCTTTATTTCCTCTTTTTCCATATGCATAATTTTTTAGTTCTTATTCCAGGGCAATGGCTTTGACCGGACAACTGTCAACGACTTGTTGACAATCGCATTGAGTGCATTCCGCTCCAATAACTTTTGATTTTCCTTCTTCAACCTTAAAAACTTCAGGACAAAGCGATTCGCAGGTACCGCAACCAATACACAGCTCTTCGTTTACTTTTGCTTTTGGCATAATTTTATTTATTAATTATTATTTTAGCTAAAAGAGAACTGATAAATCTCCAGAGAAATTATTTCTAAGGTATTCCTCAAATTCTCGCAAAGCTGGATCGCGAAATTCCACCACCTGTCTTTCCTTGTCCCAATAGTAATCTTTTAGTAAGATTTGAACCTGGAAGTCCTTCTGTTTTTCCAGAAACCATTGAGCGAAAGTTGGAGTTCGGACAAAAACCTGCTTAATTTTATATTTTTCCACTCCCTCTTCAATTTTCTTATCTTCTAACTTAATCAGGTGAAAGCCAAGCGGACTTTCAATAATTTGACTAATATCGCCTTTTTCCAAGGAAAAACAGGTTAGAGCGATTTCGGGAATCATTTGGTCCGCAGGAAACCAGCCCAATTCCCCTTCGTTCTTAGAGCTTTCTCCTTCAGAATATTCATTCGCTACTTCTTCGAAAGACAGACCTTGGTTAAGTTCTTGTTGGGCTTTTTCAATTTTATTCCGGGGGACCAGAAATTGCGTTTCTTCTTGACGCGAAGCTTCTTCCAATTTTTTTCCAAGGATCTGAGGCTGGATTATTTTTTCTTCCAGATCCTTGAGAGTCCAACCATAGAGCTGGCTGAGTTTTTCCAGGCCTTCGTCCGTTTCGGAAAATTGGGATTGCAGCTTCACTTTTTCTATTTCTTCTCTAATCATTTGAGGAGTGACTTCAAGGTTTTTTTCTTTGGCCAACAGGGCCATTATTTTATTTTCAATTAGCTTGTTGAGTAAATATTTTTCTTTTATCTTTAAGCGCTTTTCCCCTCCTTCAGTTGAAAAATCCACCCGTAATCCGGAATTAGAAAGATCCTGTTTTTCGTAAAAATTTTTTACGGCGCTAAGATTATCCTGAAGTTCTTGGTACATAATCGGGTGGGAAAAATTAACCAAAGCGGCCGGGTAAGGCATCCATCGAGCAGAAACCCTGAGCCAGTTATTTTGTAAATTAAAACCGTAAACTAAGACGGCTGAAGTCAGAAAATAAAACAAAAGGACGATAAAAATACCGCTAAACAATATCTTGGGTTTGACCTTAGTTTTTTTCATAAAGATTTTTGATCAAAGAAATAGCGCCACCATTTAAGAAAATTAGGAATTTCGGAAACTCTTTCAGTTTTTAGAGAAAAATCTTTTTCTTCACTGACATTAGTATTTTCTATTTGCTCAATTATTTTAGATTTAATGAAAACCACGGATTCTCCCGGATCTTGTAAGCCTAATTTTTCTTTAGCTTCTTTTTTTTTGTAGGCCTCGCTTTCCAAGTAGGCCAAGCGTTCCTGAATTTCAAAATTTTCGCGGTCAATTTCTTTAGCTTGAGCCTCTAGAGTCTCTATTTCTTTCCGGATCCGGTTTTTTTTATAAGTTTCCTTGAGAAGAGAGGAAACAATAAGAATCAAGCTGGCTAATCCGATAAAAATCAGGACTTTTAGCAAAAGGGGCCCTTTTTTTGTTTCTTGATCGGGCATTTTTTAAAATCATAAGCTCATAAGAGGAGCAATCGTGAAGGCAATCATAGCTAAAACAGCTAAAATAGAAATCACTACCCAAATTTTATAAATCTTCTTTTTCCGTCTTTTAATGTAACTCATAAGAGTATTTTAGCAAATTTCCTTAAAAGTACCAAGGTTTGAAAATTATTTTCTCAAAACCGCTAAAAAAGCTTCTGAAGGAATATTCACCTTTCCGATTTTTTTGAGCTTTTTTTTGCCTTTTTTTTGCTTTTCCAGAAGCTTTTTTTTACGGGTTACGTCTCCGCCATAGAGTTTCTCCGTAACATCTTTCCGAAAGGCTTTGACTGTTTCCCGGGCAATGACTTTTCCTCCAATCGCTGCCTGGAGAGCGATTTGGAAATTTTGTTTAGGAATAACAGCTTTGAGTTTCTCCACCATTCTTTTTCCTTCAGCAAAAGCTTTTTCTTGGGGTACAATACGAGAAAAAGCTTCAACCTTTTCTTGAGCCACGAGAATATCCATTTTCACTAAGTTGTATTTTTTATATTCCGAAAGAGTGTAGCTCATGGAAGCATATCCTGAAGAAGCGCTCTTTAATTCATCGTGAAGATTGATAATCACTTCCGTAAGCGGACAGTCAAAAGTCAAAATGAGGCGTTCCTCATCAACGTAATGGGTGTTCAGATATTGCGATCGGGCGTCTTTCATTATTTCCATAATGGAGCCGAGATATGAACTGGGAGAAACAATGTTTAACTTCACGTAGGGTTCAAAAATTTCTTCAATCGAAGACGGATCAGGCATTTCCGAGGGAGAATAAATTTTTTTCCTCCCCTCCTGATTTTTTAGCTTTATTTCGTAAACCACACTGGGAGTTGTAACTGTAGGACTGATTTTAAATTCTCTTTCCAGGCGGGACTGGATAATTTCCAAATGCAACATACCCAAAAATCCACAACGGAAACCTCTTCCGAGGGCAATGTTTGATTCCGGCTCAAAATCAAAAGCCGCGTCGTTTAATTTCAGTTTTTCCAGAGCCTCCCGCATAAAATTATAATCGTCACCTTCAATTGGATAAAAAGAAGCGTAAACCATAGGGACAACTTTTTGATATCCCGGTAATTTTAGAACCTGATCTTTCAAGTTTGAGAGGGTCAAGGTATCCCCGACTTGGCAGTGGGAAACACTTTTTAGTCCGGTGGCGATATAACCGATATCGCCAGCCGCTAAGAATTCTTTTTTTTCCAATTCGGGCTTGAAACAGCCGACTTCAATAACTTGACCTTCCACTTGACCCTCCATAAGAAAAATTTTTTCCTCCGCTCGCACTTTTCCGTCCATTATTCTTACGTAAGCCAAAACCCCTTTGTATATGTCATATTTGGAATCAAAAATTAGTCCTCTAAATTTATTTTTTTCGTTTCCTCTTGGAGGAGGAATTTTTTTTATAATTACTTCAATTAATTTTTCTATTCCCGTTCCTTCTTTTCCGGAAACCTCTAAAATTTCGTCTTCCCGACAGCCGAGAATATGAACAATTTCCTTTTTTGTCTTGGCAGTGTTGGCGCTGGGAAGATCAATCTTGTTGACGGCCGGAATTATCTCCAGCCCTTGCTCTATGGCCAGGTAGAGATTGGAAAGGGTTTGCGCTTGCACTCCCTTTGAAGCATCCACGAGCAAGACGGCGCCTTCAACCGCCGCCAAAGAACGGGAAACTTCATAATTAAAATCCACATGTCCAGGAGTATCAATCAGGTTAAGTACGTATTTTTTCCCTTGCCAGAAATGTTCCATTCTTACAGGTTGGAGCTTAATTGTTATCCCCCGCTCTCTTTCCAAATCCATTTGATCCAGAAATTGTTCTTTCATTTTTCTTTTTTCCACTGTCCGCGTCACTTCTAAAAGACGATCAGAGAGAGTCGATTTACCATGATCAATATGAGCAATAATGCAAAAATTACGAGTATTTTCCATCTTTTATTTAAATTCCACTAACCTCCTTGGTATCTTCAGTAATCAATTCCGGCTGTTTAAATAATTTTTTGGAGAGGGATTGCTTGAAATTAAAAAACTCTTCCAGTTTGAGCCAGTAGCAAGACAAGGAAAAAACCAAAAGACCAAGAAAAAGAGAAGCAAAAAACTGGACGAAGATTCCCAAAAAAGTATCAATTTCTAAGTGCACTCCGATATAATTCTTTGAAAGTTGAATCGTGCCAGCAGCCAAAAGAGAAGCTAGGATAATTTTCAGCGTAGAGTGGATCATTTTTCGGTCATCTTTGATGGAGAATTTTTTCCTAAGGAAGAACAAGAGAAGAAAAAATTGCACAACGCTGCCAAGAGAAAAAGCCAAAGCTAAGCCGGCGACCTGAAATTTTCCAATAAAAGCGAAAACAAGGGAAATATTAATTATTTCCGATACGAGAGCCACATAAAAAGGAGTTTTAGTGTCCTGAAAAGAAAAAAAGGCTCGAGCGAGAAGCGGGATAGCGCTTTGGGCAAAAAGACTTAGGGCAAAAATACCCAGGCATTCAAAAGTCAGAATCGTATCTTCCCAGTCAAATTTTCCAGAACCGAGAATGACTCTTACGATTTGAGCTCTTAAAACAAAAATAAAAGCACTTAAAGGAATTATAAAGAAAAATATTTGCCTTAGGGTGGAAGAGAAAGTATCGGAAAATTCCTTCTTTTCCTTTTTCGCGGCTAGAGCGGAAAGAACGGGAAAAGCGGCAATGGCAAAGGAAATTCCAAAAAGACCCAAAGGAACGCTTTGCAAATTTTGAGCAAAGCTAAAAATTGCCAAACTACCGGATTTCAGAGTCGAAGCGAAAATCGTAATGACAAGGAGATTGATTTGGCTTAAGGCGATTCCTAGGGCGCGCGGAATCATTAATTGAAAAACTCGGCGAACACTCGCTTCTTTAAAAGCTTTAAAAAATTTACAGCGAAATTTAAAACCGAGTTTTTTGGCGGCCGGATATTGAATCAGCATGTGTAAAAAGGCACCTAAAACCACACCCCAAGCCAATCCGCTTGGCCCAAAAATTCTCACTAAAAAAACTACTCCAATAATAATTCCTAGGTTATAAAAAACCGGAGCCAGAGAATAAATAAAAAAATGTTTAAAAGAAGTCAAAATCCCTCCAAAAATTCCACTAATGCCTAGAAAGATTGGACTTAAAAACATTATGCGCGTGAAAGAAACTACCACTTTTATTTTTTCCTCGGAAAATCCGGGAGTAAGAATTTTTACGATAAGAGGCGCGAACAAGAAGCAAATAAAAGAGAAGACGAAAACAAAAAAAATAAGAATGCTCATCATCCCATTTATTAATTTCCAAGCTTCCTGATTTTTTTCTTGACTTATAAGCTCGGTAAAAACCGGTATCAGGGCGGCACTTAAGGCGCCTAAAATCAGTAAATTATAAATCAAATCTGGGATTCTGAAAGCGGCGTAATAGGAATCTAAAACATCTCCCGCGCCAAAACTGTAAGCTAAAAGTCGATCTCGAAAAAGACCTAAAACTCGACTCGTGATTCCAGCCAAGGTAATTACGAAAGCCGCCGAAACCACCGAGCGCGAAGGCTGGGAATTGATTAAATTGTTATTAAAAAATCTTTTAATATTAGGTAGTGCTTATTTTCTTAAAAAAGTAACCCCAATAAATTTATCAGTTTTTACTCTTTCTTGCAATTTTAGAGTGTTTTCCGGAACACTTTGTTCTATTTCATTGGGATATCTCCAAATCAGAGAAAAACTATCCGGATAAATTATTTTCCAGAAAAAATTTTCTTCAGAGCTTCCGGCTTGTTTTTGAAAAAGCAAAGAATAAGACTGGGGGGACTGAGAGAGAAGATTGAGATTAATCTTAAAAGGGAGAAGATAGGTATATTTAAGAGTGGTTGTTTCTTGGGGACTAACATAAACCCAATTAGCAAAAACTGTTTTATTCGCGTCTTCATAAATTCGCGTTCCGCTTTCCTCATCAATTTTCATAAAATCCTCTTCCTGGCGAATCTGAGAGTCGTTTTTGAAGCCCAGAAGCTTATAATCCAAGGGAGAAGAATTAAATTCTCTTGTTTGTCCCTCCACGGAAATTAAGGAAGATCCGCGGGGCACATAAACACGCAGATAATCTGAATTTACTTTGTTCCACCAATCATACTCACTGTTTCCGCCTTTATGCTGGCGGGTAATGGTGACGGTATTTTGCAACGAACCATCGGCTTGAATTTCCGTCTGGTGCTCAATCGTTTGCTCAATTACTCCATCGGTTTTATAACCATTAATGTTGGAATTTATGACACTTAGGTAGTCCTTGTCCGTGTCCAGAATTTCTCCGGACCAACCCATAGCAGAAATTTTTTTCTCGATTTCGTGATTTCTTGAATAAACTAGAATTTGTCTTTCTTTTAAGCTTTCATTAAGAACCTCAATAAGTTTATTTATCTGAGTCAAACTGTGATCGTTAAAAAGACGGTCTAGGATCTGGGGCGCCAAATCTGCCAAGATTTTTTTTGGTTGATTAAGTTCCTTATCGTAGTCAATCTCAACTTCTTGCTGGATTTTTTCAATAAAATTATCCTTATCGATGGTTACTTCGTATTCAGGCATTTCAATGGGTCCAGTAATTTCTAAGAGTTTTTGCATTATGGAGGGTGTCATGGTGATGACTCCGTCAACTGTTGGCCCTCCGGTTTTTTCATAGAACCAAATAGCTTTTTCCGCAGAAACCGGAAAATCAGGAAACCAGTTGCTGTCATGCAGACTCCAGGCAGCGCTTATTTTTTGCAAGGGAGCGGGTGGAATAATCTTTTCTTTTAATTGTCCGTCGGGATTAAAAATTCCGTCAATAAAGAACTTTCTGACCCTTCCGTTGAAAATATCCAAGATGCCGTAAGAACCAATGAATCCTCCGGTCGCTCGCATCTCCTGGTTATTTTGAAAAAGAAAGAGATATTTTCTTGGTCCGTTCCCGCCTAAAATTTCATAAAAGATATCCCCGTTGTTTTTCAGACTAGAAGCCAAAACCAAAGCCTCAGGCAATTTTTCCCTTAACTCTAAAAACTTTTTCTGATAATTTTCAGGCAGGTCTTTGAGATTAACTTTTTCTAGGTTCTTTTGGGCGCTTTCCAGCAACTTGACAACTTGTTCTGATTTTTCCTGAGAAGCTCTTAAGATCTCTAAAAAGGAGTCAGGATTTTGTTTTTCAGAAAAAGATCCATCTGGCTGGCTAGTACTTTCAATTAAGCTAAGCGCGATTATTCCTGCCTGGGAAATATCTTCTCCGGCCTGAGCCAAATGGGATCCGGTAGAAATTTTTGAAAAATAGGGAAGGAAACGGGTGGCTTGAGTCAAGGAACCTCCGAGTTCCTCAATTTCCTTGGAAATCTTATTAAATTCCAAATAAGCTTCCTGAAAATCCGAAGACGCTTGGGTAAGGTTTTTATTTTCAAGATTATCTTTAGCTTGAACTAGGCTTAGAAAAGCTCTTTCCCCTTTCTGACTTACGGAATTCTTGGAGAGAGAAGCCTTTTGATAAAAATTAAAACCATAAAAAGAAAGAAGAAAAGCTAAAGGGATTCCAGCCAGAGAAAGGGCAATTTTTTTATAATTTATACTCGCCAAGACTTCTCTAAATTTTTTTTGTAAATCAGAAAAAAATTTTCTCCTAAAACTTTTTTGGGAGGAAGATGGAATTTTAATTTTATCTTTTTTAGGAACTTTCTTAGTAAGGGATTTGGTAGTTAGGGGTAATTTCTTGAAGGGTTGGAGTGTAAATTTTTTTTGGTTTTCGAAAATTGGATAGGCGGGCTGATTTTTCGGTTGAGAAAAATTTATTTTCGGCTGGGAAAATTTTATTAAAGGAACTGGTTGTTTTGATTCTTCATAGCGAAAAGTTATTTTTCGTTTTGCTAATTTTGGTTTTTCCGCCAATTCTTTCTTAAGCAAAAGTTTTATTCTTCTGGTGTCTAAATTACCGTTCTTATCAACAGGTCGAACATCTAGCATTAAGGGGAGAATATTATTTTTTTTGAAAGCCATATTTTTGGTATAAAGAAAGGGTTTTTTCGGCCATTACCTTCCAGCTATATTTTTTTATTTGTTCCAAGCCTCGAGCAATTAAAGTTTTTTTGAGATTTTCATCTTGCAAGAGAAGGTGTAATTTTTCCGCCATATCTTCTTTTTTTTGAGCGTCAAAATATAAAACACTGTTTTCCAAAATTTCCTTCATACAGGGATGATTAGAAGAAGCTACGGGAACGCCTTGAGCCATTGCTTCCAGTGGCGGCAAGCCAAAACCTTCATAAAGAGAGGGAAAAACATAAATCTGGGCGTGTCGGTAAATTTCCTCAAGCTCAAAATCAGGAACAAAGCCGGTAAAGATAATTTTCTCGTTCGTCTTCTGTTTTTTAGTTTTTTCTTTTAATTTTTTAAAAAAATAATCTTCTTTTCCGATTAAGACCAAGTTTAGATTACCCACCCTTTTTCTTAGAAGTTGAAAAGCTAAAATAAGCTTCTCTAGATTTTTGTGAGGATAAGCGTTCCCCACGTAAAGAAGATACGGTTTAATTATACCATATTTTTCCAAAACCTGGACAGATCTATTTTTATCCGATTTAGATTTTAGTCGTGGTTCGCAAGCCTCATAGGTAATCGCTATTTTTTCAGCAGAAAGCGAATAATTTCGCAGCAGATCTTTTTTTGTGAATCTGGAAACGGTTATTATTTTTTTCGCTCTTTTAATTGCAGAATTAATCACGAAGCGGTAAGCTAAAAATTTTAATCGGTAAAAAAGTGGGTTGAGAGTCGTTCTCCGGAGAGTGGGAAAACTAATAAGAATAAGATCATGAATGGTAACGATAAAATTTTTCCGATAGAGAAGAGGGACATTGAAGTGAGGAAAGTGAACCAGATCTAGCCGATATTGGTTCAAAATTAAAGGTAAGCTTATTTGCTCTTTTAGGGTATACCAACGACAATTAACTATAATTTTGTGAAAATTTTGAGAAACAATTTCGCATTCTTGGAAATTTTCTTTCAAGAGAAAAATAAAATATTGATTTTTCTTATCAATTTCTTGGAGATTTTTTATAAGTTTTTCCGTATAACGACCCAGCCCTTTTCCTAAACTACCATAAAAACGGGCGTCAATCCCGATACGCATAATAGCTTAATTATAACACCAAAAAAGAGGAAAAACGAATAAAAAGATAAGTCAGTTTTTTATTCTTAACTCCAGCTTTTAAGGATTTGGAGAAACTCTCTAGCCGTCTTTTTCCAGCTTAAATTTTTTGTATTCTCCCTTCCTTCTCTTCCTAATTTCTCGGCTAAATCTTTGTTTAAAATAAGCTCCCTTAGGGATTGAAAAATTTCCTCTGGTCTTTCCGGATCAATTAAGAGGGCTCCTTTGCCGGCGACTTCCGGAAAAACGGAATGATGGGAAATTATCGTGGGAATTTGGCAACGCATGGCTTCCAGAGGAGGAAAACCAAAACCTTCAAAAAAAGAAGGGTAAACAAAGATAGAAGAGAGATTGTAAAAATATTCTTTGTCCCGGTCTTCAATGAAAACTATCCGCTTGATTTCCTCTCGAAAAGGAGATTTTTTTATTTCATTGTTAATTTTCTTCATTAACCAACCAGATTGTCCGGCCAAGATTAAATTCCACTTTTTTATTTCTTCTTGATTTTCTTGATTCGCCCAATCCTTAAGCTGATTATAAGCCCGAATGAGAGCAATTATATTTTTTCTCGGCTCTAAAGTTCCTAAATATAGAATGAATCTATAGGGTAGCTTATATTTTTCTTTTACCTTCAATAAGCGTTCGTCATTGCGGTCCAGAGGCCTGAATCTCTCTCCCAGCCCGCTCCAAATCAAGGAAATTTTAGCCGGATTTACCCGATAAAGTGAAACTAAGTCTTTTTTGGTTGATTCTGAGACAGCTATTATTTTATCGGCTCGAAAGCAAAGCCGTCTGGGATTAACAAAGAAATGCCATAATCTTCTTTTCCGGGAAAAGGTTTCCGGATATCTTTCAAAAGAAAGATCATGAAAAGTCAACACTAACCTAGTTTTTTTACTAAAAGAAGAGAAGGTTATATTGGGCATGAAAAAAACATCAATTTTTCCTAAGAGTTGGTCAATTTTCGGCCAATCAAAATACCAAAAAAATAAGTTTAAAATTTTGTTGGGAAAGAAAAAACGTCTGAGCCTGACATTGGGAAATTCCTTGAGCCAGGAAAAATTAGCCAAGGAAGGTTTAAAAGAATTAAAAAAAAGGAGGTATTCATTTCGGGAATCGAGCCGAAAAACCTCCCTGAGAAGATTAATAGTGTACTCCTCTACCCCTGTCCTCCTTCCTTCCGTTAAGCACCTAACATCAATTCCAATTTTCATTTTTTTACTTAAGGTAATGTCTGATTAGGACGGTCCAAAATCCGAGAAAAATTCCAACTAAGAAAGAGAAGAATAAAAGTTTTAAGGGATTAATTTGCGCAAGGACGATAATGGGGTCAAAAGCTTGGATTTGAAACCAGGTTTCCTCTTGTTGGTCCTTATTCAAAGATTCAGTTTTTTCAGAAATTATTTCCAGAATGGAAGCAGAAATTTTTTTGGCGGTTTCCGGTTCTGAGGCGGAGAATTTAACTGAAATAACTTGAGGAGAAAGCTTTTCGGCCTTTATCATCCCTGATATTTGTCGGAGACTAGGGTTTCTTAAATCTTTTCCCGCGTGCGACCAAATATCGCTTATGACCCGAGGACTCTTTAACCATTGAACTAGCGTTTCGGAAAATTTTTCATCGGCCTGAAGACGGTAAAAATCATCAAAGCGATAATCCTGAGAAGCCTGAGAACCTTTCCGCGTTACGTTTAATATCAAGGAAGTCTCATAAACTACGGGTTTTAGATAAAAATAAGCGAAACTAACCAGGATTATTCCTCCGACTATCTCCCAAAAAAGTCTTTTTTGGGCCTTAAGTAGGTTTAGATATTCTTTAATTTCCATGAAAATTGGAGTTAATTCTTAAGTGGTGTTTTTCTAACTCTTGACCAAGATATCTCATTATTTTAGCTTTAAAAACTTCCCTGTCAAATTTTTTTGATTCCTCCCGGATCTTTAAGGGGTTAAATTTAAGATTTTTAAACCTTTTTACCGCCTCAACAAGATCCTGACTGGTTTGTTTTTCAAAAAATATTCCCGTTAAATTTTCTTTTAAGTGTTCCGGAATATCTCCTCCCCGGTAAGCAATGAGGGGTTTTCCGGACGCCATGGCTTCCATGGCTACTATTCCAAAATCTTCTTCCTGGGGAAAAATGAAAGCTTGGCAGCGGGCATAATAGTCAGCTAATTTATTATCGTCAACGCGTCCAAGAAATTCTACGTTGGCTTTCGCTATTTTTTTGAGCTTTTTGAGTTCCGGACCTCTTCCAATTATTTTCAACTTCAAACCTAGCTGATTAAAAGCCTCAATCGCAATATCATATCTTTTATAGGCTAAAAGCCTTCCGACCATTAAAAAATAATCATCCTTTTTTGAGCTAACATAAAATTTTTCTGTATTAACTGGAGGATGAATAACAATGCAGTCTTTATGGTAATATTTTTTGATTCTGCGCGAAACAAAGTTAGAATTCGCGATTATGTGATCCACCCGTTCAATACTGATGCGGTCCCAAATCCGAATATAATTCATGGCCAACGGAACCAATTTTTTTATGAAAACGGGAAAATAAAAATCACTAGTGTATTTTTGGCAATCATCCCAAGCGTAACGCATGGGGGTATGGATATAAGAGAGATGCAAAGTTTTCGGACCAGTGATGATGCCCTTGGCATAACTGGAAGAATCAGAAAGAACAATATCGTATTTAGAAAAATCAAACTGTTCAATTGCCATCGGCATCAACTGAGGAAAAATCCGATGTTTTTTTCTAGCCCAGGGAATTTTTTGAATAAAAGAAGTGCGAATATCTTTCCCTTGAAAAATACCATGCATGGATTCTTTGTCGTAAATCAGGGTGTAAATCGGAGCGTAAGGAAAAAGTTCAGTAAAACATTCCAAAACTCTTTCCGCTCCCCCATATTGAACTAAATAATCGTGAACCAGGGCAATCTTCATTATTTTCTTGCGATTTAACTTTATAAAAATCAGCCATTCCTTCTTTTCTTAAACAAGACCCCGATAGTCTTAAAACAAATTTGGATATCCAACCACAAAGACCAATTTTCAATGTAATAGAGATCCAGCTTGTATTCTCTTTCAAAATCCAGATCGGAACGGCCGGAAATTTGAGCCATACCGGTTACTCCCGGTTTGATGGTTAAAAGTCTTCGGTGGTATTCCATGTACTTTTCCACCTCCCTTTCTTGGTGAGGACGAGGTCCGACAAGGCTCATGCTTCCACTGAGAACATTAAAAAATTGAGGAAGTTCGTCAATTGAAAGTTTCTCAATTAAGCTACCTACGTAAGTTTTTCGGGGATCATTCTTTATTTTATAAAGGGGTCCCTGGCGAACACTTTGTTTTTTTATTAATTCTTTCTCAAAATTTATAGCCTCTTTAAAGTTTGGGTTATTTTTTGTTATGCAGTACTCCCATTTAAGGTAGCGAAACTTGTAAACAAAAAACTTTTTTCCGTCACTTCCAACTCTTTCATTTTTATAAATTATGGGTCCTTTTCCGCGGCTTTCTAAATAAATAGCCAGGGCGGTTAAAAGCATTAGAGGGGAAGTTAAAATAATTCCGATTAAAGAAGCTAAAATATCAAAAATTCGCTTAAGAATTTTTCCCCAACCATCCAAGGGAGTATGTTGAATCTCAATCAGGGGTTCATCTCCCAAAACACTCATTTTAATGTTGCTCGTTTGAAAGGTAGTGGCGATGCTTTTATAAACGATATTATTAATAGCGCAATAGTCAATAAGCTTTTCCTGCTCGTCATCCGTAATAGAGGGTTCGCACAAAATAATCTCGTCAATTCCTTTATTTTTCCGAATTTCTTTTATTAATCTCAAGTGGGGAGATTCAATTTGATCCACAACCTGATAACCCAGTTTTTTATTCTTTTGAATCAATCTTCTAATAGCGTCTAATTTTCCATTCCTTCCGATTAGTAAGACTCGGTGAACACCTATTCCCCGACTGATCAAGAGATGTTTCTGGAAAAATTGCAGCCAGTAGCGGGCAAAGATGACATAGAAAGTCCCAATTCCCCAAGCGGCTAAAATAATAAAACGCGAAGAAAACCATTCGCGCTTCAAAAAGATGGCCACAATAATAATTAGGAGACCAATGGAATTAGCGGAAAAAACCTTCATCGCCTCTTTCCAAAACTTTTTGGTGACTTTAATGCTATAAAGACCTTCTAAAGCGTAAATTAGAATAAAAAGAGGAGCGGTAAGCAGGACAATTTTTAGATAATCTTCAAAAGGAAAATTATAAAGCTTGGGTTTTAAAATCAAAATTTGCGGTAAATTTCTAATAGAAAAAGCAGAAATGGCCGCCAACACAATCATAATAAAGTCTACTGGAACTTGCAGGGCGCTAAAAAATAACTCTGATTTTTTCATTGTAAATTCAAAACTTTTTTAATCTCCAGTCCAAAATTTATTAAAGTAAATCTGTAAGCCGGATTCTGTGTCCCGTTTAGACGGGCTGACAATTATTTATCTGGGATTTCGATTACTCGAAATCTCTGGCGGCACTTCCTGTCCTTACTAGTATAGGGCAGGACACGACCTTGCATTCAGGTAAGGATTTAGCCGTTTCATTTCCGATGTTTCCGTCGGAACTCATCCTGGCCAAAAAAGCCAGGATGCCCCGCGATTTTCATCTGGGGGCGTCTCTGTTCGCACCTCTTGGATTGCTCCAGACGGGCGTTACCCGCTACCCTTATCCTAAAATAGGATTGAATGTCCGGACTTTCCTCCCCTTTGGCCTAAATTTTCTTTAGAAAAAGGAGCAATTGTCCGATTTACTTTAATAAATCTCAGACTCGATTTGTTAAATAACGAAGAAAAAGACACCTCTAATCATAATTAAAAAAAGCCGGGCTGTCAATAGAAAAGCCTGATTTATCTTTATTCTAAGCCTTTTATTTGTAGCTAGGCGATTTTTCTCAAATTTTCCCGGAGCTCTTTCTGGATTGCCAGTCGACCTTGATAATCGGCAAGTTTTTGACGATTATCTTCCACTATTCTGGGAGGAGCATTTTTCAGGAAATTAGGATTTTTTAAAAGCGCTTGACCTTGGGTTATCAAATTTTCATAATTCCTAATCTCCTTTCCTAGGCAAAGCAATTCTTTTTCAAGGTCAATGATTTCTGCTAGATCTATTTTAAGCAAAAATCCTGGCGCAGCAATTTCATAAAGTCTCTTGCCTTTTTTGGGTTTTTCCGTCTCTATTTTTACCCTGGCCAGCTTTTCAATTATTTCGGCTTCGGCCGTTCTTAGTGAATAAGCCACTAATGTTTTAGCGGGATTGATATGGTAATTAGAGCGAACGACACGAAGTTTGGAAATAATTTCTTGCAATTGATTAAACTTTTTTTCCGACTGAATGTTTAGGAATTTTTTATCAACCGTTGGCCACTTTTTCACAATCAAGAAGTCCTGCGGTTCTTTTTTAAGATAGGCATAGATCTTTTCCGTGACAAACGGGATAAAAGGGTGCCAAAGAGACAGAATTCTTTCCAAAACATAGTTCAAAACGGCCGCGTTAGGTTTTAATTTACTTATTTCCAAATACCAATCGGCAAAATCATTCCAGGTAAAATCTTTTAATTTTTCTCCAACTAAGGAAAATTTATAATTTTCTAGATCTTGGCTTACCTCTTTAATTAAAACGTTTATTTTGGAGAGAATCCATTGATCAGCCAAACTAAGCCCAGAAAGATTTTTTTGTTTTTTTGAAGCGCTTTGTGTAATGACAAACCGAGAGATGTTCCAAAGTTTTGTGACAAAATTTCGATAGCTGATAATTTTTTCTTCGCTTAAGTTCAGGTCGTTTCCCGGAGTGGAACCCATGACTAAGGATAAGCGCGTCGTGTCAGTTCCGAATTTTTTACAGCTGTCCAAGGGATCAATGGAATTACCTAAAGATTTGCTCATTTTTCTTCCCTGTTCATCCCGGATTAATCCGTGCAGATAGACATCTTTAAAGGGAAGGTCGCGGGTAGTGTAGGTGGTCATAAGAATCATCCGTGCAACCCAGAAAAAAAGAATGTCATAACCGGTTTCCAGAACGGAAGTGGGATGAAAAATTTGGAAATCCTCACTTTTTATTTCCAGCCTCCCCTTTTTAAGACCAACTTGAGCAGGGTTGCGAATCAGAGTTGAAAAAGTCCAAAGACCGGAAGAAAACCAGGTGTCAAGCGTGTCTTCATCCCGTTTCCAGCCGTTACCGGGTGGCATTTCAGTTCCCACGAAGATCTCACCTTTTCGGTACCAAACGGGAATCTGGTGGCCAAACCAAATTTGGCGACTGATGCACCAATCCTGAAGATTGTTCATCCAGTGAAAATAATTTTTCTCAAAGCGAGGAGGTATAATTTTTATTCTTTTTCTATCGAAAATTCCCTTTTTAACCGCCTCCAGGGAAAGCTCTTTGAGGCTTTTTTTTAGTTTAGGTATTTTTTTATTGACATCGATGAACCACTGGAGGCTAGGCAAGGGCTCAATCGGAGTTTCGCAGCGGTAACATAAAGAAAGGTTATTCTCAAGTTCCTCTTCTTTTTCCAGCAACTTATTTTTTTTCAGTTCAGTTAAAATCATTTCCCTGGCCAGGTGAACCTCTTGTCTTGAATATTTTCCAAAGCCAGGGTGGATTTTTCCATCTTCATCAATGACCTTGATGATTTCCAAATCATTTTCCTTAGCCATTTTCCAGTCAAGGGCGGAATGAGCCGGAGTGACTCCCAAAGCGCCCGTTCCAAAATCCATGGCGACCGCCCGATCGGCAATAACCTTTATTTTTAGTGGAAGACCGACAAAATTAACTTTAAAAATCCGGCCAAGATATTTTTTATACCGGGGATCCTTGGGATTGACTGCGACCGCCGTGTCGCCCAGTTTAGTTTCCGGCCGGGTAGTGGAAATTAAAAAAGGAAAATCCGGACTATACCGGAAAGTGTAAAATTTGGCTCTCTGCGGCCGGTATTCTATTTCGTCATCAGCCAGGGTGGAATGACAACGGGGACACCAATTGACAATGCGGTTTCCGCGGTAAATCAATCCGTCTTCATACATCAGCTTAAAAACCAGATTAACAACCTTGTTTCGGGTTTCATCAAAAGTGTAAGCCTCCCGTGACCAATCGCAGGAAGCCCCCATTTTTTTGATTTGCTCCTTGATTGTGGCGTGCGACTGGTCGGCGAAAGCCACCACCCTTTTGAGAAAATTTTCTCTGCCGAGCTTATGACGAGTCAAGCCTTCTTCCAAAAGCAGCTTTTCCACTTTGTTCTGGGTGGCAATAGCGGCGTGATCGCTGCCTGGAACCCAAAGAGTGCGCTCGCCTTTCATCCGGTGATAACGGGTAAGGATGTCTTCAATAACCAGAGTCAGTGCGTGTCCCATATGCAGAGTTCCGGTCCGGTTGGGTGGCGGCATCATTATTGAATAAGCCGGAGCTGTTTTTTTGATTAGACCCTTTTTCAAACAAATATCCGGATTAAAAAATCCGCTTTCTTGCCAAAAAGCGTAAATTTTTTTCTCTTCCTCTGGATTATATTGCTTGGGAATTTTTTCCATTTTAATTATTTTCTTAGGATAACTTTTAATTTTTCTTCCAGTTCAGAATTAATTTTCTCTATCAAAGAATCAACTTCCCGGCTTTCCAAGGTTCTTTGGGAAGAGCCGAAAATAATATGAAAAGCGTAACTGATTTCTCCGTCTTTTTCAAAAATATCGAAAAGTTCAATTTCTCGAACCAAATTACCACCGGCCTCACGAATGATTTTCAAAATAGATTCTGCTTGAACCCCTTGGTGGCTGAGCAGAGAAACATCGCGGACAACTTCCGGAAACTTGCTGATGGATTGGAACTCTTTTTCTTTGGCGGCGACGGAGAAAAGTTTATCTATTGCCAATTCAAAAATCACCACTCTTTTCTTAATTTCAAAAGCGGCCAAGACAAACGGATTGACTTCTCCCAAAAAACCGATGCTTTCGGGAAACCCTTTAATTTTTATTTCTGCCGTTCGGTTGGGATGCCAGAAAGCGGCGGGTTTTTCCGGTTTGGCAAAAAAATAATCGGTGATCTTTAGTTTTTGAAACAGCGCCTCTGTTAAGCCTTTCATAAAATAGAAACTTTCCGCTTGGGAATCTTTTTCCAGGAGCACGGCCCCCGCGAGCATCTTTTTTTCTTCGGGCAGAACACTCCGACTTTCCCGATAAACATTGCCGATTTCAAAAAGAGAAAATTCCTTAAAATGCTTGAGATTTTCACGGATATTTTTTAGCAGATTAGGAAGCAGACTGACCCGTAGCAAGAGTTGCTCTGGGTTCATTGGATTTTCTAATTCCCAGTGTTTAAGCTGGTCCACTTTTGCCTTTTGAGCTTCCCGGGAACCATAAAAAGAATAATTATAAACCTCATCAAAACCCAAACCGGAGAGGACCTCTTTTATTTTTCTTTCAAAAACTTTCTCCGCGTTGATTTTCGCCGGCTTGAGGATTTCTTTTGGCGGCTGAATTTTAATTTTTTCATAACCGTACAGCCTTCCAATTTCTTCGATCAGATCTTCCGAGGTTTTAAGATCTAAACGATAGGTTGGAATAATAAACTCGATAATTTTTGAATTTTTAGTTGGAGTTTTTACTTTTGACTTTTGACCTTTGACTTCAAGAAGATCCAATATTTTGATAATTTCTTTTTTTGAAATAGTCTCTCCCAAAAGTCTCTGAACATAATTTATATCCAATTTTATTTTCCAGGGCTGAACTTTTCGCGGATAAAGATCTTTTCCGCCTTCAACTTCTCCTTGGGCAATTTTCTGGATAATTTCCACCAGTCGGTCCATAGCCAAGGAAGCCAGATTGGGATCAATTTCTTTTTCAAAGCGGTCCGAAGCGTCTGTTTTGAGATTGAGTCTCAGGCGGGTCTGACGGATGGCCTGAGGATTGAAATTGGCGCTTTCCAGCACCACCGTTTTCGTTTTTACGCTGATTCCACTTTTCATTCCGCCCATAATTCCGGCGATGGCTAAAGCTTCTTGGTGGTTGGTGATCAGTAAATCATCTTGGGAAAGCCGGATAACCGTTTCGTCCAATAATTTTATTTCCTCTCCCTTTTTTGATCGGCGGACGATGATTTCCGCTTGGGAATTTTTCGACTTAATTACTTCATAATCAAAAGCGTGAAGCGGTTGTCCGGTTTCCAACATCACAAAATTGGTCGCGTCCACGATATTATTTATCGGACGCAAGCCAGAAGAAAGCAGCTTGGCTTTGAGCCAAAAAGGAGAATCCTTAACCTCAATATTTTCCATTACCACTCCCAAATAGCGCGAGCACAAATCTTTGTCTTGAATCGTAACCTTTAATTTCTGGGAAGCTTTGAGACGGACCGCTTTTCTTTTGAAAGTGAATTTTCTTCCTTCCAGGGCGCAAATTTCTCGGGCGAGGCCGATATAGCTCAAAGCGTCATGTCCCCGGTTAGAAAGAACATCAACATTTAAAATAGTGTCTTTAAGGTTCAGGGCCTCTTCCAAAGAAGCACCGATTTTTGAATTTTCATCTAAAATTAAGATTCCGCTATGATCGCTTCCTAATCCCAGTTCATTTTCCGCGCACAGCATACCGCAAGATTTGACACCGCGGATTTCGGTCTCTTTTATTTCCAAGCCATTAGGTAGTCTTGTTCCTACCAAAGCGACTGGCACTTTGTTGCCAATTTTAATATTGGAAGCTCCGCAAACAATCTCTAATTTTTTTGAGCCGAGAGTGATTTTGACTAGACTAAGCTTGTCTGCGTTTGGATGTTTTTTAATTTCTAGAATTTTCCCCACCACAACTTTCTTCAACTCCTCGCCTCTTTTTTCTATTCCCTCTACCTCAAATGACCGCAACATTAAAAGATCGGCTATTTTTTCGGGAACTAATTTGGTTTGGGACAGCTCCCGTAACCAATTATAGGAATATTTCATAGGTTTAAAATTGCCTAATAAATCTTAGATCGCCGTTGTGAAAAAGTCGAATATCGTCAATTTTATATTTCATCATAGCCAAGCGCTCTAAGCCAAAGCCCCAGGCAAAACCTTGATATTTATTCCGAGGATAACCCGCGGCGACAAAAACCGCCTGGTTGACCATCCCGGCGCCACCAATTTCCAACCAACCGGTTTGTTTGCAGGTGCGACAACCTTGGCCACCGCAAACGGTACAACTGATATCAAATTCAAAACTAGGTTCCGTAAAAGGAAAGAAGCTGGGTCGAAGTCTGACCAACACTTTTTTCTTGAAAAAATTAGAGAAAAATTGCTCCCCAATATACTTGAAATTTCCCACGTTAACGTCTTTTCCCACCATCAAAGCTTCAAATTGATAAAAAGTATGCTCGTGCTTAGGATCAGTCGCTTCGCAACGGAAACATTTTCCTGGTGAAATAATTCTAAAAGGAGGCCGGTTTTTTTCCATATATCTTACCTGAACCGGTGAAGTGTGAGGTCGCAAAGCCACCCGCTCTTCAACAACTTTCAATCTTTGACTTTCGACCCTTGACTTCAACCAGAAAGTATCCCATTTATCCCGGGCGGGATGGTTGGCCGGAATGTTTAAGGCGTCAAAGTTATAAAATTCGGTTTCCACTTCCGGTCCTTCAGAAATTTCAAAACCCAAAGAGGAGAAAATGTCTTCAATTTCATTTTGGATTTGAGACAGAAGATGAAGGTGGCCGATTCTAATTTTTTTTCCTGGCAAAGTTAGGTCGATTCGTTCTTTTTCCCAGTTAAAATTCAGCGTGGCGATTTTTTTCTGGGTTTCTTCCAATGCGTGGAAAATTTCTGCTTTCACGCCGTTGGCCAGCTGGCCAATTTCCTTTTTTTCCGGCGCGGGTAAATCTTTCAGGCCTTTGAGAATCTCATTCAGAGCGCTTTTGCGGCCCAGGTATTTTATCTTTAAGTTTAAAACCTCCCTTTCTTGCGAAGCTTTTTGAATTTCGGCCAAAGCTTGATTTTTAAGCGTGAGGATTTTTTCTGCTAACATTTTAGAAAATTATTTTTATAAAACCAAATTTGCCGATTTTTAAAACCGCGTGATCAGATTCTTTATCTAAAAGTGTTTGCCAATTGGTGATTTTTTCTCCGTTGATTTCCACTCCGCCTTGTTCTATTTTCCGACGTGCGTCACTCAAACTCTGGGCGTGCCCGGACTTCACTAAAAGTTCCGTCAGTTTTATATTAAGAGCGTCCACCCTAAATTCCTGAATATTTTTAGGCAGTTCCTTTTTAGAAAAAGTTTTTACAAAGTAATCCTGGGCCGCCTGAGCCTCTTTGGTGCCCTGATTGATTTTAGTAATTTCCAAGGCTAAGCGGAGCTTAAGGTCCCGCGGATTAGTTTTGAGATCCTTAAGGTCCCTCTTAATTTGCTCCACCTCCGGAAGGGACAGATTCGTGCAAAGTTCAAAGCCGAGACCGATTAAACTATCCGGCCAGGTCATAATTTGGCCGAACATATTTTCGGCGGTTTCGTCCAGATTAACCACGTTGCCTTCGGACTTTCCCATTTTCTTTCCTTCCTCATCCGCCAAAAGCTTTAGCGTCAAAACGAATTTATCTTTTCCCCTTAAAGCCTTAAGCAAATCCCGACCGCAAAGCATATTAAACATTTGGTCGTTGCCTCCAATTTCCAGGTCAACATCCAAAGCGACGCTGTCGTAAGCCTGAACCAAGGGGTATAAAAATTCCGGCAGATAAATCGGCTTGTCGTTTTTGACCCGCTCCTGAAACATATCCCGCTGGAACATTTGCTGGACGGTAAAATTGGCTCCGATTTCCAAGAGCTTTTCAAAAGAAAGCTTAGCGTTCCATTCGCTGTTGTAGCGGAGCCGGGCCGGATTGGCTCCGTCAAAATTAAGGTATTTTGAGGCTTGTTTCTGGTAATTTTCGGAATTTTTCCGGACTTCTTCCTGGGTTAGTTTTTTCCGGGCGGCAATTTTGCCAGTCGGGTCCCCTATCGTTCCGGTAAAAT
>CAZVVG010000004.1:0-34638 GCA_964630615.1 uncultured Bdellovibrionales bacterium
CCGACCAAATCAGTCGCGTTTTATTAACAATAAATAACAAATAATCATTATGGATCAAAAATTAGATTTTCCCGATGGAATCTGCCCAATTATGAGCACACCTGAAAAAAAGGTGCCCTGCACTGAAGAATGCCAACTTTATAGGAAAGGCAAGAAAGGTTTTGCCTGTGCATTTCATGATTTGGCAATAATAGCTTGGAATCTAAAGCCGGAAAACAGACGGCAAAAATAGTTGGAAAGAAAAGGCGCCCGAAAAGAAAGACTATATATAAATAATGTTTCCATGTTCAAGAATTGAACATTCGAAAAGAATAGATTTATATATGACTATATATATTATATATAAATTCTATCTTCCGAGTGCCAATCTTTCGAAGAAATAAAATAAAAACAAAAAACGATCTAAAAACAATCTTGTCGCGCGAATTATGCGAAAGCAATGCGACAAAAATAAATGGCTTCAATAAGCCAAAGCTAGGTGAATTAAAAATTGATGTTAAGATGCTCCGCCGGTCGGCCGATGAAGCGATTGCCGCTCGGATGTAATCCGAACTTTTCGCAGAAAAGCAAAATCTTTGATTTTGGCGGCAATCGCTTCTGTCCCCGCCGCGGGGACTGCCCCTTCTCCAAGATTGGAGAAGGGGTTGGGGATGAGGTTGAAATCAGAATGAGGAAAAATCCACGAGTCGCACAATCTCGCATTCTTGCGACAGGTCTTGTTTCTCAAAGTTTTCAAAATTTTTTTGGGAGGGCGGGGTTCCCTGCCAAATAAAATTTTAGGAAACTTTGCAAGAAACAAGGGTTGCCTGTTGCAAAATGTCAGATTGTGCGAGGCAACGCCCTTGCTCTTGGATTTTTTCCTCCTTGAGGGAAAGAATGAAAAGAAAACCGAAAGTGGTTTTCGTTCTATAAAAGAGTCGGAAGAAAAACAGGAGAAGGCTCAAAACAATCCTTTATCTATAAAAGTTTTTGAGCTGGCTGGTTTTCTTCCGACAAGTCATTGTAGGAAAGTTTGAAAACCTTTGGTTTTCATTACCAAATAAATGCGGCGCGCCACAAAACCTATCTAAGGCACTAAACAGAAACGCGCCGCAACCGATTTGGGGGCTGGAAATAAAATACAAAGTCATGGTATTATTAATGTGGACGCAACTAAATAATCTCATCGAAGCAGGAAGGGCAACCTTTGCTGCAATCTTCGATGAGAAGTTGCGTCCAAGCGGGGTTGTCCTTTTTGTTATGCAAAAATATGGACCAGTGGGATGTCATTTCATTATCGAACAGTATGCCGGCCAGCGCTGGCGAGATAGCGTTGTTTTTTGGCGTGATCATACTCATGATTATTGATGAAATAATTTCCCGTAAAAAACAAAAATGAAATTCGTAATCTATGCTCGAAAATCAACTGAAAGCGAAGACAGACAAGCGCTTTCAATTCAATCTCAAATTATTGAGATGAAAGAAATCGCTAAGCGCGAGCATCTTCAAATTGTTGATATTTTAGAAGAATCCAAAACCGCCAAAAAACCTGGTCGACCGATTTTTAATGAAATGATTAAGAAATTTGAAAAAGGCGTATATGACGGAATCCTCTGTTGGAAAATTGATCGCTTGGCCAGAAATCCGGTTGATGAAGGAATTATAAAATGGTATTTGCAAAATGGAACAATCAAGCAAATTAAAACGTTCGACCGAGATTATAACCCCGAAGATAATATCGTCATCGCTAGTATAGAGTTCTCAATGGCTAACCAATATATTCGCGACCTTTCAAAAAATGTGAAGCGCGGCCAAGCGGAAAAAATAAGGCGTGGAGAATTCCCAGCTACTCCCCCGATCGGATATTTGCTGGATTATAAAACCAAAAAGATTTTTATTGACGAGGAGCGCTTTCAGTTTGTCAAAGAAGCTTTCCGCCTTTATGCCACTGGAAATTATTCTTTGCCGAAAATTACCGACAAACTTCACAAAGACGGATTTCGTTCAAGAAATGGCAAGAAAGTCCACAATGGACAAATCTATAATATTCTCAAAAATCCAATTTACTATGGATATTTTCGTTGGAATGAACAAGTCTATCCGGGAATTCACGCGCCGATTATTTCCAAGGAACTTTTCGATACCGTTCAGGAAATTTTCAATCCACGCCAGCACATTGTCGCACGCAATGTAATTGACTTCCCTTTTCGCGGACATCTCGTCTGCGGAGAATGCGGATTGAAAATAACTGCTGAACACAAAACCAAGAAAAGCGGCAAAGAATACATTTATTATCGTTGCACAAAATCCAAAGGTGCTGACAAATGTTCGCAGAAATATATGCGCGATGAGGAATTATTAAAAGAATTGGACGAATCTTTGTCTAAATTAAGAGTTGACGAGGAACTCCTTGATTTGATGGTCGAAGCTGCCAAATCAAACAGCAAGGAAGAATGGGAAAATGCCCGCACACTTCAAAACAAATATCAGATGCTTTTGGAAAACAACAAATCACGGCAAGATTCATTGGTTGAGAAATTCATCGATAATGTCATTCCGCAAGATATTTATAATAAGAAACTTGCCGAACTCCGTAATGAAGAAATTACGCTTGAAGAAAATCTGCAAAGCTCTAAAAATAATTTCTGCAATGTTTTTGAGAAAATTGAGCAAGCCGCAATTTTCACAAAAAACGCCAAAAGCATCTTCGATAAAGGCAACATAGAAATCAAAAAAGAAGTTGTTTCAATCCTAGCTTCGAACATCACAATAAAAGACAAGAAAATACAGGAATTCAAGCTAGCGGAGCCTTTCAACTGGCTTATGGAAGATGTAAAAAATATGAAAAGCGGAAGAGGACGAAAATCCAATCTTCGAACTCCTGTTTTTGCTTCTTCTAAAACAAAAACACCGGCTTTGTCGGCCGGCGTTTCTACTATGCACGGGTGGAGGGAATCGAACCCCCGTTAGAAGTTTTGGAGACTCCCGTACTACCACTGTACGACACCCGCGAAAACATTCGGCTACCATTGTCAGGGCCGAATTTCCTATTTAATTTCCTTGTGTAAAGTATGCTTCTTGCACTTGGGACAATGTTTTTTCATCTGCAGCTTTTCTTTAAGCTTCTTCTTATTGCGCGTGGTATAGTAATTAATCTGTTTGCAATTTTCGCAAGCCATTTTCACTAAATTTTCCCTGGTCATATTCTTATAATGAAATTATTTAAAATTTTACTGCCTGGAGCCGTTGGCCGAATTTCAGCCGGCCACCCCCTCCTTACCCTGAAGGTGCACTACCAGCTGAGCTACAACGGCAACATCCTAGGCAGGGAGTGATTCGAACCCCCGTAGGCCGAAGCCGACAGATTTACAGTCTGTTGTAATTGACCACTCTACCACCTACCCTTATTTTTAAAAATTCTTACTTTCCCGTCTTGAGCCGAGAGAGGGATTTGAACCCACGACCTACGGTTTACAAAACCGTTGCTCTACCGCTGAGCTATCTCGGCAAGTGAGCTGGGAATAAGCAAAAATATTTCTGCTCCAATTTACCTGTTTAAAAAATTTTCTAATCTCCTTATTTTATAACGGGCATTCCGGTTAGTCGGACTCAGTTTCAGGATCTGCTTGAAACATTCTTTGGCAAATTCATAACTCTCTATCTCTAGATAATATTCCCCCAATCTTTCATAAGCGACCAGATCGCGAGGATTAGAAGCAATTCTCTCGATCAGAAGTTCCTCAAGGCGACTCTTGATCTCTTTCTGGGTTCTCGGTTTAACCACTTTCTCACTGATTATCGGTTTAAATTCTTTTTCCTCTTCGGTTTCGAGCTCGAAGCTTTTTCTTGGAATTGAACTGGGAGGATTTTTCTGCTCCTCGGTTTTTTCTTCCTGGATAATTTTGAAATCTTGAACTTTTCTCACTGATTGTTCAACTCTTGGCTCTTCCTTTTCCAAGGCGACTGAATTCTTATTTCTTTTGTGTCTCAGAGATTGGATCCATTTGGCAAAAAGCACTTCCAATCTAAGAAAGGTCGTTCTGAAAAACCTAGCCATTTTTTCCAAAAAAGTAAGCAAGCTTTGCTTGAGAGAGCCAAAACTTATTTTCTTAAAAAAATTAGGAAATCTCTTTTTGATTCCTTTTTCTTTCTCCAATCGAGTTTCAATTGGTTCCGTGATTTCTACCACTTTCTTTGACTTTTTGACTAAAAAAAGAATGAGACCGGCCAGGCTGAGAATAATCAGTATAGGAGGAATAATTGAATAAGTCATATTTATTATTTTAAATCTTCTTTTTTCAGGTTAAGGTATTTTCCGTTTTCTAATTTCAGTTTTACTTCTTGAGAAATCGCGTTTATTTCTACCACCGTGCCTTTTCCTTCCGAAGTTTCCACGACCGAGTGAATTTCCGGCATACCCTTGAGCATTTCTTTGTATTGTTCCGCCTCATAGGCCAGACAGCACATTAATCTTCCGCAAAGTCCAGAAATTCTTTCTGAACCCCGATGAAAAATCTGCTGCGAGCGCGCCATTTCTGTGGTAATGCTTTTAATGTTTCTTCCAAATTTCACGCAGCATAATTCTCGTCCGCAAATTCCGTAACCGCCCACGCTGCGAGCTTCATCCCGGGATCCGATCTGTTGCATTCTGACAACTTTTTTAAATTTTCCCGCGATATCTTTGACCAATTTTCTAAAATCAATCCGACCCTCAGAAACAAAAACCACCGTCAATTGTTTTCCGTCCAGGCTCAAGACCGCATCAATGACTTTCATTTCCAGTTTCTCTTCCTGAGAAATTTTTCGGATAAAACTAATAATTTCTTTTTTTTGCTTTTCATTTTCTGCGTGGATCTTGATATCTTTTTCCGTGGCCTTGCGTAAAATCCGGCCTAGGGGTTTTTCTCCAATTCTCGGTTTTCTTTTCTGAACGCTTCCAAATTCACCGGATTCTGATTGGTCAGAGGGAAGAATCACCTTTTCTCCTTCCCTAAGCCCTTCTTCGAATTCATAGACTTTGGACTCTTCCCAAGAGCGCGAGCGGATGAAAAATCTATTCATAAAAACTAGATTTCAAATCTAATGAATTTACCGATTTGGATGTTTTCTCCCATTTTAGCTATTTTTTGCTGAATTAATTCTCCGATGGAAATTTCTGGATTTTTTACGAACGGCTGAGTCAAGAGAGCGTTTTCCTGGCGGAATTTTTTCTCTTTCCCAGAAAGAATCTTTTCCAAGATTTCTTTCTTTTTCCCTTCCGCAAGAAGCTGCTCGGTCCAAAATTCCCTTTCTTTTTCAATCCGAGAAACTGGAACGTCTTCCGAGCCTAAAAATTCTGGATTCAAAGCGGTAACGTGCATAGCTATATCTTTGGCCAGTTCCTGAAATTCTTCATTTCTCGCCACAAAATCCGTTTCGCAGAAAACCTCAACCAGAGCCCCCACTTTTTTATTTGAATGAACATATACGCCCAAGAGGCCCTCCTTGGCGCTCCGGTTAGATTTTTTGACGGCTTTTTCCTGGCCTCTCTTTCTGATTATTTCAAGCGCCTGGATTTCCTCTCCCTTCGCCTCTTCCAAGGCTTTCTTGACATCGACAATTCCGGCCCCGGTTTCTTCTCTTAAATTTTTTATTTTTTCTAAATCCATTCTCTTTGGTTTTTAAATTTTAACTTTCTCTTTTTCAGGAATTCTTATCTTTTCTTTCCCCCTGAGAACGGCTTGGCAAATATAAGCCAGCATAAGCCGCAAAGAGGAAAGAGCGTCTTCATTGGCCGGGATTGGATAGTCCACTTCTTCCGGATTAACATTAGTATCCACCAGGGCAATGACTGGTATTTTCTTCTTTTTGGCTTCCTGCAAAGCGAGTTTATCTTCAATCACTCCCGTTAAAAAAACCGCTCCCGGAAATTTGGTCATATTTTTTATTCCTCCCATTTTTTCCTCTAGCTTTTTCAGTTCTTCGGAAATTTTCATCCGTTCAAATTTTGTATATTGAGAAAAGTCTCCCCGCTTAAATTTTTCCTGGTTTTCCCTAAGAAACTTGGTCCTTTTGGAAATAATTTCAAAATTCGTAAAGGTCCCTCCCAACCATCTTTCCACCACGTAGGGCATTTTGGAACGCCGCGCCACGGAGAGAATTAGCTGCTTAACCTGCTTTTTGGTTCCCACAAAAAGAATTTGTTGCCCCTCTGAAACTATCTTTTCTATAAACTCCCTAGCCTCCTCCAATTTTTCTACCGTTTTTTGAAGATCAATTATGTTTATCCCGTTTTTGGTAGTAAAAATATAGGGATTCATTTTGGGATTTTTGCGAGTCTTCTGGTGTCCAAAATGAACTCCACCTTTAAACATTTCATTGATATCAATTTTCAGCTTTTCAAAATCAAAATCAGCGAAAAAATCTCCCTTTTCCGCTCCTTTTAACTGCGTTGGCATTTCTTCTCCGGATAAGTTTTCTGGTTTAAGGTCTTTTTCTTCCTGAAAATCAGAAGTCTTACTTTCTTCCATCTTTTTAAATCCTTAATAATTATGCCCTGAAAATCAGGACAACCGCTACTTTCCGCTTAGCTTCTTATTTTCCTTCTTTAACCACTTTGAAGCTAAAGAAGGAAGCAGGACGGAAGTTTCGAAAAGTATGAGTTTTATACTTAAAGAGTATAACAAGCGGGCTTCTTCTTGTCAATTTTAAGGCTCCATGTTACACTTATTAAGTTTTAAAATTCTTAAATCGTGCCAAAAAAATGAAAAAGGGAATTCATCCAAAATATTACAACCAAGCTAAGATAATTTGCGCCTGCGGAAATATAATTGAAACCGGATCGACCGTAAAAGAAATGAAGGTGGAAATTTGCTCTGCCTGCCATCCTTTTTACACGGGAAAGAAAAAAACTGTTGATATTACCGGCCGAGTGGATCGTTTTAAAAAATTAGCTCAAAAATCCGCTCAAAAGAAGTTGGAAAAAAAGAATAAAAAGAGCCAACACCCTAGCCAGCCAAAAACAGCCAAAAAATAACTTCCCGAAAAAAATTTTTTTTCTTAAATTAAAGCGCCTTCTGGGAGGACAGCTTTTTTTAACGGAATTTTCCTATTAATTCTGCTCAAGGATTGATTTCAAGTGGTGATTGAATTAATTTTAAAAGTTCTTCTGGAAGTGGAGCTCCCCGCCTCAAGGCTTCCCGAGCAAATTTGGAGGCTTCCGCAAAATTTTTCTCTTCGTAGTAAGCGACAGCCAAACTGTGCCAAGCGTCAGCGTAGCCCGGATTAAGTTCCAGCGCTTTTTTCCAAAATTCTTCCGCTTCCGTGATTTTTCCCATTCGATAAGATAAAAGTCCCAAATTGAAATAAACCGCGTCGTAGTAAGGATTGCTTTCTCGCTCTTTTTCAAGTTCCTGTTTGGCTTTTTCCAGCTCTCCCCGATTCAGATAAATAAGCCCTAAATTATTATGAGCCATGGGTTCCTCCGGATTAAGTTTCAGCGCTTCTAAATATTCTTTTTCGGCCTCCTCTAATTTTTTATCCAAGAAAAGCATGGCTCCCCAATTGCGATGTGCCAAAGGCGAATGCGGAGAATTCAAGCTAGCGTTTTCCCAAAAAGTGTTCCGATCGCGAAAGTTTTGACTGTGAAAAATTGTTAAGCCCGCAAAAAAAAGAAGAAAAAGCAGACTACCATAACGCCAAATTTTTTTCTCTAAACTAAAACTTCTTAAAAAATCGGTTTCCGCAACCAGGATAAATAATCCCAAAAGGGATAAATAAACCCGATGTTCAATAAAATCGGCCACGATTTTAAAGTTCGGACGAATAAAAGACGGTAAGAGAAAAACCAAAAACCAGAATATTCCAAAAAACCAAAGGTTGAATTTTTTTTCCCGAGTCCAGAAAAGGAGAGTGACTATAGACACGAGCGCTAATATCCCCGTCCAAAAAGTTGTGTCTTGCAGGATCGGTAAAACGGAAAGATTGAAAGGAAAAAATATTTTTCCAAAAAACTGAATTACGGCGGGAGAATTTTTAATTGTGGAAAAGACCAAAGCCTGCCATGGTATTTCAATGGGATTTTGAAAAGCTAAGCTCCGGAAAAAAAACCAAAAACTAATCACTCCCCCCGAGCCAAGCCAGAGCCACTTTTGACTAAAAATAAATTTCCGGTCCCGGCCAACAAAAAACAAATAGACTCCTTCAACCAGGGGAAGCATTAAGGCGGTTTCTTTGGTAAAGGCTCCCAGTAGAAAAAAAATTAAATTTCCAGCTAAATATTTATTTTCCCGCCTTTCCAAAAATTTCAAAAAACAGAAAAAGCTTGTAAGCACAAAAATTGCCAAAAGGGAATCATTCCGACCAGGAATCCAAGCTACCGCTTGGGTCAAGACCGGATGCACAGCAAAGATCAAGGCAAAAAATAAAGCTAAGTCTTTTTGGTATTTCAGCTGAATCAATAAAGAAAAGATTAGACAGGAGGCAAAGATATGAAGCGCAACGTTGGTCAAGTGAAAAAAAAACGGCTGCACCCCGGCCAATTGAGCATCCAACATAAGAGAAACAGTCATTAGGGGACGATAATAAGCGTCCGCTAGAGAAATAAAAACATCTTCCCGGAAAGCTTGAAAAAAATTACCCAGATTTTGAATAAAGGCGGCTCGGTCCAGAATCAAAGCGTTATCGTCCAGATATGAAAAATCAAAAAAAAGAACCTGAAAATAGACTAAAAAAATTATCGTTCCGATAAGTAGGTAGGGACGAGCGCCTTTGAGTATCAGTGCAAGCCCTAAATCCCCTTTTCTCTCATTTTGGTTCATAAAAATTTTTCTGACTTTTGTTTATATAATAACATGCTTTCAGATAATTCTTTATTTTCCAATTCTTGAGCACTTCGCCAAACCGCAGGTTTTTTTTCTTCCTTAACTAGGCCGCCTAAAAATTCATATTCTTCCTGGATAAGTTTTTCTAGGAATTCAGAAAAAATTCGGGGAGTTTTGGAATTGGGTGTCCAGCTGTAATAATTATTAACAAAAACAATGACTTGAGGTTTTTTAACTTTTATTTCTTTAATCGCCTGTTTTTGATATTTTTCTGCCAAAGGCGTGTCGAGTGTCAGAGGATAAACAATATCAAAGCGACTGGCGTTTTTTCTTTTGGCATAAAAAAGAATTTGGGGCTCCGAGCCCGCCACCAAAACAAAATCTTCCGGAAGCGTCAGTTGAGAAATTTTCTCGGCCAAAAATTGAGATTCTAAAAAGGGCCCACCTTGAGATAATTTTTCCTGATTAAACTCTTTGGGAGAAAGACTTATAATGGGTATTAGTGGAAAAATGATGATTAAAAAAATTACCGTGAAAAAAGCTATTCGCAGTCCTCGTAAATTAATTGCCGTTTTCTTCTGCTGGTTTTCCAGGAAAAAAACCTGAGAAATTTTTTTACTCAAAAGAGAAAATGAGTAACCCGCCATCATGGCTAGAAAGGGAGTCAACACCAGATAATAATGACCATACCAACTACCCCAAGAATAAAAAACCGCCAGCAGAAAAAAAACCAGATAAACCAGCCAATTTTTTGGAGGGAAAATAAAGAAAAAGATTCCAAGGATTCCTAAAGGCCACCAGGCTTGCCAAAAAAGTTTCAGGTTGCTTCCTAGAGCCGCTCCACTAAAAATTTCCGAACCCGAGTAAGCTAAATTAAAAACAACCGTTGCGTCCCAAAGATTTTTCCAGGAATCCGTAAGTAAAAAATAAGCCAGGATTAAGATGGCTGCGCTTAATCCTCCTGAAAGAGCCACGATTATTTTTCTGAGCCCGGTTTTTATCTCTTGGTTTTTCTTCCAGCTAGAAAGAATCCAGAACAAAAAAACAAAAACAAGAAGCGGGAGAATATTATACTTGTAAAAGAAAGTGATTCCAGAAAAAAATCCGGCCCAAAACCAATGCCAAAGAGAGGCTTTTTCTCTTTTAAGAAAATACAAATCCAAAACTCCCAAAAGCGGAGAAAGAAGAAAAATTTCCGTATTGGCCCCAAATTGGTCAAATTTAGGCAGAACCGCCAAGAGAGGAAAAATACCCGCCGCGAAAAAAGCCGCGGCTTGTCCAAATTCCCGCTTCGTAATCCGAAAAATTAAAAAAGCGGATAAAAAAACAAAAAGCCCCGCTAAAAATCTCGGTGGCCAGGTAGCTTCTGAATTTATAAGTTGCGCGAGACCATAGGTGTAAATAATCATCGGCGGCTTCTGCAAAAAAGAATTTTCATAGGGGGCTACTCCCTCGCGCATGAGCCAGGCAGAATAGGCATATTCTCCTTCATCGCGAAAAAAAGGAGCCTGAAAGCTATTGCCATGCAGCCACAGCAAAAAAAACGCAAGGGCCAGGAAGAAGCTTATTTCTGTTTTGCGTTTCTTTAGTTTTTCAAAAAAAGTCATTTTCTTTTCGGTTTTATCCAATCTAAAAAATTAAAGACCGAAAGAAGATTTTTCCAGGATTTAACTTCCTGAAAAACTTGAAGCACCATCCGGGGACGGAAATAAAAACGACGATAAGCTCGGTCGCGAATTTTCCTAATCTCTTTCGCGCTCAGTTTTTCATTTCTCATTACGGATTTGGTCAAATCAAACTGCGAATAATCCTGAGTTTCAATCCAGTTTTTTTCTTTTCCTATTTTTCCCAATTCTGTTTTCGGATAAGGAACGGCGCAATAAAATTGAGCGAAATCTATCTGGCTCCGAAGCGCGAAATTTATGGTTTTTTCAGCCGTTTCTTGAGTTTCTCCCGGAAGACCAAAAATAAAATGGCCCATGGATTTGATACCGGATTTTTTGACCAGGGCTATGGCTTTTTCTATTTTTTCTCGGTTAGTTCCTTTTTTCATATTATCCAAAATTTTCTGATCATAAGATTCGAGGCCCAGCCCCAAGAGAACGCATCCTGCTTGTTTCATTTTAGTTAAAAGTTTTTCATTTAAGGTGTCCACGCGTGAGGTAGTGGACCAGGTAATTTTAAGTTTCCTTTTAATAATTTCATCACACAGCGCCTCCCCATAATCAGGCTCTAGGGTAAAGGATTCGCCCCAAAAAAGAAAATTATCAATATGAAATTTTTCCAAACATTCCTCAATTTCTCCCAACACGTTTTCAACACTTCTTTTGCGGAATTTTTTTCCATAATAAAGACTAGCGGTACAGTAAATACAGCTATGAGGACATCCTCGTCCAATATTGAGTAGAGTGAATTTCTGGCCATTGGTCGGTAAGCGATAAGCTTCATTTTTTAAAAGATCTCGAGTTGGATAAGGAAGAAGGTTTAGGTCGTTTTCCGAAAAATCCTGATTTTTGTTAACCTGAAGATTTCCTCCCTGGCGAAAGACTAGGCCTTTTATTTTTTCAAGAGGAAGATTTTTCTCAAGACTTTTAGCCAAATTTTCTAAAACCCATTCCGGCTCCCCCATTACCCCAAAATCAACGGCCCTAAATTCTTTAAGAAATTCTTTCTCAAATAAGGTTGGGTAAACTCCGATTCCTGCAATCTTGGTTTCAGGAAATTTTTCCTTAATCCTTCTGGCTATTTGCATGTCTCCCTTAATGGAAGGAAAGCCAGTATTAAAAACAATAATTTCGGGAGAGAATTCAGATAATTTTTCTAATAATGCATCAATTTTTATTTTTTCGGCCACGCAGTCTAACAATTTTATTTCAAATCCCACCTTTCTTAAAACCGCTCCAATATAAGCCAAGGAAAGCGGCATCCATAGCGCAGCCCAGGAAGATTTGGTTTGCATGCAGCGCCCTTCCCGAATATATTCTTTTTTGTCAACCACCGGCGGATTAAGAATAAAAATTTTTAGCCCCATATTTTTTTCTTTAGGAGGCTGAGAAAATTATCCCAACCATCCCGAAACATTCTTAATTTTATCTTTCCGACTCTCTTTTTATAACTTGAGTCAACTTCCTTAGCTCGAAATTTATTATAAGCTTCGATTTTTATTTCCTGACTAAGCGACATGCCTTGACCCCAAAGATTCATTTTCTCAAGAATATCTTTTTTAATTATCCACATCCCACTCTGGGAATCCTTGAGCTGAAGACGAAAAATAAGATTCGTCAGGAAGGTAAGGGCTTTATTGCCAAGTTTATTCAGAAAATTCATGGAATTTTCTTCCATAAAGGCAAAGCGATTCGTGCTGATAAAATCCAGATTTTCTTTTTGAAGAATATCCAAGAGCCGGGGAATTTCTTCCATTGGATAGCTACAGTCCGAATCGGCTGTAACAATCACCTCTCCCTGAGCTTTCCGAAAACCTAAAAGATATTGCCGACCGTAGCCCCGCGGAGAAATAATAACTCTGGCTTTGTTTTTTTTAGCTTGGCTAACGGTTTTATCCGAACTTCCTCCATCCACTACCAAAATTTCTGTTTCCCAGCCAGCCGCTTTCAGCGCCTCCTGATTAATCCGATTGATTGTCCGAGCGATAGACTCCTCTTCATTTAGGGTTGGCATCAAAATAGTCAGTTTCATAAAAAGGATAAAAATCTTATTTTTTAATCATAACATAAAAACTGGAAAACTACCTTGGCTTGCAATTTAATCAGAAAAAGAGGATTATTTCTTGGCAATAGTTTCCTATTTTTTTATTTTACCTGGAGTAATTTTTCTGTTAAATTACCTGGAACTCAAAACTATTTCTTTTTTTTCTAAAGAGTCTGATTGATTATTGCTTTTGTTTAAGCTATAATTCAAACAATAAGCCGCTGAGGCTTAGGGTAAATTCACGAATAAATCTTTATGCAAGCTCAAATTGAAGCCATTAAAAAAGAATATCAAGAAATTGTTAACCAGTTAAATTCGCCCGGGGCTTCTTTGGAGAGAAAAAAAATTGCCGCTTTCAGCAAAAGGCAGGCGGAACTTTTAGAAATAATTGAAACAATTTCCCAGCTGGAAAAGATTCAAAAAGAGATGCGGGAAAACGCAGCCATTATCAATTCCGGAGAAGACGCAGAAATGCAGCAAATGGCCATGGAAGAGAATTCTAAGCTCATCGGTCAGCGAGAGAAGCTGGAAAAAAAATTAAAAATTCTGCTCATTCCCCCAGATCCCAATGACATCAAGAATGTCATTGTGGAAATTAGAGCAGGAGCCGGTGGAGATGAATCCGCTCTTTTTTCTGCTGAGCTCTTTCGAGCTTATGCCAAGTTCGCTGAAAAAAAAGGATGGAAAATCGCCCTACTCAACTCACACACTATCGGAATCGGAGGTTTTAAGGAAGTTATCTTTGAAATAAGCGGATTGGGAGTCTACGGCCAAATGAAATATGAATCTGGAGTTCACCGAGTGCAAAGAATTCCCGAAACGGAAAAAAATGGACGTGTTCATACCTCTACTGCAACCGTGGCGGTCTTGCCGGAAGCGGAAGAGGTTGATCTTAAGCTTGAAGACAAAGACCTGCGGATTGACACCTTTTGTTCCTCCGGCCCTGGTGGCCAATCTGTCAATACGACCAAAAGTGCCGTGCGCGTTACTCATCTTCCGACTGGCTTGATTGTTTCTTGCCAGGATGAAAAATCCCAATTAAAAAATAAGGAGAAAGCGCTAAAGGTGCTGCGCTCTCGCCTTCTACAACTAGAAGAGGAAAAGAGAGACAAGGCCGTTGGCGAAACCAGACGCAGCCAAATCGGAACGGGAGATCGCAGTGAAAAAATTAGAACCTATAATTTTCCCCAAGATCGAGTTACAGACCACCGGATTAAAAAATCTTGGAGCAATATCAAGAACATTCTGGAAGGAAATTTAGAATCCCTAATTCACGCTCTTGCAGAAGAAGATCAACGACTTAAATTGAATCGTTCTTAACCTTAAATAAAACAAGAAAATTAATTTTTTTGAGTGAATATTCAGTCTTTTCTAAAAAAATACGCTTCACAAATAGAGCATCTTGACCTTGAGATCCTCCTTTCCGCGACTGTAAAAAAATCGCGGGAATTTATTTTGACTCACCCGGATCGTATTCTTTCTCAAAAAAAGATCCGGGTTTTAAAATCAAAAATCAGAAGACGCCAACAAGGAAAACCCTTAGCCTACCTTTTAGGAGAAAAAGAATTTTACGGCCTGAAATTTAAGGTTAACCGCAAAACTCTCGTGCCCCGCCCAGAAACAGAAAAATTAGTTGAAGAGGCGTTAAAAAGCATCCATCAAAAGGGCCAGGAAATAAAAAAGATTCTAATAATAGATATCGGAACCGGAAGCGGGAATATCATAATTTCTCTGGTTAAATCCCTTGGCAATTTGAAAAAACAATCTTGGAAATTTAAGTTTTTCGGATCTGATTTATCGGCCGGAGCTTTGCGTTTAGCTAAAGAAAACGCTAGAAAAAACAAAGTCGGAAAAAAAATTAAATTTTTCCAGGGTAATCTTTTGGATCCCCTCTTTAAAAAAAGCTTTGGCTTAAACACCCTGCCTTCGTCCTCTTGGCTAGTTCTCACGGCCAATCTTCCATACCTTTCCAAAAAAATTTATCAATCCTCTTCTCCAGAAGTAAGAATTTTTGAGCCGAGAGAAGCCCTTCTTAGCTCCAAGCGCGGCTTGAGTCATTATCTAAAACTTCTCGAGCAAATCAAGAAAATTAAGAAAAAAAATTCTTTGTTGAAAATATTGGTTTTTTTAGAATTCAGTCCAGAACAAAAAAATCCGTTAGAAAAAATTTTTCAAGAAAATTTTTCGGACGGCCACTTAGTTTTCTTTAAGGATTTAGCCGGAAAAAATAGAGTGGTGAGGGCCGAACTTTAATCAGAGCTGGCACACGGTTTGTAAGGCCTCCCAATCTTCTTTGGTCAAAGAAGGATTCTCCATTTCTTGTTCACCTAATAGGTAATACATCATTGACTGGGAATTTTCCACATGTCCAATATTGAGAGCATGGCCGAATTCATGAATAAGGGTTAGGCGTAAATCATCTATTTCCTTATACTGATAGATATTAATTTCTTTTCCGTCAAAAACTCCTTTCTCAAACTCCCGCATACTTCCGTATTTACTTTTATACGTTTGAATACCCCGGTTATATTCGTTGACCATTTGATTACCCTTTTGCGCCATTTGGTTTGCCTGACGGGCTAACTCATTGACCACTTTTCTTTGCTTCTCTAACTCAAGCGCCATTTCCTTAAGCCTGGTCTTCTCTTTTTCCAGGTCTTCGTACTCATCCGCTGGTGCTCCTCCCTGTTCGTTCCAGGAATTAACTTTTTTGTTATATTTTTCCAGTCTTTTTTTATAAACGGAAACTGAAGCCTTATACTCGGCCAGTTTTGTGCTATAAGTTCCGCCTAAGGAATCGGATTTTTTCATAAGTTCGGAGAGTTCTTCCTCTAGATTCTTTAGGCCTTCTTCAAGTTTTTCGGATTCTAAGGTTTGCAATTGTCTTTCGTCAAAAATTAAATTAACTTTAAAGGAAGCAGTTTCGTCATAAATAAAAAGATTTCTGCCTGAAGCCTTTTCCCAAACATTTTCCGCCTCTAAGGCTACTTCTTTTAAATCGGTTTTTGAAAGATTAAATTCCTGGCTGATGCTTCCTAAAGAATATCGGAAAGGTTCCTGGCACGGCTTTGGCTCAAAAAAGTTTTTTAAAGAATTATTTTTTTCCTTAATTTTTGTTTTATCTGCAATTAAAAAACCCACATAGAAAAGACTGATTAAAAAGAATAAAATCAATAATAATTTAAACAAGGTTTTTGCCATAATTGGATTCGAGTATTAAAAAACTTCTTATTTCCATTTAACTATTTTTCCCGCTTTAATTTCAATTTCATCCGCCTTTCTTAAATTACTAATTTGTTTCCGATTTAAAATTGGGAAGTGTTTAACGTCCGCTAAATATTCAACAATATAGTCTAATTCTTTTTTGGTTATCATCCAACCTTGCTTATCAAAGCGACTCAGATTGACAGGCAGGGAAAAGCTTCTTAAATTTTTTCGGCCCTGATCGTCAAAATATTCGTGAAAGTAGCTCATTACCAACTCCCTGGGAGAGCGATAAATCGGTTCCCGATAACGCAAAACAGCATGGTTGCTTTTCGAAATTGCCCCCCATTTTCCATATTGCTGGAAAATCGCGATAACGTGATCAAAATCTTTCTGATTCGCAGTTAGATCAAGAACTAGCGGAGGCCAGCCATTCACCCGCAAGGCCAAAGCTGCTAAAATGGCCGCCTCCACGCAATGACAAACCTTTTTTTCCAAAACCGACATGGGTGAAAAACAAGTTTCACTTTCTCTTTCGAAATTAATTTTAATTTTTTCAATAAAATCCTGAATTTTTTTGGGAGTATTTATTTTTTTCAGGATTTTTAATTCATTTTTTGCAATTCCAAGCATTTGATAATTTTTAAAAAATATTTTCCTTAGTTGAGCGCTTCCCGTTTCTCCCGTCATTCTCTGGGTAAAAATTCTTTAAGGTCAGAGAAGAGCAGAAATAATTCAAAAAGTTAAAAAAGAATAGGCTTAAAAATTGATTTCCAGAAATTACCTGATTTTTTTTCTAATTTCCCGATATGCCGGAATAGTTTTTTCAACCATTTTCCAAAATTCTTCGGAATGATTAAATTCTTTTAGATGGCACAGCTCGTGTACGACGATATAATCAACAATCTCGGCTGGCAATAAGGCAAGTCGGTAATTAAAATTGAGATTCCCTTTTTGAGAGCAACTGCCCCAACGAGTCCTTTGGTTACGGATGGTAATTCTTTTAATGGTAAAATTATAAAATTTATTAAAAAAATCTATCCGTTTTTTAACTAGGGAGCGTGCGGTTTCTCGATAAGTTGAGAAATTTTTATCGCTCTCTTTGGGAAAATATTTATTCCTAAAAATTTTCTGATGACTTAATTTTTTCAGAATCCAAGTTGCCTTCTTTTGAATGAAATTTTCCACAATAATTTCAGGGAAAATAACAGTTTTAGGAACCTGAACTATTAAATCTCCGATATCCCAAATTTTCAGACTTAAATACCGCGATTTTGAATTCTTTTTTAAGGTATAACAAATTTTTTGATTTTTAATTAAAATTTCCTTTTTCACGGATATTTCTTATTTTTTAGATTAGAACAAGTAAAGGTTCTTGTTCTCTTATAAAGCTATTCTTTGATAATTCTTTTTAGGTTTTTTTAAGGGTCTTTTTTATTTTATTCCTATCTTACATTTTTGACAAAAGCCGCAAAAACGTAAAAACCCCCAAAAAGGGTTTTTACGTTTTCAGCATTTGATCTGTTAATCAAAATTGCTATTATTCTTGTTTTATTTTCATGAAAACTGAGAATAAAACAATTAAAAGATTTCAAAAAAGATTATCTTCTTTTCTTCTTTGCTACCTTCTTCTTCTTTGCTACTTTCTTTTTCTTTGCCATTTTAGTCACCATCCTTTCTATTTTTGTTTTTTTCGAAGTTATTTGACTCCGATTTTATATTTAATTTTTGTTTTCGACCTTATTTTTTTTGAAACCGGATGAAAATTTTTCAAACCGTTTTCTTTAACTAAATTATACAACATTTATTTTTATTTGCAAGAGAAAAAAGTTATCCACAGGCAAAAATTTTGTTTTTCGGATTTTTTATTTTTTAATTTAATAAAATTCTTATATAGAAAAATTCAAATTAAAATTGATTATCCGCAAAAAGCCTGCTCTCTCTCGGGCACTAACTATTTTAGTTATTTTTAATCGAAACTTAATTAATTTTTTCAGATATTATTAGAAATCAATTTTCCCTCCTTGTCTAGTTGACTCTCTTTTTGGCTCTGATAGAATTTAAAAAAGGAAGAAATGATGGTCGATACCCGGTTTCTTTTAAAGCCGGGGTTGCTAAGCAGGATCTAATTCTCTTAGCCAAATCGCTTCAACGCAAGCACTTTAATAATTAAAAATCCCTTTCTTTGTTGCATCTTGTCATCAAGAGATTTAACAAAGAAATAAAGGAAGAAGTAGAAAGGAAGGTGAAAACTATGGAAGAAAATTACGAAGAAAAAGGGGGAAAGGTGGGGAAATGGATTCAAGATAATCTAAGAATTTTGATTAGTGTTTTAATTGTTTTAGCGATTGCCGCGGGAATCTATTCCTATTCTAAGAGAACTGAAGCTCCAGTGATAACGGAAAAGCAGGAACAAGCCGAGAAAAAAACGGTCAATGATAAGGAAGAGGCTATCGTTCTCGATAAAGAGCAAAACACTAAATCGGAAACAGCTGAAAAGAAAACCGAAACTGTTGCCTCCAGCCAGGAAACATCCAGCTCTTTCATTGAGTCCGCCGTTAAGGGTGAGGGTCGCACTCACTTAGCTCGCCGAGCGCTAGCGAACTATCTGGAGAAAAATCCTGATTCTTCTCTCACTCCAGAACATAAGATCTACGTTGAAGACTATCTTCAGAAGAATGTCTCAAAAAAAGTAAGCTTGCATCCAGGAGATTCAGTAGAATTTTCTAAAAGCCTCATTCAAGACGCAATTTCCCATTCAAAGAATCTGAATGAAAAACAGCTTAACAATCTGCATAAATACGCAGTCAGAGTCTCCTCCTTAACCTAATTCTTGATTTTAAGAAAATAAAAATTCTACTGTTCTTTGTTTAGTTAGTAAGTATCTTATTACTTCTTAAATATTCAGTAAAACCCCCGAAAGGGGGTTTTACTTTTCGTTAAAAATTCCTAAGCTTTTAGAAATTAAATTCTACTCGATCACCGACTCTAATTCCTAATTTTTTGGCAAATCCCGAATTTATTTCCAAAACTTTATCTGCCTCTTGATCGGAGGTTATGGTTTTCAAACCCTCTCTCCAGGAAACTTCTTGAGCTATAAAAACGACTTCTTCTCCTCTGATCCAGATAATATCCAAATCAAATTTCATTTCTTTCATCCAAAAGGAGTGTTTTCCTTTTTCCTCAAAAATAAAAAGCATGGCGCATTTGTCACAAAGATTCTCTCTTCCGGAAAGTCCTTGACGCCTCTCTTTTTCAGTATTAGCAATCTCTGTTTGAAAAATATTTTCCCCAATTTTTAACTTAATAATCTTCTTTTGAGGCAAGAGGCTCTCTTTTTTTTCTAGCGAATAAGGAGAGGGTAATGGGGATTTTTTTTCCTGAGAAAGATTTTTAATCCTGGAAGAAAAAAAGAAGAAAAACGAAAGAATAAAGATCAGGCTTAATAAAAAAATTAAATTTCTTTTAAACATAATTTTGCTATTTATTGAAAAATAATTAATCGGTTTTTTTTCGGATAAAGAACAAAAATACTATCATCAATGAGCCAAAGATAATAAAAGCTATACTTTTGCCCAAGGCCCGAGTATTAAGAGCAATAACAGCCAAAGCTAAAGAAACGGAAAAAAATAATAAATTTATTTTTCTGGGAGACCAACCTAGCTCCAATAGTTTGTAATGAAGATGCCTTTGATCGGCTTGAAAGATGGATTTTTTTTCTCGAAAACGTTCCCTAATCACCCACAGAAAATCAGCCAGAGGTAAAAAAAGCACTAAAATCGCCGTCGCCACTTTAGTTCCTGAGAAAATCGCTAAAACAGACAAGGAAAAACCAAAAAACATTGCACCGGAGGTGCCCGCCAAAATTTTGGCTGGATAAAAATTAAACAAGAGAAAACCAAGAATTCCTCCAACTAGAGCCGCTGCTAAAATCGCCACGGGTGGTTGGTTAACTTCTGGTTTCAGGCTCAAAATAAAAATTGTAGCAGCTACGATAAGCGCTGTTCCTCCGGAAAGTCCGTCAATTCCATCCAGCCAGTTTAGAGAATTCACTAAAATTAAAATCCAAAAGAGAACCAGAAAAAAAGAGATTCCCATCTCTAAATTTGAAGAAAAATTAATAATCTCTTGAGAAAGCGGATTAGTCAAATATTCAATTCTGATTCCCCAGAAGAAAATTAAAAGAGTGATTGAAATCTGAAAGAATAATTGAGTTTTCCAGGAAAGCTCTTTTAAGTCATCCCAGATTCCAAAAATTAAAATTAATCCTGAAGTTAGTAAGAGACCTTTTATCTCCCAGGATAAAAATAAATTCCGATCAAAGAGGACAGTTAAAAAAAAGGCTAGAATAATTGCCAGTCCGCCAATTCGCAGGGTTTTTTTTCTTTCCGGAAAATGCCTTCTTCCTTTTCTTTCCGGCCAATGGAACTTACCCGCCAAAGGAATAAGAAAAAAAATAAAAAGAATGGTTAAAATAAAAGAAAGCAAAAAGGGAAAAATAAACTTTTCCATTATTTTCTCATTTTTTCAGTTACCCAAAACTCTCCAAAATACTTCCCAAGTAAAATTCGAGTTTGTGAATCAATGGCCGGCATAGCCCCTAAAAAAGGAGCGATTACCGGAACTAAAACCCACTGAAGAAGCATATAAATATTTTTCCATTTTGGATATTTCGGGGGCCGGGGTGGCATAAGTAGAAAGCTTAATGACATAGAAATTATCAAGCCTAACATAGCCAAGTTCATCAGCCAACGAGTAACCAAGGGCAGATTGTGAGCTAAAACGCTTTGATTAAATTGTTCGCCCCCAAAGATCAAAGGCAGCCAACCTAAAATGGCTAGAATAAAAGGAGCGGTTGCCCAAGAATGATGCCCTTCCAACATTTCAAAGGCAACTTTAAGTTTTTTACCTAAACCGATTTTTTTATTAGGAAAAATGGCCCGCAGAATAACCGGAAAATTTTCAATTCCGTAAGCCCAGCGCCTTTTTTGTTTATATTGATTTATGATAGTTTTCCAATAAGTCTCCGCTAGAACCGCATCTAAAGAAATAGGTAGATAAATGGGTTTAACTTTGTAGTCCCCATTGTAATAAGAAAAACATTTCCAGTAGATAATTGAGTCTTCACTAATCATATTTTTAGGCCAGAAACCCACCCGAGAGAGAGTATCAAAGGGCTCGCTATGGGAAGAAAAGGTTACCATGCCTTCAGAACGCGTGCTTTGAAAAATGTGCCAGAAACTAGAACTAGTAACAATTACCCGGACGAAAGCATTGGTGTCCCAGAGATTGTTATGATACATCGGTAGAGGTTGGTAGCTACGCTTGAGTCTTTCTGGATCAGTGATATAGTTATAAGTCAGAGCAGCAAAATATTGAGGATGAACAACACTGTCGCAATCAAAATTAGAAAAAACTACCTTTTTAAAATCGATTTTTTTTTCTTGCAGGTATTTTTCCAGTTCTCGAGCAGCAAAAGTCGCATTGGAACCTTTAGCCTTGATTTCGTCATCCTTGACTATGTGGGTAGTAACGATAAAATCGCGAAAGTGTCCTTGAAATTTATTTTTTAGATATCGAACTTTGGAAAGTCTTTTTTTCTCAGTTTCTCTTTCCTCCGTTGCTAAAAGAACAATAATTTGCTCTTTGGGAAAATTTGAGTCAGTAATTGATTGAATGGCTGGTTCAATCACTTCCTGAGGTTCATTGGCTGTAGGCAACATTACGACATGAACAATTTTTCTCCAATCTAAAATCTTGTCATGGATTCTTTCTAAATTTTCTACTTCTTTCAAGTATTTTTCCTGACTAAAAATTTCCTTTTTAAGGACGCTGATTTCTCCCCTTTTAAATAAAGACTTTTCTTGAAGACTTTCTCTCATTTTTTCTATTCTTGAAGCGATGGTTTTTCTGAAAACTGAGGGTTGATTTATGTTTTGGCATCTTTCCAGCCAATCAATTTGCTTTCCCTTCTTAAGTTTTTGATAACCACTAATCGAATAGGAAGCGATAAACACTGTCCGAAAGATCCAGTAAACATCAAAGATTATCACAAAAATTGCGACATAAACAGGCAGAAAAAAGGAAAAAATAATCATTCCAATGAAGGTCATCCAGGTCAAAAAACCGGGAAGAATTTCTAAGATTCTTTGAATTTTTTTTTCTTTCTTTTGAGTAGTTTTTGGATCGGGAAAGTAAAACATTTAGTAGTTGATAATAATGAGACTTAAAGAATAAATGAGGAGACTCGTTTGGACCATGAGCGCCGCTAAAAGAAGCAAATAACTAGCGATTCTTTCTTTTTCTCGGTAAAGATAAAAAGAAAGCCAGAAATTAATTAAAGTTAGTAAAAAACCCGCCAAGGGAATCAGAAAAGCTTTCGTATAATTTCCCTTTAGGTCAACTCCGAAATAGACATTGTAGTGAAGAATGAGGGGAAAATCAACTGGTTGAAGAAAAAAAATAAGAACCAGCCAATTAACAAAATTTATTAATAAATTAAGGATTAGCAACCAGTCAACAATCGGATTCTGAAAAAATTCCTGAACAAAAAAAGACTTAAGAAGTAAAATCAAGTCTTTTATCCAACTTTTTATTTTTTCCCCTAAATTAATCATTAAAAAAATCTTATTTTCTAGTGGCAATAAAACGCTTAAGCCAGGGGATTTTATTAATAATTTCTTCATGCGGACCTTCAAGAAAATCCAAAATAAATTTGTCCAACATATTGATCCGGTACTTAAATTCCTCCCCACTCATAAGAACAAAATCAATTTCTTTTCCGATTTCCGCTTCCAGACAATTCATCAGATTTTTAAGCTTGGCCCGACTAGTATCATCACAAACTAAAATCATGTCCGCCTTGCTTTTAGCGTAATTGATAAAAGCGCCACTGATAACCGCCAGCTTGACATTGCCAATATTTCTTATTCTTTCTAAACTTCCCGATTGCGGATGAACATTGTCTTTGGCCACCAGATTTTTAAGTTCTGGATAAAAAACAAACTCTTGATTTAGAGAATAGATTTTTTTCCCCTTGCGAGACCGTTTAAAAATAAATTTGATTTTCCTTAAATTCTCCAATTCTTTTCGGGCTTTCAGACGGTTGAGAATGTTCCTTCTGCAAATTTCCTCCAGTTCATATTCCTGTTCAGGATTTTGCAAAAAAAACCTTAAAAGGCGAGTTTTCTCCTTAGATCCAAATATGTATTCCAGGATGTCAGACATATTCTTGACTTTAGTTTTTTAATCCATTAATAAATTAGGGTTTGTTTATTTACTTTAATCTTAATTTTGCCTCTGTCTATTCAACAAGCTAATCTTTATTCAGGTTTCGACTTTCTTCTGAACTTATTGAAAAATCGCTAATTCTTGGCTTATCTCAAGAGGCTTGAGAGAGAAATTCTTATTTTAGTTCAGCCCGATAGAGTTTTAAACAAGCTTCTCCCTTTTCAGTATAATATTAGATTTTCAAAAAGTAAACCCTTAAAGCCTGAAGCTAAAATAAAAAAATATCTATTTTTCTTAATTTTTGAGCCTCTTTTTTATGAATTTTAGTCAAAAACGGTATTCAGATATTTTTCCTAATTTCCTCTTTTTATGCTAAAATTAAACTAGTAAAATAAGAAAAATATGTTCCCTTCCTTTGATTTTACCGATCCGCAAGCTCTCTATTACGTAAAAGCTTTTGGCTATCCCTCCCTTTTTATCCTAATGATTGTCGAGGGTCCAATTATTACCTTAATCGGATCTTTTCTCGCTAGTTTGGGGTTTTTTGATGTTAGGTTGATTTTTGCCTTAAGCCTTTTAGGAGATCTCTTGGGAGACTTTGTTCTTTACGGGATGGGTTATTTTGGTGGTTTGCAGGTCCTCGCTAAAGCTGAAAAGTTTTTTAGAATCGGCCCTTCTGTCATCAACAAACTTAGAAAGCTTTTTAACAATCACGGAAAGAAAATTATATTTTCCGTAAAATCAACTACCGGGCTTTGTGGAATAACTTTTATTTTGGCCGGAACATTAAGAATGAATTTAAAAAGTTTTTTTCTCGCTACTTTGGTCGGAGGAATGGCGTGGAGTGGAATTTTGACGCTCATAGGATATTTTTTTGGTTACGCTTTTGAAAAAACTAATGCTTATATAAAATACGCTGGAATAATAATCTCCCTTACGGTAGTAATTTTCCTCGCTTTGTTGTTTCTCTACAAAAAATATCAATCTAAAAAAATTTTGGAAAATAATTTCGCAAAAAATTAGAATAAGTTGAATCGCGTTATGCTTAAGAAAAAATTAGAAAAAAATATTTCTCAAATTGAGCCTTTTTTTGAAGAACTTTTAATTTGCCACGACAAGGAAGACCGCCCTTTTTTGGAAGTTTTCGTTCAAGAGCCAGAAAATATAGCCCAAAAAGATTTGGGAACTGTTTTGGGTATTTTTGAAATTACTGATAATTCAGAGGATTCTTCTTACATCGTCAATTATCTTATCTCCGTTATTAAAAAAGAGTATTTTTCTCGACCCAAAAGAGGGTCCATTGAAAGTTTCGAAGCGGCGATTCATAGGGCTAATTTGGCTTTAGCTAAATTGGCGGAATATGAAAATATAAACTGGATTGGAAAAATAAATGTCCTGTGCGCCGTCATTGAGAGACAAAACCTCCATCTCACTCAAACAGGAAAGATTTCCGCCCTGCTTTTAAGAAAAGGCTACTTAACCAACTTAGGTGAAGGCCTATCTCCAAGCGACGAGGAAATCAATCCACTGAAAACCTTTCTCAATCTTTCCAGTGGAAGATTAGAAAATGACGACAAACTGATTATTGTTACTAATAATATTTTTCAGATCTTGAGTCCGGAAGAGATTAAGAAAAGCGCCCTGAGCCTTTCCGAGAAAAACTTCATACAGTTTATGAAAACCGTTATGGTTAATGAGTTTTCCCTAGCTGGAGCCTTACTTGTGGATATTAAAGAAAGAAAGGAAATTGTTTCGCCGCCAGTAAAAAAACTTAGAGCCTTTAACGCCTTCAGTGGCTCTACTTTTTCTCAAAAAATTTCCTCTCCTAAAAAAATCCCTCAAGCGGAAAACAATCTTCCGGAAGATTCCCAAAAAATAGGACATATTTATATCAAAGAATCTGAGGAACAATTGAAAGCTAAGATTAAAACTTCTTCCCCTTTTTCCTTAGTTATTACTAAGGAAAAAATTCGCTCCTTTTTCGGTTTCCTGAAAAAAATATTCAGAGAAAGAATTCCAGAAAAAATATCTCTTTTAGTTAGCTGGATTAGGAATAAAAATCTAAAAGATAAATCTTTCAATTTTCTAAAGCTTCTCGGTAATTTTTTTCTAGGAATAATAGCCGTTTTGAAAAAGAGCACTCTCTGGATTTTGCACAAAATTCTTGATTTTTTTAATTTTAAGAAGGTCGAAGGAGAAAAAGGGTCTCAAACAGATAACTCAGATTCTTTAAAAAATCTTTCTGTTTCAATTCCAGTCGCAAAAAGAAAAATAAAAATTTTTCCTAGTTTCACTGCGGCTAAAAACCTTTTTCTTAATCTTGGTTTTAAGCAAAAAATTTATTCTTTTTTGGCGCTTATTTTGATCTTTGTCGTTCCCTTTTTCCTTGTCAAAATCCAAAAAAATATTTCCTCTAAAAAAGATCAAAATCCGGTACTGGAAGTCGCTTCTCAGGAAATCACTCTGGCCCAAGATAAAAACGTAATCCGAGTAGAAAACTTGAACCCAATTTTTAGTTCTCAAAAAAATCTTCTTAAGTTGGAAAGTCTCAACGGAAAAATTCTAGCCCTTTCCTCATCCAGCGTCTTTGATGTAGAAAGCCAGGAAGAATTTTCCTTTCCAGAATCCTTTGGAAAAATTAAAGTAGTTTCTGGAATGGAAGATTTAGATTTGCTAATTTTAATCAGCGAAGAGAAACAAGCTTTAACTTTCAGTCCTAATTCTAAAAAATTCCTAAACAATACGCTTGAGATCCCAGCCCAAGCGGAAATTTCTTTAGCCGGAACTTATTTAACTTACCTCTATTTGGTTGATACGGCTAACAACCAAATTTACCGTTATCCGCGAGCCGAGGGTGGTTTTGGAGAAAAAATAAACTGGAAAAAGGACGAAACAAATATTTCCCAAGCCTCCGGAATAGCCCTGAATGAAAATCTTTTTTTGGCTGATCCGGAAAATCTTCTAAAATTTTTCCGGGGCAAAAGAGAGAATTTTCAACTGGAAGAAACTGCCACAAAAATTAGACCTTTTAGGGTTTTCTCTAGGATTGAAAGACAGTTTCTCTGGATTCTGGATAAAACTAATTCCCGAATTGTAAAACTGGATCCAGAAGGAAGAATTCTCGCTCAATATTATCATCCGGACATTTCCCAAATGGAAGATTTTACTCTTAACCAAGAAGAGTCCTTGGTTTATCTTTTGGACCAAAGTTCCATTCGGTTTTTTTCAGTAAATTAAAAACTTCAACTCGTTCCTATAGCTGAAGTTTTTTATTTATCCTAAGTTATCTTGATCCGCTCCAAGATTTCCCGATTTACCATTTCCTTGTCCCGTCCGTATTTAAGCCGAGAAAGCTCTTTAAGCGCTTGGGCGATTTCTGGACTGCCTTTAGTTGGCGGATAGCCCTGCATATTAAAAGGCTTGGACAAGATTCCGTTAATCAGAATTTTTGCAAAAGATTTGTAATTATCCACGTTAACCAAATCGTTACGGGAAAAGACTGGTTCCACCTGCTTTTCTAGAAATTCCGCGTCTTCCGGACCAACTCGATAAAAAACCATGGAACCAACATTGCCAAAAACCGCCTTAGAAATTTCTTCTTTTAGTTGAGCAATAAACTGATGCGCTAAGTTCAGGCCTAATTTATATTTTCTGGCTTCCGAAAGAATTTGAGCGATCGAATTAGTTGTTACATTTTGAAACTCGTCCATATAGAGATAAAAGTCTACTCTTTGCTCTTCGGGCACATCCACCCGAGAGAGGGCTGCCATTAAAATTTTACCAACGACCACCATACCTAAAAGTCGGGCGTTGATTTCTCCAATTTTTCCTTTAGATAAGTTGACTAGTAAAATTTTCTTTTCGTCCATAATCTCCCGAAATTTAATAGTACTTTCCTGTTGAGCGATAATTGGACGCATCATGTCATTGGCAACAAAAGTCGTAAGCTTGGAAGTGATATAGGGAACCATATTCGCCAAAGCGGCTTCTCCACCGGCTTTTTCTGCCTCCTTGGTCCAAAAGTCAATGACGACTGGATTTTTGCAACGGGAAATTTTCATAGCTCGGAATTTTTCATCCGAGAGAACCTTAGAAATTTCCAATAAAGTAGAACCAGTTCCCGGATCCTCCATGATAAGCAACATGGCGTTGCGCATATACTGTTCAAACATAGGACCTCCCGTGGCTTTAAGGTCATAGAGTTGATCGAAAATTCCAATCATCTCATTGATGACAAAGGTTTTTTGCTCAGGATGATTTTGATCGTATTCCAGCATATTCAATCCAAACGGACGTTCTGTGTCTGCTGGGTCAAAAACAATTACATCCTCGGCTCTTTTTTTGGGAATCGATTCTAATATATCCTCAATGGCCTGACCATGAGGATCTATGAAACAAAATCCTCTTCCCTCTTTCGCATCTTGCTTGGCCATTTCCTGAAGCATGGTAGACTTTCCAGTTCCTGTTTGACCAATTGTGTAGAGATGGCGACGACGATCATTGTCAGTCAAACGAATAGCGGTCTTAATGCCCCGATATTCATTAAAACCTATGTCCAAGCCTTCTTTTGGCATATCTACCGGTGGCGCCGCCGAATTTGATTTAAGCCATTTTATTTTCGGTCCTTCTGTTACCGAAATAGGCAAGTGAAAAATACTGGCGATTTCCTCAACATTCAGAACCATCGCCTGACTGGGAACAAAATTTCTAAAAATGAAATCAAAGGCAATTTCTTGCTGATCAATCCTTTTTGCCACTTGAAAACAATTCAAGTCAGAATTCTCATATTGGGAAAAGGCGTTTTCCATGTGGGAAAGTATTTCTTCTGATCTTTCCTGATTCTTGGCGGAAGATACTAGCCGAATATTCACCTCAAAGCCGGCTTTGCTTGATTTCTGATCGATCATTTTTACTAGCTCCTGTTCCTCTGGAGAAAGCTGGATTGTTTTAGCTTCAGAATAGGCTTTTTCATTTTTTCCTGATTTTACAACCGTATCGTAAAAAATATCTCCTGCTTCTTTTCCGGCTTTCCCTAAAAAAGATTCGGAGTGAACTTGGCTAAGTCTTTTTCCCTGTTGCATTTCTCTCGCTACCTTTCTTCCAGCTGACCTCCAACCGCCTTGAGCCGGGCGCAGAACCAACTGGATGGCTGCCCCCTCTTCAATTGTATTTAATTTTCCAAAAGCATTAATCAAAGCATTGAGAGGATCCACTTCCTGATTCTCATAAGTTTTTATGGGGAAAATATTTTTCCGACGCAGCTTCAAGACCGCCGCCCGGGTAATGCTGCCCGGATAAAAAATATTAAAATCTGAGGAGGGTTCCAGCGAAGCGTTGGGAAAGAAGCTGTGAATTTGCTTTTCAATTGATTCCCTAAATTTTTTTGGCATCGCGACAAAAAAAACGATTTCTTCATCTTTTGAAGAATTCGCGATTTCTAAAGAAAGCTGGGGTAAACCATAAAGTAATTTTTTCCAAAATCCCAACTTTTCGTTAAATTTAGAACTGGAAAGAGAGGTGAGAAGCTGTTCCATGGCGCCAAGCTCTTCTTTCCAAGCTTCCTGTTTTTCCGATTGCCCCTCTTTTGGCGGATTAGCCTTAGAAACCCGAATGACTTCTAAATCCATATTCAGAGAACGATTGATGTTGGTTCGAAAAATAAAAAAATTCTTCCAAAGTAAAATCAGACCACTAATCAAGGTCGCAAAGCCAAAAAGAATAACCAGCAGAGCAAAAATTAAATTGAGAGAAAAAGGCATAATCAATTTAAACTTCTTTAATTAGACCCTCTTTAACCAAAGCCTCGTAGAAAACAAAGGCGAGGCGGTCATGTAATTCATCTAAGACATAGTTATCTTCAACCTTTCTGGCAACTTTGACCGCGTAGAGTACTCCTTTTTCTTTGGCTAGATTCACTAAACCATTTATTTTTCCTTCGACCGCTTGTTCCGCCGCTATGATTTCGGCATCTCCGAGAAGATTATGCGTGTCCGCCGGTTTATAGGAACTGATTTGGGAAAGTATCTTGGAATAAACAGCATCCTTCTTTTCCTTGGAAATCTCTTTGTGTTCAGAAAAAGTTTCCGACTTCTTGAGTATCGGCTCCTGGAGATTCTGATTTTCTGGAGAATTTTCTTGATTAGTTTTTTCTGGTTTTTTTTCGACAAACTTATTCTCAAGATCAAGATCTGCTTTGTTGATAGGTTCAAGATTAGACATAGGCCAATATTTTATGGATTATGATTTTAGCGCAAAAACTAATATCCTTACTGTTTTTAATTATTTTATTATAGCACAAATTAATTAATTCTCTTAATCCCCTTTTTTCCTGTGGATATCGGAGCTAATTTATGCTATAATTTAGTCGACGAGGAGATAATATAAAAATAAAATGAAAAAAGAGGAAAGACTAGTTTACTTATTATTGTTCTTAATTCTATTTTTCGGTTTATGCTTAAGAGTTTACAATCTTGAAAATGTCCCTCCGGGAATCTATCCTGACGAAGCTATAAACGGAGAGGATGCGATTCGAGCTAACCAAGCTGGAAACTATCAATGGTTTTACCCCTCCAATCAGGGTCGCGAAGGGCTGTTTATAAACCTGATTGCTCTTTGTTTTAAGCTTTTTGGTATCAACACTCTGACTCTAAAGCTACCCGCCATTCTTTTTAGCACCCTCACTATCTGGGGTGTTTTTCTTCTTGTTAAGCAGTTATTTAAGAACAACCACTTAGCTCTAATTGGAGCTTTTCTAGTGGCCACCTCCTTTTGGTCCATAAATTTCGGCCGGATTTCTTTTCGAGCCAATATGCTTCCCTTTGTTCTGGTTTTTTCTTTTTATTTTCTTTTTCGGGGCTTGGAAAGCCGAAAAAAAATTGATTTTATCCTGGGAGGCATATTCTTTGGCTTAGGCATTCACACCTACATTGCCTGGCGGATTTCTCCTCTTATTTTAATTCTCCTTTTTCTCTTTCTTCTTTATTTTCAAAAGAATTTTTTCAAACAATTCTGGAAAGGAGCCTTAATTTTCAATTTGTGCGCTCTCTTTATCGCTTTACCCATGTTTTATACCTTTTTTGCTCACCCTCAATATTTTGAGTCCCGCTCTGATTCACTTTCGATTTTTTCTCCCAAAGTAAACCAGGGAAATTTTTTGGGAACCTTCCTCAGAAGCTTTTCTTTGAGCTTGCAAAAATACAATTTTTGGGGAGACCAAAATTGGAGACATAATTACCCTCCCTATCCACTTCTTGATCCTGTGACTGGAATTGCCTTTCTCTTTGGGATAATTATTGCTTTTGGGACCCTATTGAAAAAACTGTATCTCAGAATAAAGGAAAAAATCCGAGACGAGGAACTAGGAAAATATACTCTTCTTTTTCTTTGGTTTTTTATTATGTTGGCTCCCGAATTTTTAACCAGCGAGGGTCTACCTCACGCTTTGCGCTCCATTGGTACCTTGCCGGTGGTTTTTATTTTCAGCGTTTTAACTTTTAATTTTTTAATTGAGAAATCCAAAAAACACGGGATTTTCTTTAGAAAGTCCGTTTCTTTTTTAATTATTTTCACGCTTTTAGGAATCGGGGTTTTTAATACTCTTAAGTATCATTATTTTTGGGCGCGAAAGGTTGAAGTTGCAAACTCCTTTAATAAAAATTTAACGGATATTTCCCGCTATCTGAAAACGCTGCCGGAAGCAAAAGAAAAATTCATTATTACCGGCTACAACACTCTAGCCAGGCTCCCGATTTATATTTTTAACCCTGATTCAGCCAATACCCGATACCTCTATCCCCATGAACTAGACAAAATAAGCCCCCGGGATCCAAAAAACCTAATAGTGATTTCCACGGAAAAAAATCCAGAATTTTTTTCAGCCCTGATGCAAAAATTTCCCCAACTCTCCCTAAAAGAAATAAAAAATTCCCTTAATTCAAATTTTTATGTCTTAAAGTAATTTTCATACGATGGAAAAATTTCTCAAAAAAAATTATCTTGGTTTAATTGTCCTGATTCTATTTTTTATCTTAATGGTTTCACTGATTAACGCCCGTCAGGATAGTCCGATTTATGATGAAATTGCCCACATTCCAGCGGGCTATAGTTATCTCACTAAGCATGATTTACGCCTCAATCCGGAACACCCTCCCTTAATCAAGGATTTAGCCGCTTTTCCACTTCTGTTTCTTAATTTAAATTTCCCAACTGAAAGCTCTTCCTTCTGGGAAGAAAATCCCAACGACGCGCAATGGAACGCCGGAAGATATTTTCTCTATCAAGCCGGCAATAATCCTGAAACAATTGTTTTTTGGTCTCGTTTGTCGATTATTTTCCTAGCTTTAGTTTTAGGAATTTTTATCTTTTTTTGGGCTCGAGAGATCGCCGGTTTGACGGCTGGTCTTATTGCTTTGATCCTTTACGCCTTTGATCCCAATTTTCTGGGACACAACCATTATGTCACTACCGATTTGGGAATCGCTGCGTTTGTCACTTTTTCTCTTTATTATTTTATCCGCTTTTTAAAAAATCCTTCCTGGAAAAATGTTTTCTGGGGAGGGTTTTTTCTGGGTTTACTCCAACTCGCGAAATTTTCCTCAGTTATTCTTTTTCCCGTTCTCGCTCTTATGCTTTTTCTCTATCCTCTGTTAAAAAATACTTCGCAAGCTGGCAGCAAAAAAATGAAAGAAAAAATCAAGCTTCTTGGGGGTTACCTAGGAAAGGGTTTGCTGGCTCTGGGCTTTTCTTTGTTGCTTGTCTGGCTGGTTTATTACCTAAATTCTTTTGCCATGCCCACCGAGAAGCTTCCTGAAATTATGACCTATTATTTCCATCCTAACCAAGTTAAAAATCAAGCTTTGAATCAATTTCTAGTCGACGGTCTTTCCCGCCTCAACGAAAATCCCATTCTTGCTCCCCTGGCTGAATATCTGTTTGGAGTCCTCCGGGTTTTTCAAAGAGTGGCTGGTGGCAACGTTGTTTATTTCCTGGGTGAACTTGATTATCGAGGCTTTTTTTCCTACTTTCCCGTTGTTTTCTTGATTAAAGAGCCCTTACCACTAATCTTTCTACTTCTCTTTTCTTTGTCTTTTTCTTTTTGGCAGTTGGGTAAAAAATTTAGGATCTCCTCAGATAATCTTTTCAAAAAAAGCCTGAATAATTTTTTGGCTTACGTGAGAACCAGTCCGGCTGAATTTTCCATGCTGGTTTTCATCTTTTTATACTCTTTGACCAGTATTACCGGGCGCCTAAATATCGGCTTGCGACACCTATTTCCCATTCTTCCTTTTATTTATATTCTAATCGCCAAAAAAATTTCTCAGTTTTTTAAACTGCTTAAGAAAAAAACTGATAAAAATCTTCAAATTACTTTTTCCCTAATCATTTTTTCCGCGCTGGTCTGGCTGATTTTAGAAACGATTTTTTCTTTTCCCTATTACCTTTCCTACTTCAATCAATTGGCCGGCGGGCCGAAAAACGGCTACCACTTAGTTACCGATTCCAACGCAGATTGGGGCCAAGACCTAGGCCGGTTAAGATCCTTCTTGACTCAACATCCGGAGATTAAAAAAATCCAAGTTGACTATTTTGGAATTGCCGACTTGAATTACTATTTGAAAGATGCTTATCTTCCCCTTTGGAGAAACAAAAGGCCAGTGGAGCCGGGCTGGCACGCCATCTCGGTTCTTTTTCTCCAAGAAAGTTTTCATGAAAAAAATAAGCCAGACCAAGAAAGTTATCGCTGGCTCATGGGTCGAAAGCCGGATTATCAGGTCGGCACCTCTATTCTTCTATTTAATATCTCCCCTGAAGAAGCGGCTCGGGCCAATAGTTTTTAAGCCTGATTTTTATCTTTTTTCTTAGACGGTTCGACCGGAGCGTTTTCGAGTTTTTTCTCGTCTTCTTCTTTCGGATTTTCTTCCGGCAAAATTTTTAGTTTATAAAAGACTTTATTGTCAATCCTTAAATCTATATATTCCAAGTTTTTCCTTTCTTCCTCTTTGATTTTATTTTCCAGAACCGTCTTAAGCATTTCCACGCTTTTTTCTTCCGCTACCTGCTGGTTAAAAAAAATCTTCCAGCCCTCTTCCGTTTCAAAGAAAACGTCTCCGGAAACTAATCGGGAAGTGATCATCTGGTTCCTTACTTTAATGTCGAGAAAGATTTCCAGATCCTTTTTGAGTTCAAAAATAAATTTCAGATAATCCAAGCCCGAGGGCTGGTTAAAAAGAGCCACTGAGTTCGCTTCCTCTTCTTTTAAAACTGGAAGGGTTTCGGGCTGAAAACCGCTCGCGGCAAAAAAGTCTTCCGGATAGGCCTGACCGCGACTATCCAAGATGAAGCGGCCGCCCACATTTTCCAAAAAAACCCAAGGCTCAACTTCTGTTACCCTGATCCTTAGCTGGTCCGGAAAAATTCTTTGAACAGATATTTTTTCTACCAGCTTGAATTTTTCCGAGAGAACTTGATTGAGAGTATTTTCCCGAATCAGTAACCAGTTGTTTTTTGGAATCAAGCCCAAATACCGGCCAGAAAGAAAATCATTTAACTCTTCCCGTAGCCGCTGAGAATCGGTTTTTTGCGTTCCGGAAAATTCTATTTTGGTAATCTTTAAAAAACCGGAAAAGAAAAAAACAAAAACGCAGCTAATAAAAAAAATTAGAATAAGAAACCAATAAATTATTTTTAGGAAGTTTATTTTTTTTCTCTGACTAGCTTTTGGTCTCTGGTTTTTTTTCACAAAAGATCCTTTTGGTTTCATGGAACGTAATTTTTATTTTTCATAGAAAGAGAGGAGGAGATTTTCCAATGCCAAGCGCAAATTAGCGTTGGTCCCCTTCAGGAGTTTCAGGGTTTGGCTTATTCTTTCCAGTAGTTCTAATTTTTTTTCCAAAGAAGAATGAGTTTCTCTGCCCTCTAAAAAATCTTTCCTGATTCCGATTATCCACTCTTCCATTTTTTTCCTGGCCGCTCGGGGATCACTAGAAAGGTCTTGGGCGAAAGAGAATTTTTCAGAAAGATTATTCTTAAAAAGCTGCTGGAATTCCTTCCAGGCTTCTTTTTTAGTTTTTAATTTTTTCTGATCTTGGAGCAATTCCAGCGTAAAACCGGGACGCCCCGCGGCCCAAAATATTATTTCCTTTTTTTCTTCGTCTGGTAACTTTTTTCCCGTTTGACTTAGGATTAATTTTTCTATTTCCCTATCAGGCACCAAGCCAAAACGAATCCGCTGGCACCGAGAAAGAATCGTGGGAAAGAGCCGGCTTTTATCGTTAGTCACCAAAATTAGCGTTAGCCCTTCCCCCGGTTCTTCCAGGGTTTTTAGCAAGACGCTTTGTGAAGAATTGTTGAGCTTTTCTGCCTCTCGGATAATCGCCACTTTTTTTCCACCCGCGTCCTTAAGACCCAGCTGACGCCGGAGCTCCCTGACTTCTTCCACTTTTATTTCACTTTTTTCGGTCGCTTCTTCTTTTTCTTCCCCCTTCTTTGAATCTGTTAAAGCTGAAAAAAGATAATTAATTTTTTTTCCGGGCTCCAGAATCAGCACACTGTCGTTTAGGCCACCAGGTTTCTCCCCTAAAATCATCTGCGCGAAGGCTAGCGCCGTTTTAAATTTTCCCACTCCTTCCGGGCCAAAAAACACATAGCCTTGGGATAACTTATTCTTAGCCCAGCTTCTTTCCAGAAAACGCAGGGTTTTTTCGTTTCCGCTTATTTT
>CAZVVG010000005.1:0-32451 GCA_964630615.1 uncultured Bdellovibrionales bacterium
AGAAAGAATCGGAATTGCGAGTCCGGTTATTTTTAATGAGCAAACACGAGAAGTCTGGTTTTCGGGAGGAAGGATAAACTGGTTAAGACTTAAAACTATTCACGAAAAAAAAATCCGAACCGAAGAGGTTTATGACTCTGAGTTTATAACGGGTTGTGCTATGCTGATTAGCGCTCCGGTTTTTTCTCAAGTTGGATTTTTTGACGAAAACTTTTTTCTTTATTGGGAAGATGCCGATTTTAGTCTCAGGGTGAAAAAAGCAGGCCTCAGGAACGTTATTATTCCTTCCAGTTGGATTTACCATCTAGAAAGAAGCGAAACCCGACTGGAAAATAAAACCTATTGGCTAGTTATTTCTGGCTTGATTTTTTTTAAAAAAAATGCCAATTTTTTTCTTAAGATCTGGGGGATAGCCTACTTGGCTTTAAGAAAAATAAAAAATCGTTGGGACGTCAAAAAGAAGGGTGACCGAATTTCTCTAATTGTTCAAAAAGCTTATCGTGATTTCAAAAATGCCAAATTTTAAAAAACTTTCCATTATTATTGTCAATTATCAAAGTGATAATTATCTCAAAGGGTGCCTGGCCTCTATTTTCAAGCAAAATTTAGAAGTGGTCTTTGAAGTAATCGTGGTTAACAATGACCTTCCAGAAAAATTAAAAGAAATAAGGGAAAAATTTCCTGCGGTCTTATGGGTGGAAGCTAGGAAAAATATCGGTTTTGGCGCTGGTTGTAATTTGGGAGCAAGCCAGTCTCAAGGAGATTGGCTTTTATTTCTTAATCCTGACACAGAACTAAAAAGCCGCCTCCTTCCAATCAAAGACTATTTAGAAAAAAATCAGGAAGTTGGAGCGGTTGGGGCGAAAATCTTAAAAACCGATGGCAAGATTCAGGAGTGGAGTGCGGGAGCGGAAATTTCCTCCTGGAACTTGATTAGAAATAATCTAGGCCTGACTAAAAGTAAAGCGCTTTGGGAAAGCCAGCAACCAAGAGAAACCTTTTGGGTAAGCGGAGCCGCTCTCTTTATTCCTCGGAAAGTGTTTCTGGAAACCGGAAAGTTTGATGAAAATTTTTTTATGTATTTTGAGGATAATGACTTGTGTTTACGCCTAAGAAAAGGTGGAAAAAAGGTAGTTTATTTTCCTCAGGTAACCATTCTTCATTTTGGGGGAAAAAGTTTTTCTAAAGAAGAAGAAAAAAAACAAAAAGAATTTTTTTATCAATCCCAAGAATATTATTTTAGGAAGCACCTGGGAAAATTCCAAGTTTTTTGGCTAAAAACCGTAAGAAAGGTTTTTTTAAAAAATTGTTAATCTGATGTTTAACCTCCTTTTACTTCTAGCGCTTTATCTTCCTTTTCAAATTGCTCTTAATCCGCTTCCGGGCATAGACTTGGCCTCCATTCGGGTTTTTATCTTGGTCATGTTTTTTCTTTGGCTGGCCAAAGGATTAAAAGAAAGAAAGCTTTTTATTCCGGCCAAAATCCCCATTTTATTAATTATCAGCTTTCTCTTTTTAAGTTTGTTTTCTTTAGCGTTTTCTGCTAATCTCGAGTGGTCTTGGCGCAAACTTTTTTTTCTTTTTTCTATCTTCCCTCTTTATTTTATCGCCGCTACGGCTCTTGACGAACAAAAAAAAATCTTGAAAATTTCAAAATTTTTAGTTGGAAGTGGGATCTTGGCCAGTCTGGTGGGTCTTGCTCAGTTTTTTCTCCAGTTTTTCCTCGGGAGAGAAAAAGTTTATCAGTTTTGGGCTGAGAATTTAGTCGTTCCTTTTTTGGGCAAAAGCTTTTCTCAGGCGGTGCTGCAAAATCCCAGCTGGCTGGTTAATGTTTCTGGGAAAACCTATCTTCGGGCTACCGCCCTTTTTCCCGACCCACATATGTTCTCTTTTTTTCTGGGGCTTTTGATTCCTCTCGCCCTGGCGCTTGCGGTAGCGGAGAAAAAAAACAGATATTTCTTATTGGGTTTTGGGATAATGATTTTAGCGGACATCTTAACTTTTTCTCGTGGGGGTTATTTGGGGCTGGGCGCAGGCCTTTTGATGGCCCCTCTTATTTTTTGGAAAGAGATAAAAAGGGTTTATAAAAAAGTAGTTATAATTTGTTTTTTCCTGTTGCTGATTTTTTTGTCTTTTTCCAACCCTTTTTCTAGTCGGGTTTTTTCAATTTTGGATTTTAAAGAGGGCTCCAATCAGGGTAGGCTTGCCACCTGGAAACAAGCCTTGTCGGTGGTGGCAAAAAATCCGCTTTTCGGGGTGGGTTTAGGCAATTATCCCCTGGAAATAAAGCCAACGGCGGATTATCGGGAGCCGATTTATGCTCACAACACTTATCTGGACATTGCCCTTGATTCAGGCATTCCTAATGCGCTAATCTGGTTAAGTCTCCTACTCTTTTCTTTATTGGATTTTTTCCGTCGAGCGAAAGAGAGTCCTCTTTTTTGGGGGGCGGGGCTAGGGTTAGTTATTTTTTCAGTTCACTCTCTTGTAGAAACAGCCATCTTTTCACCGACAGTTCTGGCTTTGCTTTTGTTAATTTTAAGTTTTGGCAATTGTCCGCCGTTAAAAAATGAAAGAAAACTTGAGAAAACTCATTAACCTGAAAATTTTTATCGGAATAATTCTGGCGGTTTTACCAAGCTACCTTTTAAAATTTACTTTTTTAGGTCTTCCCTTTAATGGATTAGAAGCTTTAATAAGCTTGGCCTTGCTGCTTTGGATAAAAGAAAAACGCTTTAAACTTTCCGAAGTCAAAGAGCTTTTTAAGAGCAAGAAAAAAAACCTCTTTTTGATAGCGCTTCTCTTTTTAAGTCTTTTTATCTCAAATTTTTTCAGTGAAAATTTCCGCTTGGGCCTGGGAATAATTAAGGGTTGGTTTATTTTTCCTCTTATCCTGGGTCTGCTTTCAACCAATATTTTCAAAGGGGAAAGAAAAACCGCTTTAATGTTTTTCTATTGGGGCGCTTGGGGGTTTTCCCTCTTAGCCCTGATCGGTTTTTTCTTTGGCCGAGTGACTTACGATGGGCGCTTGCAAGGCATTTTCAATTCGCCCAATTATTTGGCTATGTATTTGGCTCCGGCGATTATGATAGGAATTTTCCTTTGGAAGGAAGGAAAAAATAAGTATCTTTTTTCGCTTCCGGTTATTCTCGGGGCCTTTTATTTGACCTACTCCTTTGCTGCTTGGGGTGCTCTTCTGGGGTCATTTTTTTTCATCAACCTCCTAAACTGGCAAAAAAAAATAAATTTAAAGACCCCACTCGGGATTTTAATTTTTATAACTTTTTTGCTAATTCTACAACTAAAAACGGAGAAATTGGATAATTTGCTTAATCTAAGTGAGCGCTCCTCGCTGGCTTCTCGGGCAATGATTTGGGAAGTGGCCGGAAAAATAATCCAAAACCATCCTATTTGGGGGATTGGGCCAGGGCAATTTCAGGAAAAATATCTGGAATATCAGAAATACTACCCACCCTATCTGGAATGGGCCGTTCCCCATCCGCACAGTCTTTATCTGAATTTTTATTTATCGACTGGAATTTTAGGCTTGGGAGCTTTTTTGGTTTTGGTTTCTACCTGGTTAAAAAAAGCTCTGAGAGAGAGAGACAATCAAACCTCTCTTTTATTGTTAGGGATAATGGTTTATATCTTAGCTCACGGGCTGGTGGACACAACTTATTTTAAAAACGATTTGGCGACTATTTTTTGGACGGTTTTCTTTTTACTTTAAAACAAGGAAGAAATAAAAAATAAGCTCTCCAAGAGCTTATTTTTTTGAGTCCAAGTCTTGTTTTTTCAGAGGTTTATGCGATAAAGCTTTCCGTCACTTCGATTCGTAAAAAAGAGGCCGCTTTCATCAAGGCTGAGAAAAAGATCTTTAGCGTCAACCCTTTCCGGGATTTTTTCCAAGTCAATTAAGCGAATTTTTTCTCCGTTTTGAAGGTTGATTTTCCAAAAAGTGTCAATGGTATTAAATTTACCAGAGAGATAGTCATTGGGTAGAATGGAATTTTCTGGAATTGAGCCCGGTTGGGCGTAATAAATGGTTTTGCCATCGCGGGACCAGGCGCATTTGGAAACAAAGGTCGGAATTTCCAGGTTTTTGTATTCTCCACCGTTATTGTTTATTAAGCCAAGCTGGATTTTTTTACCCGCCCGCTCGTTGGAATGACTTAAGATCAAGGAAGAACCTTCCGGATTCCAGAGAAAGTCAGCCCCAAATTTCCCCTGAAAAAGGACCTTAGTTTCTCCAGAAACCAGGGAGGTGGAACGGAGAACAGATTCGTTATAAGCGTCTGGCGATTGCCAAAAGGAAATTTCCCCGCTTTTTGGGATGGGGGAAACAGAAAGATTCCGGAATTCCAAATCAGCCAGTTTTTTCCAATTAGTGCCATCCGGATCGGCCATATTCAAAGTTCGCTCTTTTTTGGCCGGGTCGTAGTATTTATAAATAATTTTATCGTCGTTGTGCCAATAAACGGAATCCAGGTTGTTTTTCAGGGGTGTTCCCTTTTTTGTTTCAAAATTAAATAAGGTAAAATGAGGGTCAGTACCAACGGAAACAAACTTAAAAATTGCCTGTTTGCGGTTAGGTGACCAAAAAATTCCTTCAATTCCGGGCAAATCTTTCTTAAGAAGAAGATTTCGGATTTCCCCACTAAAAGTTATCTCGTAAAATCCCTGATCCTTTTTGGAATAATATTTTATGCCCGTGGAGTCTTCATTGAGGGCGGGAGCCAGCACCTCTTCGTCCGTAAGCGCGAGCATCTTTTCCTTCGCTCGCCCCGAATCCAAGGGAACAGCCTGAGCTTCCTGGACGCTTTCCGAAGCGGACTTTTTCCCCGGTGCCGGCTTAAAAACAAAGTAATATAAACCCCAAAAGAGGAGAATCAGGGCCAAGCCCAAGGAAGAGAAAATGAAAACTTTTTTTATGGTAGACATGAGATTTAAATTTTAATGATAAATTTAGAAATTTTTACCGTTTGGGCAGAAGCTCAAGCCGTAATCCTCTCCGGAGTAGGCTTCACTGATGTCAAACGGTATCCGAAGAGAAATATTAAGCAGACAAGCGTCACCACTGCTTATTCCTAGGATTTTTAGGAAATCTTCTTCTGCTGCTTTTCTAGCCGAAAAGACATCTTCATTTTGGATAACGACAATGAACGACTCGTCTTGGGGATAAAAAGCCATATAGTAGTTGTTATTATCGGCAAAAGCCACTCCGCTATTAGAAAGTTCAGAGATCGACTTTTTATAGACATTGTTAATCTTAATAATTCCTTTTCTTGTGTGAATTTCTAGTTTTTCTTGGGTTTCTAAATCGCTTAAGAAAGCTGTAGCAGGAGGCGTGTTAGCTTTTTCTATTTTTGGCAAGGATTCATCCGAATCCTTACTTAAGGCTTTACCCCAAAAGTGAATAAGAGATAGAATTGAGATAAAAGCAATGAAAGAAGCGATAATAATTGTAGATAGATAAGACTTTCCACCCATTTTATTTTTAAACAAGCAATTAAAATTTGCATTTAGAATTAGCCCCCCATTGGTTCCATCCTCCATATTTACCCGTTGTATTATAAAGTAGGCTGCAGGACTTATTTATATTATTACTTGCGTTCGTGTAGGTATTTTTGCAGTCTTCATATCCCTTCGAATCAATTACCTTACACGTATTATCAGCGCAACCCTTTTTGCCAGTAGTCTTAGAAAAAACTTTCGGACATTGGCAAGTTAAATTAACTTGAAAAAGACCATAAGAAAAAACATTGCCGTCTTGACACTTATCTGTTTTACTAGGTTCAAGTTCTTTTCCGCCACTTTCTGCCATGCAAATAGCGGAAGCTTTTTCCGCGTTCGCTTCTCCAAAACAAGTTTTTTTCAAATTTTCTACCGAACAAGGACCGATGTTAGTTGGCTTACAAAGTCCAGACCCGGTATTGCCAACACTTCTTTTGTTGGTAGTGCTGGATGGTGCTGTTGCGCCAGATCCGGTACTTGAAGTTTTTATCTTCACCAGCTCTGGATTAATAATGTACAGAATCAGGTAAGCTAGAAGAGCCAGAATCAAGCCAATAATCGCATCCGTAATGAAACCCTTGGCTTTTTGCATCGTCGCGTTATTTCCTCCCGAAGCGGCGTAAAAATAACCTCCAATTACGATCATAAGCAAAGCGCAAATTCCCACTGTCCAAATCCCGAATTTATACAAATTAGAAATAAAGACGCCAAAATCATTGCTGCTGCCAAAACCAGGAAGATTTTCCATGGGATTGTAGTCGAGGCTGCCAGCAGTTGTTAAAAAGGGAAAGCCGAGAATAAAAAAAGTAAGCAAACAAAAAATAATCCAAGTATATAGTTCATATCTATTTTTTTTAGGAAATTTTTTCATAATCTGCGCCATTATTATTTTTACTTACAGTTGCAACCTCCTGTGCTGACATGGACATGATTCCCTTCATCTAAGGTATAATTTGCGCCACAAGATTTAGCGGTGCTGATAATAGTTGAATTGGGGGCGGAACTACCCGCGTTAGAAAAATCTACCGCTGAAGAAGATCCAGCACAACTAGTTCCTCCGTAATGGCAAGAATTTTTTTTATGGAAACAGCAATTCTTTTGAGATCCAGAAGTGCACTGAGCCCAGGTAGGATTATTTTGATAGCAATTGACCCCACCATTGCCGTCAGAAATAGAAGATATCTGGATTGCGTTCCCCAATTTAGAATTCATACAGCTTAAAAGATTGGTTAAACTAGGTGAGGCATCTTTGCACTGACCAGGCTTTTGGCTGGAAATACCACTGCAACTTCCAGTTCCTGGAGCAGGAGTGGGAGCAGGCGTGGGAGCGGGAGCCGGCGTGGGGGTGGGATAAATAGTGGCTTGAGTTTTTATCTTCACCAGCTCTGGATTAATAATGTACAGAATCAGGTAAGCTAGAAGAGCCAGAATCAAGCCAATAATCGCATCCGTAATGAAACCCTTGGCTTTTTGCATCGTCGCGTTATTTCCTCCCGAAGCGGCGTAAAAATAACCTCCAATTACGATCATAAGCAAAGCGCAAATTCCCACTGTCCAAATCCCGAATTTATACAAATTAGAAATAAAGACGCCAAAATCATTGCTGCTGCCAAAACCAGGAAGATTTTCCATGGGATTGTAGTCGAGGCTGGCGCTGGTATCAGCAAAAATTAAGAAGGGAAAAACAAGGATGAAAAAAAAGGTTAGTAGGAATAAAAGCAGAAAACAGTTTTTCTTATTCATTTTCTTTTATGTTGGGAAATAAGGAAAAAAGAATCCAAGCACTGGAGATCATTACAAAGGTTGTCATTACAATACGGAAAAGAAAAGAAAAATAAGCTGGGACACTGGAAATAAAACTGGCTAAAATTTTTCTCCCTGGTCTCTGAGCATTTTCAAATTCGGACCCTAAGTCATCGACCACGGAAAAATCAACCGTGGCGGTAAAATATTTTTCATAGAATTCATTAATTTGCACGCCCCAATATTTATTCAGAGCCTTTTTAGTATTAAGGTCCTGGGTATAAAAACCTTTTACAGAAATTGAAAAATTATCCGTATTAAGGTTATAGGCTTGCGCTTTCAAGACAAAGGGCAACCAGTCAATTTGATTTAGCGAACTTTCTCGATTTTTTGGGAGATCTCGATTTTCTCTTTGGATTTCATTTTCAAGCTCACTATTTTCATAATTATAATTTTCAGAAGGTATTTCTGTGGGAAAAATTGAAGAATTTCCTTCTTTGTTTAAGGCATTTGAGGAAGAATTTTGTGAGGAAGATTCTTCACCTTCATCCTCTGGAGGGGTAAATGAAATTTCTGACTCAGACTCTTTTAGCTCAGCGTCGTTATAATACCAGGCCAAGGAAAGATCGTCCTTGTCTGGCAAAAGCCCGGAATTATCACTGGTTGAAGATGGGCCACCGGAGTTTGAAGAAGATGTTCCGCTACTTGATGAAGATGGAGGTGGTGTTGAAATTGGCTGAATCGCAAGACTAAGGGTAGCTCCCTTTTTGGCCAGAAAAGAGGATTTGCTATAATTAGGAAATTTTTCTTCTTCAAGGTTGGTGTAATGGCCAAGCAACTCTGGGTAAGCAGTGCTGTCGTCAGTAGAACCAATTTGAAAGCTTGGTTCGGTCACTAGAAATGCCCGATTTAGGCTTATTTTTTTGCCGGTTTCCTGACTGGTAGCGACAAGCTTTAGATTTAAATAAGTTCCCTTTTCAAACAGAATCGGAAAATAGACTATTTTTCCAGGAAGTTCTCCTGGAGGATAAGCCTGGGGAACAGTAACGCCATTAAGCGTCCAAAGAAAATCATAGTCATCCAGAGTTTCTCCACTTTCAGGGGTAATGTTGGCCTCAACAGCTAAAATTTCATCAGGCAGGACTGGGCATATGGCTGCATCAGCTAAGGCTTCTTTATTATCCTTATCCACGATAACGGTTTTACAAATTTCTGCACCTGGAGTGATTTCTAGAGTATCATCCACGACAGCTCTTTTCACGATAAATTTATTGGCAAAAGAGCTTAAAGGAATTATAACCTGAGCATTGCCCTTTCGGGTTCCATCTTTTTCAGCATTGGTGCTGGCAACTTTTTCGGAAACATCTACTCTAACTTTTAGATACTTGGGCTCGTCTTTAAAATTCGCCTTAAATTTAAGAGTAGGAACTCCAACCCCAGAGGTCTGGCTGCTTTGAGTAAGCTCATCTTTGGTTAATTCTTCCCAATCTTCGCTGTCTGCATCCGGAGACGATCCGGCAAAAACCCTCCACTGATAATGCAAGGATTCACTTTTACTAGAATTTTCCACCGAGGAAACAACGTTTATCCAGTCAGCATCATCTCCATTGTCCGAAATGTCGTTGACGGGATTTTCCGGAGAAAACGAAAGATTAACCTCAATATTTTCGTATTTACCACCGCCCTCCGTGGGAGTAAGGATATTTTCCATTAAGCAGGCATTCATATATTCCTTATCTTCATCATCTAGGTCAAAAAGACTTCCCTCTTGGCTAATATCCATATCATTTGTATCGTAGACGCTTACTTGGGTATTAACTACAGAACATAAAGGAGCCCCCATCTCGTCTACAATACTTGTATCACAACAAGATAAATTATTGCTTTCATCTATAACATCAGCTGCCGAGACAGTATAGCTGTTTGCTGACAAGGTTGATTGCAAAGCAGTAGTATCAAGGCCATTGCAAACAGCCGGGTCTATTGGATGGTTATAGATAGGAGGAATCGCAGCAGGGTCTTCATAGGGAGCTGTTTCTGTTCCAATGTCAGAAGTTGCCGTGCCTGATCCCTCTCCGCCTGTTATATCTACAGACACGGTAGTTTCTCCCGCAATTACTCGCCGAGAAGCCAGTCTAATTGTTTGAGTTTGGACAAAAACAGTAGCAGTTTGCATATTATAACTGGAAAAGGGAGCTTTTTCATTCTGAGTTCCGGCCCTTTGGAAAGCTAGCGTGCGGGTGAACTCACAACCGTCTGGACAATCTGGCCATTGTTCCGGATCAATTTCAACAATAGGTTCTCCGCTTTCTTCCTCCGCTTCAAATTCGTAATCTTGCAACTCCGAACAAGTATTATTGGGGATTGCCCACATTATTTTGTAACTGGAGTCTTTATATAAGGTTGACATATAGGCAATGCCTTCAATCGCCACGCCCAACTTATCTCCGGACTGGTAAACCCAGGTAAAGTTCTTGGCTCCCAAGCCGGTCACATTCGCCTCGTCCGGATTGCCCGTATCGGCTGTATCTGGATCTTCCGGATTAGTGTGCCAAAAACTTTCCTCACCTTTGTTAAAACTATTATCACCGGTGGTATAACCGGGTGCGTCCGGAAAAAGATGAAAGCAGCTCTGAAATTCATACTCCTCGCCTGAAGTGGTGTCGTGAAAGAAGCAATGATTATTTTTTTCTATTTGGTCAGCTCCTCCATGAATGGCTAGATAACTACTTTTTCCATCAGAATCAGTGTAATCAGCTTGGGTGTGGTCAAAACCATCGCTGGCGTAAATGCGCATGGCTTTAATTTTGTAGTCTTCCACATCGACTACACCCTCTCCTCCGTCGTAGTCTTTATTTAAGTTGCATCTTTTGTCATCATCCGAGCCCGGTGTGTATTTTTTTTCTGTGCTAGGCGGGCAATCTCCAGGTTGTAGATACCAAGTAAAATAAAGTTTTTCCGGTGGATTGCTGAAATAGAGCGGTTGGGCAGTGGCGGTTAACTCTTCGCCTGGCCTCGGATCCGTTGAAGTAAAGGTTACAGTTACTTGGGGGCCAGGCATTTTATAATTAGCCACGTTCATATACTTAGCATTTTCCTGAATAACTTCTTCAGTGATTCCAAATTTAGCCAGAACGCATTCAATGGCCCTGGAGGGACTAATGAGCCCCAGTGCCTTACATTCAATATTTTTTCCCGGACCAAAAGCCGGCTCGGCCCAGGCATGGCGAGCATTGAGAAAAGCCAAAGCTAGGATTAAAAGTAAAATTCCAGAATTTCTTTTAAAAAGGAGACTCATAAAATTTGATTATTGATAAAAATTATGTAAGCGTCCAGGACGATGAGGAATAAAAAGCCGAAAATATAGGAGTAAAAAAAGGAACGGGTTTTGTAGGCCAGGCAGCCTCCTAAGAGAAAAATCAGGGCTTGGGGCAGGAGAAAAAGAAAATATTCTCTCAAGATCAAAACCGGAAAAAGAAAAACCGTAGCTTGCACCAAAATCGACCACGGTCCCAAGGTTTCTCTTAAGGCGGAAATCAGGAAGCCAGAAAAGAAAACTTGTTGCAAAGAGAAAACCGAATTCATAAGAAGCAATTCGTAAAAGAGAAAATAGGTGTAACTGGAAAAAACGAAAAAGGGAGGAGCGTAATTTTTTTCAAAGTCCAGATAGCGAATCAGGAGAAAAAAAACAATAGCTAAAAAAACAAACATCAAGCCACCCCAAAGAAAACCGTCTTTTTTGTTTTTCAAATTCAAGCCAAAATCCTGAAAATCTTTTTTCAAAACCAGTTTCACGTAGAAAAAGGGAATAAGAAGGAGAAAGAAAAAGTTCTTGGTCAGATACTGCAAGTAATCTTCGCTGGGGAAAAAATAAACAAAGAAGAAACAAAAAACGGCAAGGAGAAGGCTTAGCAAAGCCTCTTTCCATTTTTCCAGCGAAATTTTTTTTAGATGGGTATACATTTTAGCTATAAGCGGGTTCAGTTTCTACTGAATAACCTTTTTTATTTTCTTCAAGCGCATCTTGTAGATCGGCCTCTTTTCTTTCTCTAAGTAAAAGATAAAAAACAACAACTACGATAAGAGTTTCTGTGGGAAAAAAATTTAATATAGGAATAAATTCTATAAAGGTCCCACCAAATAAAACTCCTAATTTTCTGACGATAAACTTTACCATCATCCTTTTCATTCCTGCGCGAGTAATAAACATAATGAACCAAATAACAAACCAAACTATAATAGTAATCAAGGTTCCAATTATGGGAAGCGATCCGAGTCCGGTGAGGTCAGAAATGTCCTTAAACAAAGCGGCTGTCAAGGCGATTCCGTAAGTCCAATCTAAAAAGGGGTCTATGTAAATTCCCAGGGGTGTGCGCTTAAAAATAGCCATTATCTGTTTTTCTGTAAGTCTGGCGGTTCTATAGGTGGAACGAATTTCTTTATACAACATATTTTTTTATTCAGCTTCTTCTTGGGCTAACTCTTTTTTGGCTTCTTCAATTTCCAAAAGCTGGGAAGGATCGGTGGTGATGATCTGATCTTCGCTGTAGGAAGCGACCACCTGAATGGCTACGTGGCGGGTGCCGGCGAAGAAAATTCCTTCACCCACGTTACTTTCCAGCAAAAGAAACTTTTCCTGATCAGTGAGATAAAAAGTTTCCGCGACTGTATCAATAGCGGCCGGGGACTGTTTAAGCAGGAGCTGGATGGAGGAATTGGTAACAATCGGTTTGCCGTAGCGGGAAGACAAGAAATCGTTAACGTCTTGGGTGATGGTGGTCAGGCCGGTGAAGTATTTGCGGCAGCGCTTGGCGATTCCGAAAAGAAAGGAAGCCGCGTCTTCGTATTTCATCATTAACCAGGCTTCGTCTACCAGGACAATCCGCTTGCGAATATTGGTGCGCATCTCGTTCCAGATAAACTGCAGGACAACATACATCGCGATGGGACGCAATTCTTCTTCCATGTCGCGGATATTGAAAACTACCATGGGATTGTTAACGTTGATGTTGGTGACATTGTTGAGAAAACCGGAAAAAATTCCTTCCGTGTATTTTTCCAGGCGAATGGCCAAATCTTCTCCGCCTTCCATATTGCGCAGCACCTGATACAGATCCGACATGGTCGGAAAACTTTCTTTGCTCAGAGCGTTCAAATTGGCCTGAGCGGTAATATCCTTAATTTCATAGGTTTCCCGGATGGCCCGGTCCAAAATGGAATCTTCTTCCGGAGTAATGTTGCCGAGCATCAAATGAAGCAAACCAATCAAAGAAGCGATATTGTTTCTCAAAATGTCCGAAGGATCTTCGTCGTCGCCAACCTTGGGCAAGTCAAAAGGATTGAGATGACTTTTGGAATTGAGGGAAATTTTGAAAAACATTCCTCCCACCGTGTCGCACAGGTGACGGTATTCGTTTTCTGGGTCAATAACAATCACTTCCGTTCCGATCATCAAAGAGCGCAGAATTTCCAGTTTAACGGAATAACTTTTCCCGGCTCCGGATTTGGCAAAGACCACCATATTTCCGTTTTCCATCTGAAAACGGTCAAAAATTATCAGGCTGTTGTTGTGGCGATTGATCCCGTAAAGGATGCCCTCTTCACTGGAAAGATTGGAAGAAACAAACGGGAAAGTCGTAGAAAGCGGAGAAGAATCCATGCTGGTTCCAACGTCTAATTCGTCGTTGGCCAGGGGAAGCGAGGAATTAAAGCCTTGTTCTGTTTTGAAAACCGCGGTTTTGGTATAAACCAGCTGGGTTTCCAAGATTCCCATAATGCTGTTGACGAGCTTGCTCAATTCTTTTTCCTCCTGGGCGTAGACAGTAATATAAAGACCGAAGCGGAAAAACTTTTCCGTCCCCTGCTGAAGCTTGTCCCGCAATTCATCAATGTCCCGCATGGCCGTTTCCAAAACCGGATCGCGAATCATTCCCCGTTCTTCTTCAATGTGGATTTGGGACTGCACCTGGGTGGCGCTTTTTCTCAGGTTTTTGAGAATCGTGCCGGTGTCAATGGGATGGATGAACATGGAGATGTCAATCGGCATGTCAATGTTGATGATGGGAGAGAACCAGTTGCTGTGGAGATAGCGCGGATAAGTAACCACGAAGATGGTTTGAGCCAGTGTTTCTCCGATGCGGATGTAGCGATGGGTAATTTTAATGGCGGAAGGGGAAATGAGATCTTGGAGCCGAGCCACTCCTTCTTGGTAGTATTTCTCGCTTAAAAGCACCTCGTCGGAGGGAAGCGCTTCTTTGAGTTCGGATTTTTTCTTGAAAAAATCTAACATATAAAAATGAAATAATTTATCTAATGTCCAAATTGCGTGTGTCTTCCAGCTCTGTCAGGTTGAAAACATTGGAATTATAGGAATTGTAGAGCAGTTCTATGAGTTCTTTGGTTTTGAGCGGAGCCATTTTGAGTCCGATACCCGAAAGACTTACCATAATGTGGTTCATGCGTTGAAAAAGCTGGTTGCGGCAAGTTTCAAAAAGCTCCCGCGTTTCTACGATGCTTTGGCGGGGATTCAACAGGGAGCTGAATTTTTCCATCACGCCTTTCTCCCGGTTTTCAATGGAAGAAAAAGGAACTACGATGTAAAAATTTTTGTCCATAATGTTGGAAACAGAAACCAGGTGCTGGATGAAATTTTTGTATTCCGAAATTTGAAAGCGCAAAAGCTCGTTGGGTTGGTTTTTTTCCTTTCGTTCGATGAATTCCAGATATTTTTCAATATTCAGCTTCCGGGAATTGATCAGAATCTGGATGGGAAAATCCAACGAATTAAGAAAATTTTTATACTGTTCAATGATTGCCTCTTGCTCCTGGGTGGATTTGAGATCGTAGTTGATGGCGGAAACACTCAAAATTCCCCGGAGCGCTCCGTTTTTAAGGACGATGGAATCGTCTTTCACTTCCGCCACGTCCACGAATCCCTGGCTAGTGGAATCAGAAACTTTGCGGGTTATTTTGGGCGAGCTTAATACCTCCATGTTTTTTCTCGGCTGTCAAGCAATCTTGACAACTCTTCAATTTTATCTCTTTTTAGGACTTTTTCCCGAATTTTTTCTCCCGGTTCTTTTTTTCGGGGAGGAACTTTTTTCAGTAGCAGATTTCGATTAAAATCCCTTTTCCAGACATAAATTTTCGGACGGAAAAAAAAGAAAACCATGGAAATCAAAAAAAACAGAAAAGATTGCCCGTTGGGGCGGAAAAAAGCGAAAGCGGAAAAAAGAGCCACCGTGAAAAGTCCGGCAATGACAAAAGCGGAAAAATCCAGAAAATTCCACAAAATGAACAAAATCACTCCGGCGCCAGCCAGCCAACCCAATTGTTTGGCGGTCAGCGGTCCGACGATTTTGTCTTCAACATCCAGAAATTGAGGGACGTTGTGCATCATAGGATTAGGTTTTGGTCGGGTAAAAAATTAGATAGGAAAATTTTTTAAATTTACGACATTTTTCGGGGGAGATAATTCCGGCCTGGTTGCAATGGGAGCGGCCTGGCTAAAATCAAATTTTTTTCTGGGGTTTCCGGAAGCAGGTTGAGAGGGAGGAAGATTTCCAAAGCGGGAATTTCTTCCTTGCTCATAAGGGAATTTTTGGCGGTGGGAAAATTGCAGCGTGTTAATGTTCTTTTCTTGGGCAGGCGCGGTTTGGCTAGAAGCGGGAATCGGTCTTTGTTGCGCGTAAGGCGGGTGGGGCGGGGCCGGGGGTGAGACTTTTTTTTCCGGAACGGTTTGTGTTTGGGTGAAAATTATCTGTTGAGTTTTTTTGTTCACAACCAGGAGGGCGCCTTCGTCAAAGGATTTAAGCAGTTCGGCTAATTTTTGTCTTTCCGCTTCGGATAAATTTCTGGCATTCTGGCTTCGGAAAAGATATTTGGAGCGTTCAAGCGCCGTGTGTTTTTCGTAACCCAAATTAAAAGTGTAATCGGAAATCCAGTTTTTGATGGAAGGCCGGACCGGATAAGGAAAGTTGCGCAGGGTAACACTACTGGAGGTGATGAGTTGCTCCCCTACCTTAAGGTAGATTCTTAAGGCTTCAGCGAGGGATAATTTTGTCAGATTTTCTTTAACTTGGGCTATTTCTTTTTGTCTTTCTCCTTCTTTGACTAAATCATCTTTTGCCTTATTTTTAATCCAGGGCTCTACCTCTAAGATTTTTTTATTGGCTTCTTCATCGGAAACAATAGGAGGGGATTTTAACTGAGACCATTGATTAAGAAAAATCTGAGATTCTTTAAAGTATTCAGGAAAGCGGCTAAAAATTCTCTTGTTTATTTCATAGGCAATGCCATAGCTTATATTCTCAGGGGTTCTGAAATTTTTTGAAACTAGGAAAGGTAATTCCTTCAATGGAAAATCTTGGGTAAAAATTAAGCCTACTTCTTTAGATACGGAACTTATTAAAGATTCATTTATTCCATATAGAAAACAAGATTTTTCTAACTCCAAGCGTGAATCATTAGAAAGGAGATAATCTTTAACTTCTAGTGGGAGCTTGCCTATCTTTTCTTGAAAGGTCATTCTTTTGTTATAAGTTGTTTAAATAGGAATCCTTGTGAATTATGTTTTCAATGGATTTAGCATTTGTTCCACCAGTATGACTTCCGCTTCCTATGTGATCATTTAAATCCCTTCTGACGCTGTTGTCTTCCATATTTCTTATTATGTCTTTATATTGTCCAGCATTTATATTTTCCGCGATATCATTTTTCCAGTCTGTAACCGTCTTTGCTTTCATTCTCTTGGCAGTTTCTTTGTCTAGGCGAGAAAAAATTTCTTGTCTTGCTCCGAAATTACCCGCAATAGAACTATGTAAAACTCCGGTTTGAGCAAAATTAGCCATATGAACATTTCTTGCTATTGTTTTTTGTTCTTCGGTTAATCCTGGATTACCAAGATTAAATTCTGTATTTCCAGCAATATTGCCCAGGGAAGTTGTGATAGCTGCTTGGTATGCGGAACCTTTCTTTCTAGCCTCTTCAAGATCTTTGTTAGAGATAGCTTGATTTTTAAAAGCAATTCTCATAAAAGCATCGTTTCCAAGTGAATGGTAATTAATTTTTTTAGCATCAAACTGATTGCTATTAACAAAATCAGTCAGAGCCTGTTCTCTATCGCTAATTACTTTGCCTGGTTGAACAACGTTCGAAAGGTGGTTGAAAGCAGCAACAGGGTCATAGGTCTTAATTTTATTGGCCAACTGAGTGAATACTTGGCTTGTTGTTCCGAAAACAGTTCCCATTTTTTGGAGCTGTTTTTCAGTGGCTTGACCTTTATTAGCCAATTCTTGAATAGCGGCGGCCCTTTCAAATCTATTACCTTTTTCAGCGATATTTCCTAATTCCGTTGTAGACATATTTTCCATGTCCCTTCTTTTCTTTTCCTGTTCAACCTTGTTGGCTAAATCTCTTTGATATCTATTGGCTGCATCCCTGCCTGCTCTGCCTGGAGCTATACCACGCCATTGATCTTGTTTGCTACCAGCCCAAGTTCCCAATCTATTACGCCAGGAATCAGCCGCTGCCTGTCCCCTTCTGGTTTTATAGGCCTGGTATGTTCCTCTTACAAAATTTGCACCGGAAAAAGTCATGCCAAACCAGCTCATTGCCTTTCGCGCCCTATTCGTAACCGCTCCCGCGCCAATGATGCTTAGGCTTTGGGATACGCCGATCATAACCCACAGTAAAACAATGGGAACGGCAATGAAAGCCACGCTTCCAAGAACCGTCCGGGTGGCTATAGTTCCTTGGGATTGAGCGGCGCCTCCCGCCGCATTATAAAGATCTTTTCCTACCCCGGTCATAAGCTTAACGCTTAAAATAACACCGAAAATTAAAATGGGACCGAAAAAAGCGTTTTTAAAAAGAGCGTCCCACCATTTGCTGGCTTGAGAGGAAAGGAAAGGAACCAGGGATCCCACAAAAGCTGCTGGGGAAAGAACCAATAAAATAGCCAAAGTAATCAACCTGGAAAGTAACAAGACTCCAACCGCTAAAAGAGTGATGGCCAGCATAAAAATCTCAATTGTGGCGGCTAAAAGCGTGGTATTATCCTTGAAGTTTGTGGAGGTAACCAGATCTCCCAAGGCTCCCCCTGTTGAAGCCAAATTGACCAGGGTTGATTCCACGCTGGCTCTTGAAAACAAGTCGCTTTTTATGATGCTGTACATCAGAATATTGGCAAAGTCTATAATGAAACGGGTAATTGGCCAGCTGAAATTAACCAGAAGAGCCATTAAGACTATTTTCCAAAGCATCTTTTTCAGGTTATAGGCGGCCACCTGAAAAATGGTGCAAAAGGCGGAAAAAAGAAGAGCCATAATGAAAACCATATTCAGAATATCCCGGACATAAGTCCAGGATTCATAAAGGGCAACATTTTGCATTCCTCCCGTTCCAAAGATTGTGTCGATATTTTTCGTGTCTATTATCCAGACAAAAACTGTTCCGGCCAGCGATAAAATAAAACAGGCAAGCTTGAAAAGCGGTAAAACCAAGCACCTTACAGGATCGGTTAAAAAGTGACAACTTTCGTTGCTTCTATTGGCCTCTGCCGTTTCTGAAGTTGTAAAAGCGGCTGCATTGGCCGCTCTCTCTTCTGGAGCGGGTTCTTTACCTTGAGGCGCAGCCATTTCTACATTTTCCTTTTGTTCTCGTGCATTGGGCGCTTGACCTGCAGGAGCAATAATATCTCCAGCATTATCGTCAGCATAAATCGGAGCAATTTTTAATAAAAAGAAAAACAAAATTAAAAATACCAAAACTAAAAATCGTCCAGAAGTTTTTCGGAAAAAATAATTAGCCCTGAAGGTGTTTTTTTCTTGAAAAAAATTCAATTTTTTATTTTATTTTTAGTTACTCGGAAATCAGAATTGTTTTTTGACTAAAGGCTAGTCGGTTTACTGGAATTTCCATACAGCGCTCCTGGTCCGTAATTGTGAATCTGATTTTGAGTCTGCGAGTTAGCCTTAGAAGAAACATTAGAAACCCCTCTTTGTACTTGAGCCTGAATGTTACCAATCCCATTTTGGATTGCGTTCATGGCCATATTCATCACTGAAGAGACAATAACTTCAGCCACGCCGTTGGCGCTGGCGATTACTTTGTTGCCCAAGTCCTCTGCGTTAGCCACTAGCTCCTTGGCTAAAATTCCAGGGTAGGTAGTGTTACCATCCTGCTCAGTACCTGTAAAGCCTTGATAAGCCATGGCTCTCGTTGAGTATATTTTTTCTAACTGTTCTCTTTTTTCTTCGTAAGCGTATTCAATGCAATTTGCGTAGGACCAAGGATTATTCACTCCCGTCATAAACAGGCTGAATTTTTTGAAAGTTCCATCCTCAAACATATTTTCCGGATTACCGGTATAGGTAATGACACATTTATTAGGGCTTGTTTTTTCACTTGCGATATCCTTGGCAATCTGTTGTAGTTCCGCGGAATAGCTTCCTGATCCACCAAGGCTATTCGCGCTGGAAGAAGAATAGGTTTGGGCTTGAGCGGATTCAATAAATTGCGGACTCTGAAAATATTGAGCCAAGCCTTCTTTGCCTACGCCTTCAAAATTTTTTGCCATTCCATATGAGGACCAAGCCGCTTGAGTGTAAAAATAAGTTCCCATCATTTGAGTGGATCGGGTTGACAGTTCGTCAATATAAGCAGCGGCCTCTTCAATTGGGTTAGTAATCAAAGCTGTTTGCCAATTAACGATAAACATGGCTCCGCCTCCATTTTGACCACCGATAATTCCGTAGACATTCTGGGTAATTACTTTGACGGCTGCCTGTTTGGCCGCGCCGGTGATGATGTAATTCAATTGTCTGAGCATTTCGTCCATAGGGGGAAGAATAAACTTGGGTATCACGGTATCAATCCAGGCCGATGCTTCTTTGGATGAAACTGGCGAGAAAAATAACCCCAGGGCGAAAAGCAAAACCCAAATGGCTTTTTTTCCGAAATTGTTTTGATGGGTTTTTTTCATACTTAATTTTTTTCTTTAGCGGTTTTCTCTTCTAGGGCCTCCTTTATATCTTGAGGGATTTCAATACTCAAATTTTCTAATTTCTTTTGCAGCGTCTCATCGTAGTCAAGATCGTATGCATTGAATTTTTCTTCAATTTCTCCGGTGAAGGATTCCAAGTCGGTAATTAAGCCGGATAAATAAGAAAGATTAGCGATGTCGGCAATCGGATCTTCGCTTTGAGGATCTAAAAACTTTTCGGCCTCTCTAGAGTATTGAATATATTGGATAATTTTTATATGGGTGTCGGACAGCTCTTCCGGCACTTCCATTTCTAAAAGTTGTTTTTGAATTTTTTCCATACTGGCGTTAAGCTTTTCCAGAGAAGAAGTACTGCGCAGTGAAATAGCTTCTAGAATTTTCTGAGAAAATGAACCTAGAACGGTTTCAAAACTTGCGTCAGAAGTTATTGGCTCTGGAGAATTGCTAGAAAAAACATAAACCAGCGTAACCAAATAATTAGAAAAATCTTCCTTGCGTTTTTCTGTAGCCTTTTTTTCCGAGTATTTGGAGTAATTCTGTGATTTAATTTTTAGGTCTTCTTTTTTTATTTCCGGAAGTATTATTTTGGAAGAAGTTTCAGCTGACATAATTTCTTCCGCAAGGGTCTTTGCTTCTGCCAGGGAAATTTCCTCTCCTTCCAGATTTTTTTCACTGGCTAAATCTGAGATTTTTTTTGAGACTTTTTCGGTTAGATTTTTTTCACCTGAATCAATAAAGGTCGCTTTCATTTGGGGCGTTTCTGTTTGGGGAATAATTCTGTCTCCCGGAGCTTTCTTTAAGGGATTGTAACCGGTTTTTATTTCCACACCGTCAGAATAACCGTCCTGGTCCGTGTCCTTATTTTTAAGGTCGGTTCCCAGCGCTTTTTCTTCTTCATCCGAAAGACCATCCTGGTCTGAATCCAAAAAAATATTATTTTTGTTGTCAGAATTGTTCTCTGCGGAAACAAAAAGCGCCAGGCTAAAAATTATCAAGCCAAATAAAACCAGAAGAGAAATTTTTATATTCTTTACATTCATTTATTTGACAAAATTATAGCACAAAAAAGAAAAAAACAAAACAGGAAAAAAGAAAATCCAGCGGGCTTCACTGGTTGCCTTAAGTTCTTGATGTTGTTAGACTTAAAATATGGTGGAAACAAAAAAAATTGAGGAAAATTTATTTTCGGGGAAAATCCGCCCGCTTCACTGGTTGCTAGTTTTTTTGGGTATTGTTTCCCTGAGACTCTTTTTAGATAATTTGGTAGCCCATTCAGCCTCCATCTCATTTAAATTGGAAATGGATTTACACAATTTCTTATTTTTTGGCCTCCTTTTCATGCTCATTTGGTTATTTTTAAGCCTTATTCTCGGTCTCAGGCCTAGCCGTTTGTCTTTTTTGATGATTTGGGCTTGTTTGCTTATAGATTTGCCGCCAATTTTGGATTTGATAAAAACTGGAGGCTCGGTTTACATCGGGCCCTATATTTACGCCAGTTTAAAGGAGCTTAAAGTTGAATATCTGACGGTTTTTGGAAATTTGCCCACCGGAATGCTTTATTTTGGAACAAAAATAACTTTTCTTATGGCTTCCCTAGGAATTTTCTTCCTAGTCTGGCTGAAAACCAAAAATTGGATAAAGGGATTTCTGGGCTTATTGGGAGCTTATTCTCTCTTCTTTTTTATGGCGAGCTTTCCTTCTTGGCTGACTTTTGCCAATTATTTTTTTAAGGGATCGGAAAAGATAAGCCAAATCGGTTCAGTCCAGATTTTTCAATTTATGTCTCAAGTTGAAGTTTTTTCTCTGGCAGTAGCCAATTTTGAGTATGGCCACATATATAATCTCAGCCTGATTTATTTCCCCCTTATCTTAATCCTCTCAATTATTCTCTTTCTTCTTTCTGAGAGTGAAAGGTTACTTGCGGTCTTAAGGAATATTCGCCTGCCTCAGTGTTTTTATCATTTAGGCTTGCTTTTTGTCGGTATGGGCTTGGGTTACTTGGCTTATCCGGAAAATTTAACCTTTAATCTGTTTTCCTTTTTTGCCGTGCTTAGTCTTTGTGGCGCCGTTTTATTGGCCTGGAAAGCTTCTGTTGTGGTTAATGATATATACGATCAGGCGATTGATAAAGTTTCTAATCCTAGCCGACCCTTGCCAAATAAAATTTTTGAGATAAAAGATTACGCCGAATTTGGCATTATTTGCTTTATTCTTTCCCTAATCGGAGGATTGGTTATTGGCGCTAAGTTTGCCTTTTTGCTTTTGATTTATCAAATCTTAGCTTTTTTTTATTCCGCTCCTCCCTTTCGCTTGAAAAGAATTCCCTTTTTGGCTACTTTAGTCAGCTCTTGGGCCTCACTGACAATTGTTTTTTTGGGTTTTTTTCTTTTTTCCGGAGAAAATAATCTGGAAGGCCTTTCCTGGAGGATAATTTTTCTCTTGATGCTGGTGCTTATTTTCAGTCTGCCTCTCAAAGACTTTAAAGATATTGAAGGTGACCGACGAGCTCGGGTTTGGACGATTCCGGTTATTTTTGGCGAGGAAATGGGCAGAATCATCATCGGTGGCGGGATTTTCCTTTCTTTTGTGGCCAGCGTTTTCTTCTTGAACGAAAGAAAACTTTTCTTCTGGGCGATTATTTTTGGGGCCCTTTCTTTTTTAATTGTGGTGAGTGAAAAAATAAAAGCCCGCCGATTGATTTGGTGGGTCTTTCCCTGCGTTTTTATTTATGGCTTAATCTTGGTTAAAATCTCCCTTCTTAGCTAAGAGGCTTTTTGGGAATTATTTTTTCCAGTTTCAGGACGAGCTTTTCCCAATCCCCAAGAGAAAGCTCCTGGGCGCGAATGAGAGGCTTTAAACCAGCCTTTTTTAGCTGTTTTTCAATCAAGTCTTTTTCAAAATGCAAACTGTTAGCTAAATTATTAAGTAGAGTTTTTCGTTTGGCCGAAAATCCGGCCCGAACCACACGAAAAAATTTTTTCGCCTCTTCAGGTTTCGGATGGTTTTTTTTAGGAGTTATTTTTATGATGGCACTTTCCACTTCTGGTTGAGGGTAAAAAGCTTCTCGGCTGACGTTAAAAAGCTTTTCGACTCGGGAATAATATTGGACAGAAACGGAAAGGAGGCTCATTTCTCCCTTTTTAGCGACAATTCTTTCAGCTACTTCTTTTTGCACCATGAAAATCAGGTTCTTGGGCTGAATCTTAGCTTCTAGGAATAAGCGGATAATTGAAGAAGTTATGTAATAAGGAATATTGGCAACTACTTTATATTTTTCGGGTTCTAGATTATACTTTTTTGCCAATTCTTCCAGGTGGATTTTTAAAATATCCGCGTTAATTATTTTTATTTTTGAATTATTTTCAAATATTTTTGCGATTTTTTTGACTAAAAATCCGTCAATTTCAACCGCCACGACCCGCTTGGCAAGCTTGGATAGCGCCTGAGTCAAGACTCCGTCTCCCGGTCCGATTTCCAAAACAGACTCAGACGGTTTTATCTTAGCGGCTTGCAGGATTTTTTCCAGAATCTCTCGGTCTTTAAGAAAATTTTGTCCCAACTTCGTTGGCATAGTCTGATTTCTTTAAAATCTTTTAGTTAAGCACTTCTTCCACTTTAACGTTTATAACTCCGGCTCCCAGAGAGGCAATTTTGGCGAAAGCGACTTTGTCTAAATCAATTATGCGATTATCCCCAAAGGGTCCGCGGTCGTTAATCTGGACAATGACCGACTTGCCGTTTCCCACGTTGGTTACTTTGGCGTAAGAGCCTAGAGGCAGCCAAGGGCTGGCCGCGAAAAGCCCCCCTTGCCAGGCATACCAGGTCCCTAGTCCCTTATGTGTCTTTCCGGTTTTAACGTAGGTGCCCTGAACGACTATTTCCTCCTGGGGTTCTTCCAGAATCTTTTTTTCCAAGACGACTCGAGAAATTTCCTTGCCGTTTCTGTAGGTTATTTTCAATTTTATCTCCCGGAGACCCTTTTTGCCTTTTTGCTGGATCTTTTTTTCCCGCCAGCTTAATTTATCATCTGTTTTCTGGACGGTTTTAAAAGCGATTTCTTCTTTTTCCGTTTTCTCTTCCACATTGATCCGGGTCACAACGATAGTCAGATTTTCCTCAGGGAGTGCGCTTAACTCCGGACTGGTTTTGTCTAGTCTTCCAAGCTGAACCCCATTTTCTAGGAGAGTTCCATAAATATTTCGGCTCAGGGTGGAAGCTTTAAGTTTTTTTCCGTCCACTTCAATTTTTAAATTTAGCGCTCTTCGAATTTCAACTCGGCTTCCAGGAAGCAGAACTTCTTTTTCTTCGGGGGAAATTTTATCCCCGGCTTTTAAGTAAAGATTTTTTTCTTTGAGCAAATCGGCTACTTTTCCGGTTGTGGTCTGGGTTTCAAAAATTAAACCGTTGTCGTTAATCCAGACTTTTTTGGGAGCCGAAAAATCTCTGAGCGGATTCTCTTTTTTAGCGTCAAAAGTTTTGAGAAAAATAAATCCCAGGAGAGCCGCAAGCGAAAAGTAAAAAAATAATTTTTTAAGAAATCTTGGCATAGCCGCTTATTCCGTTTTAAAGCGGTACTGAATGGCTTCCGCTATATGTTGAGGTTGGATCTCGGCGCTCTCTTCCAGATCGGCAATGGTTCGCGCAACCTTAATAATCCGGTAGTAGGCCCGGGCACTTAAATAGAAATGAGAAACAGCGTTTTTCATCAACTCCTGGCAGGTTCGATCCAAAGAACAAAATTGTTTTATTTCCTGGCTATCCATTTCACTGTTGGTAATGGTTTGAGATTTTAAAAAGCGTTCCTTCTGAAGCGTTCGGGCTTTTTCCACGCGCTTTCGGATAGTTAAAGAATCTTCCAGTTTCTTTTCTTCATTGAATTTTTCAAATTTTATCCGAGGAACTTCAATGTAAAGGTCAATGCGATCCAAGATCGGTCCGGAAATCTTCCTTTGGTATTTAATGATAGCGGCGGGACTGCAAACACAGGCTTTTTCCGGATCGGTAGCGTTGCCGCAAGGACAGGGATTCATGGCAGCTACGAGAGTAAAGCGCGCGGGAAATTCAAGGGTCCCTTGGGCACGGGAAACCGTAATAACTCCATCTTCCAAGGGCTGACGCAAATTTTCCAAAACCGAGCGGGAAAATTCGGGAAATTCATCCATAAAAAGAATACCACGGTGCGCTAAACTAATCTCTCCCGGACGCGGAAAGGTTCCGCCACCTACCAGGGAAACAGCACTGGCACTGTGATGAGGGGAACGGAACTGACGCTTGGTTACCAGTGGGGTTTTCGGCGGCAACTTTCCGGAAACGGAAAAAATCTTGGTAATTTCCAAAGCCTCTTCCAGGGTTAGTTGGGGCAGAATGGACGGCATAGCTTTGGCCAACATAGTTTTTCCTGAACCAGGCGGTCCGTTTAGAATGACATTATGTCCGCCGGCTGCCGCGATCTCCAAGGCGCGCTTGGCGTATTCCTGACCCTTAACAAAAGCCATGTCTAAGGAGTCATTCCCGTGAGAAAAAAAATTCCGGGCTTCAGTTGCGGGTAGTGGCAGGAGGATTTTTCTTCCCAGAAGATGTAAGAGCAGCTGACCTAGATCGTCAACGGGAAAAACTTTTATGTCTTCCACTACCGCGGCTTCCAAGGAATTTTCTCGGGGAACAAAAACCTCCTGAATCTTTTTTTCTTTTGCCATCAGGGCCATGGGTAACACTCCTTTGACAGAACGGATTTTTCCGTCCAGAGAAAGTTCACCTAAAAAAAGCTTGTTGTTAAAATCAAAGTCAATTTGCTTTGTCGCCAAAAGAAAACCCAGGGCAATCGGCAAATCGTAAACCGGACCCTCCTTTTTCAGATCAGCCGGGGCCAAATTAACCGTCACTCTTCCACACTGGTAAGGAGGCTTAAAAAGGCTGTTTTTAAGGGCAGAACTGACTCGATCTCGGGATTCCTTGATAGCCAAATCCGGCAATCCGACAATGTTAAATTGATGAAGACCTGCGGAAATAATATCAACTTCCACTTCCACAATCTCGCTTTGAAGACCGAGGGTGGCGGCCGACAGAACCTTAAAAGACATAAAATTTAATCACTAGTTCTTACTTGGAGGAATAATAACATTATAACACCCAGGGAAATAAAGCAATCGGCCAAATTGAAAACCGGCCAAAAGGGAATATTAATAAAATCCACAACACAGCCTAGGGTCAGGCGATCAAATAAATTGGAGAAGGCTCCCGAAAAAATAATTAAGAGAGGCAATTGGTTAAGCGCGAATTTTTTTTTAAAGAAGGCCCAGATGATAATAACGATTATAGCCGTCCAAAAAAACCAAAATAAAATCGGTGGTATCTTTAGGCCTAAAGCCATATTGGGATTGCAAAGATAAAATCCGCCGGAAAGGCGGATTAGTTTTTTAGAAAGCTGATCAATGCAGAAAACTAGCAGGAAAGTTAAGAGGAGAAATAAACAACTTTTTGCTTTATGCATAGCAAAAAATTAACTAGTTGCACCCAAGACAATTATTTGCCGAGGGGTTCGCTTCCAGCCTTTCTTCAGGAATTTCTTTTTGGCAACGCTGACAAAATCCATAAGTGCCTTTTTCTATTCTTTCCAAAGCCTGGATAGCGGCCTGAAGTTTTTTTTCTAAAGCGACTTCCACGGAAAGATTATCCGAATATTGTTCAACTTCCGTGGCGTTGTCTTCCTTGTTGTGTCCGATTTCTTCAAACACGGTCTCATAATCCCCACTTCGCTTATCTACACTCTTAGCAATTCTTTCCAAATTATTTTCCAATTCCGTTTTTTCCTGCAAAAGCAGAGCTTTGAATTTTTCTATTTTGTTCTTATCTAAGGTCATAGACTTTATTTAAAAATTAGAGAGTTGGTTTAACATAAATTCTCTTCTAATCCTCAATAATAAGCCAAAAAAAGCTTAGAGTTGGGCGTAATTGAGAATTCAAGGTCTTAACTACATTTAGGTTAGAAGCTAAAAAATCAGACAGACACTAGCGTAAAAAAGCTAAGGTCTAATCAGTTTATCAAGATAATGGATTATTTACAAATAAATATTTTTTAAATGGCGAAAACGGGCAATCTTCTTTTTTTTATCCACCCAGACGGAGATGGCGTCAAAACGAAACGCAGAATCTTTCCACTGGTTTTTTTTCAGATAGAATTCAGCGATTTTAGAAATTCTCTTAAGCTTGGAAAAAGTAATATTTTCTTCTGGGAGTGTGTCTTGATACTTCTGAAAATCTCGAGTTTTAACTTCGATAAAAATCAGCTCCTGGGTTTTATTTTCTCTGGCAATAATGTCAATTTCTCCCAATTGGCGACCAAGAGGATTCTTAAAATTGGTTTCAATTATTTCATAACCCTTTTCCCGAAGAAAATTACCCGCCATTTGCTCTCCCAATTTTCCTATTCCTTCTTTTTCCATAATCCAAGCATACCACTTTTTTAAACAAAAAACACCCTTCCTGGTGCTTGCGTAAATTTGGGAAACCAGGGCGTTCTACGCCCAAAAAAAATTATTTAAAGGCTGAACGCCCCAGCGTTCTTCATGTACTAACATGTAATATGGAGACTTGTTAGCCCGGGTGAGAGGCATTACTCATCATAATATACATGTATTTTAGGTACATGATTTTTATATTCTCTTACCGTTCTCTGGTCATTTAGACCTTTTAAAAGAACTAATTTTTATTTTTTGTTTTTGTGTTTAAATAAAAATTTTTGTTTTTGTTTTGGGGTCTCTAATTTAATTAAATTAGAGCGATTTTAGTGTTGTTGCACTAAAATGCTTGAACAGCAAGAGAGTTTCAATCGCAAATAGGGGGAAATTGCGATTGAAACCCCATTGCCGTCAATTTATCTAAAATTATTGTCAAAAAGCTAAAATCTATCCTTATTATATCAGAAAAATAACCACTCGTCAATAAATTGCAATAATTTTCCTTTTAAAGAGCAAAAATTCCGATAAAACCTCAAAAAATAAAATTTTTAAACTCTGTGAATTAGAGAAGAGAAAATAAAGTAACTTTTCTTTTTCCTTAAAAATAAGGTTTTTTAAGGTTTTTCTACAAGTTATCCACAGTTTTTAGAAATATACAGGATTATCAAAGAGAGTTTTTTGATTCAACAAAATCATAAAGCGCCCGAGAAGTGTTTTTTGTGGTACCAATAATCAGGTTATTTTTCAATAGAACATAGTCTACGCTTAATTTTTCCGGAGAGATAAGATTTAAATAGCGGATAAGGCCATTTTTATAAGCGCTTTGAGCGAAGGAATTCTTTAGTGGTTTTTTGAAGGTTTCTAGGAGCATAAAGTCTAAATCTACCACTAAATAAGGTTCCACTTCTCGCATTTTTTTGGACAAAACTTCTGGATCTTTTAATTCCAAGACTAATCCAGTTCCCGTCTCAAGTCCCTCTTTAAAAGTAAAAAAGCTATACGAATCAGCAAAATAGGCCTGAGAATTTTTAACAAATTTTATCTGGAATTTTTCTGCCAAAACTCCGAGGGGGATTAAGTTTCCTTTTAAGTCTTTTAGTTTGAATTCTGATACTTTCTCGGTTTGACTTTTTGAGAGGTTATTAACCTGGCTTTTTAGCGATTCTTTGAGTTGAAGTTTGCTAAAATTTTCGATATCTAATGTGATAATATTTTCTTGGAGTTTTTCCGGTTCGGTTGTTTTTTGTGAGTTTTCAGAGATAAAAGGACCTTCTGATTGACTGGGTATAGACTCCGCTTCTTCCGTTTCTGTTGCTACTTCCGTTGAACCTCTTTTTACTAGCCAGTAATAGTAACTACCCACTCCTAGGGCGACAAGAGAAAGAAAAATAACCAAAAAAATCAAAAACTTTCTGGCTCCGGATTGGTCCGGCTGAGAGGTAGAAGTTTCTTCAAAAGGGAGTTCAGAACCTTCTTCTTGGCTAGCTTTTTCCTGATACGAGGGAGGTTCTAAAGCGTTCTCGTTTTGATGGGAAGCGCTTAAAAAAGGGCTGGGTTCCTCCTGCGAATCGTTTGGAAAAGAAGCAGGAGGCTCAGAAAAAGAAAAACCACTAGAAGAGAGGGAGTTGGTGTTTTCTTGAGAATTAGCTTTTTCTGGATTTTTTAGGATTTCCAGATCTTGTTTCATTGAATGGACGGAAAGATTTTCCAGGGGAAAATCTTTTTGCGGAAAACTACCCAAAAACTGACCAGAGGAACTTTGCGCCTCTGGGGGATTAAGCTTGTTTTTGTTTAGAAACATTTTTTTATTTTTCAAAAAAGCGACAAAACAACTTCTAACTTATATTATACAGCAAAAAAATTTTTTTGGCTACATAATTTTTGTTACCGCCTTTATGGAAAGATTGATTCTGCCTTGAGAGTCAATCTCTTTAACTTTAACCGGAATAATGTCCCCTATTTTTACGACGTCTTCGACTTTTTCAACTCTCCGGTCAGCCAATTCAGAAATATGGATCAAGCCTTCTTGACCGGGAAGAATTTCGGCAAAAGCTCCAAAATTCATTATGCGGGTAATCCTGGCGTTAAAAATCTCTCCCGCTTTAACCTCATGGGTCAGATTATCAATCCATTTTAGGGCTTTTTTGGCCGACAAATCGTCAATCGAAGTGATGAAAACCGAACCATCATCTTCAATGTCAATTTGGACCCCAGTTTCATCAATAATTTCATTTATGATTTTTCCTCCTGGTCCGATTACATTCCGGATCTTGTCCGGGCTGATTTTGAGGGTAATAATGCGAGGCGCGTATTGCGACATCTCCTTTCTGGGGGAAGGTAAAACCGCTTTTATTTTTTCCAGAATTTCCAGACGATTTTTTGACGATTGTTTAAGGACCGCTTCCAGCATTTCCAAAGTTACCCCTTCCACTTTTACGTCCATCTGGAGGGCGGTTATTCCCACTTGACTGCCGGCTACTTTAAAGTCCATGTCTCCATAATGATCTTCTAACCCTTGGATATCAGTTAAGACTTTAAAGTCTTTTTGTCCCAGAATAATTCCCATAGCAATTCCGCTTATGGGGCGTTTGATAGGAACGCCTGCGTCCATCAAAGAAAGAGTTGAGCCGCAAGTGGCGGCCATGGAAGAGGAACCGTTTGAAGAAAGAATTTCGGAAACTAAGAGAATTGTGTAGGGAAATGATTCCTTAGAGGGAAGAACCGGAAGAAGTGCTTTTTCAGCTAATGCCCCGTGACCAATTTCTCGACGACCGGGGCCACGCAAAGGCTTGGTTTCTCCTGTAGAATAAGGAGGAAAATTATAGTGATGGATGTATCTTTTTTTCGTGTCCACTTCCATGGTGTCAATGATTTGTTCATCTCCGGGAGAGCCAAGCGTGGTAACAGTCAGGGCTTGAGTTTCTCCTCGGGTGAAAAGCCCAGTTCCGTGAGTACGTGGCAAGACTCCTACCCGGCATTCAATCGGGCGAATTTCATCAAGTTTTCTGCCGTCCGGCCGCAATTCTTTTTCTAGGATATTTTGATGAACGACTTCATCAGAAATCTCTTCAAAGATTTCTTCGGAAATCTCTTTTAGTTTTTCCCAATCTTGAGGAGGATAGGTTTCTTCTACGAAGATTTCAACTTTTTTCCTTAGGGCTTCAATCTTGAGTCGAGTCTCTTTTTTGCTTTTTTCGTAAAGAATTTTTGCTAATCCTTCTTTTAGGTAAAGTTCTCTAATTTTAGCTTCAAAATCTTGAGAACCTTCCAAGAGAATTGGCAAACTCTTTTCTGTTCCCACTTCGGATCTAATTTTTTCAATAAAAGTAGCAATCTTCTTTATGGCTTCATGGCCGAAAGAAAAAGCCCTAAGAACCTCGCTTTCAGGAACTTCTTTGGCTCCGGCTTCAATCATATTTATTTTTTCCACGGTTCCGGCCAGGACCAAATCCAATTGACTTTCTTCCAATTCTCCGTTGATGGGATTAAGAATAAAATCTCCATTGATTTTCCCTATTCTCACGGCTCCAATTGGTCCGTTCCAGGGAATGCTGGAAATGGAGAGAGCAATTGAAGCAGCAATAATAGCAATAACATCCGGATCATTTTCTCCATCAAAAGAAAGCACGGTGGTGACAACCTGAACCTCGTTTCTCATGCGGGAGTTAAAGAGCGGACGAATTGTTCTGTCAATCGCTCTTCCGGAAAGAATGGCATCATCGGAGGGGCGCCCTTCTCTTTTTATAAAGCGGGAACCCTTAATCTTTCCAGCTGCGTAATAACGCTCTTCAAAATCAACCGTTAAGGGGAAATAGCCTCTAACTCTGGCGGCCTCTTGGCTCATTACGGCCGTAGCCAAAACTACCGTGTCGCCGTAGCGAACAGTAACTGACCCGTGAGCTTGTCCGGCCAGAAGTCCGGTTTCAACTTCCAAAATTCTTCCTCCCAACTGGAGGGACCATTTTTTTTCTTGCATAAAACGTTGAAGCTCTGACTAGCGACGCTGAAGTAAATTCAAAAATGAAAACTTAAAAATGATTAAAATCTCATTTTTGAGCTTACTAACGCGCCAAAGAGCTTGAATTAAATTTATTAAAGCGTATTTGAATTTTAAATTTTTTTGCTTGTTTTGTCAAACAAAAAGCTGCTCCAGTTGAGCAGTTCCTAGTTTTTTTAAGCTTCTAAACCGGATTAGTTGGATTAGTTGAAGGTTTTGGCGGAAGAGATTCTGCTACTGCGTTTTTTGAAAAAGCTAGATAACCGGGAAGAATTAAATTTACCACTGGAACAATCATTAAAATTCCTAACCATTCAGGCTGACCTAATTTTTTAGCTATAGCCATCCAAATTATGATTAGGCCAATAAGATTAAAAAAGGGAATAAAAAATAAAATAAGCCACCCAAGAGATTTATTGGCGCACTGAATCATAAGAACTAGGTTTAAAATTGGAATCCATGCAAACCAAGCGTTTTCCGTTTGGGTTTTTTTAGCTATTTTCATGAGGCAAAGAGCCAGGTAGACATAGAAAATCAAAGTCAAGATAACCAGGAAAAGCAAAACAACTCCCAAAAAAGCCAGAGCCGTACCAGCCAGGGCGTTGCCAAACTCTTGGTTAGCCACGAAGGTTGCTTCCATTTTATTACTGCTAAATTATTTTTTAAATAATATAAGAAATTCTGCTATTATATTAAAAATTTCTTTTTATTTTCACTGATATTGACAAAAGCATCGGCTTTTTCAATTAATTTGGCGCTGGAAGACTCTTTAAAAGCGACAATTTCCACGCGGCAGCCGGTGGTATTCTGAATGTATTCTAAAACCGGAATATAATCCCCGTCGCCGGAAACTAAAATAATAACATCCAGACTCTGGGCTAATTTTATTGCGTCGACGGCGATTCCTACGTCCCAGTCGCCCTTTTTAGCGCCGCCGGGAAAGATTTGCAAATCTTTGGTTTTTACTTCAAAACCTTGTTTTCCTAAGGCTTCAAAAAATTTTTCTTCTTGGCCTTCAAGGGTTTTTATGCCATAGGCGATGGCACGGATAAGTTTTCGGTCTCCGACGCCCTGCCGTAAAATCTGCCCGAAGTTAACTTTTTTCTGATAGAGAACTTTGGCGGAGTAGTAAAGATTTTGAATATCCACCAAAACTCCTACGCGTTGCTCTTTAAAAATAGACATTTTATTGTAGCGGAACAAAAACAGGCCGTATGGCCGGCTCTTGTTTTTTTAATTACTCTTTTAAATTAAGTTTTTTCGCTGTTTTTTTGTAAGCCTTTTCATCTGTTTTCTGGAGGTACTTCATTAATTTTTTTCTTCTTGATATCATTTTCAGGAGTCCGCGGCGAGAGTGAAAATCTTGGGGGTTTTGCTTTAAATGAGAGGTTAACTTCTTTATTTTTTCTGTGAAAAGGGCGATTTGATATTCCGGTGAACCAGTGTCTTTTTCGTGTCGCTTAATTTCTTTGGTTACTCTCTCTTTTTGTTTGCTTGTGAGGGCCATATTTTTCGGCGAGACGCTCGTTTTCTTTTTTTCACGAAACCAGCATCTGCTATTGATTAATTACAAAAGGGATAATAGCACACAAACATTGATTTGTCTAACTTTTTAAGGTATATATGATTTATCTAAAGTATTTTGGGAGGGTTGCCAGAGTGGTCGAATGGGCCGCACTCGAAATGCGGTGAAGAAGAAATTTTTCCGGAGGTTCGAATCCTCCACCCTCCGCCAA
>CAZVVG010000006.1:0-1616 GCA_964630615.1 uncultured Bdellovibrionales bacterium
GTCGTTCGAATAGACTCTTAAAATCTTACACCTTCTTAAAAAAGTGCAAGAAAAGGACTAATCGCAAAAAACTGCGATTTTATTTAAATCTAATTTTTCACGATTGTTATTTGCTGAACCTATTAATTTTTCAAGCTGCTGTTCATAACCGCAAGGGAGCAGGCCTTATCCAAGATTTTCCAGAAGACCAACTACTTTAAGGTCATAAATAAAATGAACAAAAAACACACCTTCACACGCAATTGCTTACCCGCGAAGATGTATTTTTTCACCCGCATTTTAAACTATTTTAATCGCTTGTTTCGGCTGAATTTTTTATTGTTAAATCATTATTTAAAGGAAGCTTCAAATTGCCTACCTATTTTAGCAAGTTTAAAACTTCTGTCAAGGGACGAAAAAAATTAAAAAAATATCTAATTTAAGGCTTTATTCGCTGAAATTAGAATCGTCCATTTGAACTTCGGAGCTCTCGCTGGAAACTTCTTCTATTTTCGGTTCCCCTGAAGCTGATTCCTGCGTTCCAGGTTCAGATGAAGAGTTCCAGGTTTGATCCTCCGGTTTTGAAGAAAACAAGTTCTTCAAAAAATCCATCACGCCCATAGTTTTATAAAATTAAAAATTATTTCTTATTTTTTCCTGATTACACCCATTCCTTCCGGTAGATACTTTTTCAGCGCTTCGGGAATTTTAATACTTCCGTCGGCTTGCTGATGATTTTCCACAAGCGCGATTAAAGCTCGAGAAACCGCGATCGCTGTTCCGTTAAGTAGGTGCAAGAATTCTTTGGTTTTGTCTTGACGCTTCAATTTAATATTCAGCCGGCGGGCTTGATAAGTCGTCGTGTTCGAAGTGGAGGTAATCTCTCCCCAATCCTGGCGCGAAACCATCCAGGCTTCCAGATCATATTTGCGATAAGCGGGACCGCCTAAATCTCCGGAGCAAATATCCACAACCCGAAAAGGCACTTCCAACTCTCGAAAAATCTCCACTTCAATATCTTTCATTTCCGCGTGGATTTTTTCCGACTCTTCCGGCTTGGCGTAGGCAAACATTTCCACCTTGGTAAACTGATGCACCCGGTAAAGCCCGGCACTGTGCCGGCCGTAAGAACCAGCCTCCGTCCGATAGCAATGGGAAAGGGCAACGTATTTCAAGGGTAGCTTTTCCTTTGGAATAATTTCATCCATATGATACCCGCCCATGGGAATTTCCGCCGTCCCGATTAAATTGAGGTCAGTATTTTCCACGCCGTAAATTTGGGTTTCTTCTCCCCGGGGGCTGTAACCGATTCCGGAAAGCACTCTGTCTCTTGCCAGGTCGGGAGTGATAAAAGGCAGAAAGCCTTTTTTCCAAAGCTTTTCAAAAGCGAAATTAATCAATGCCTGTTCTAGAAAAACTGCTTCATTTTTCAAAAAATAAAACTTGGTTCCTGCCACCTTCGCTCCGCGCTCAAAATCAATGAGATCCAGTTTCTGCATCAGCTCTTCGTGACCCTTGGGAGAAAAAACGAATTTTGGAGATTCTCCGTGGCGTTCAATCTCCTGGTTCTGGCTTTCGTCTTTTCCCCGGGGAGAATCAGGATGCGTTAGGTTGGGAATTCGCCACCACCAAGACTT
>CAZVVG010000006.1:1716-16875 GCA_964630615.1 uncultured Bdellovibrionales bacterium
CCCAATCTATTTCCCAGTCTTCGTATTTAGTTTTGGTTCCTCCGGTTATTTTACAAACTAGTTCTTTGAAAATTTTTTCCGTAAACTCCATCCCCTTTTGCAAGTCCCAATAGGCTGCGTAGAATTCCAGATGGTCAAATTCTTGCAGGTGCTGACGGTCAATTCCCTCATTGCGAAAAACCCGACCAATTTCAAAAACCTTTTCATAACCACCAACCAAAAGCCGCTTGAGTGCCAGCTCCAGGGAAATGCGCAAATAAAAATCCTGACTCAAGGCGTTGTGGTGAGTCAAGAAGGGTTCTGCCTCCGCTCCACCCGGCACCCTCTCTAAAACCGGAGTTTGCACCTCCAAGAATCCTTCTTGAACAAGAAGACTTCTTATGGTCTGCCAAAAAATATTTTTTTTCCTGAAAATTTCTCGGGTTTCGGGATTCAGCATAAGGTCCAAATAGCGTTTCCGCAAGAGTTTTTCCGGATCTTTCAGTCCGTAATATTCTGTTGGAATCGGACGAATATTTTTAGAAAGCATTTTCCAGTCAGACACAGACAAAGTTTTCTCTCCTTTTTGTGTTTGAAACAACCGGCCCTTGGCCTCAAGAAAATCGCCGATTTCAACATTTTTCACAAACAGTTTATACTTTTCTTCGGAAATATTTTTCCGGCTGAAAAAAAGCTGAATTTTTCCCGATTCGTCTTCAATGTGGACAAAAGTGGAACCGCCTAACGCTCTCAGTGATCTGATGCGTCCCGCTAAATAAATATCCTTACCCAGAAATTCTTCAAATTTATCCAAAACTTCACCGTTCCTAAAATCTTTCCGGGATTTTTCCGGATAGGGGTCTAAGCCGGATTTTTTTATGTTTTCCAGCTTGGCCAGTTTAGTTTTTAATATATCTTCTCTCATTTTTCTCAAGGTTAGCCGTGTTTAGATTTTATCCTAAAAAAGGAAAAAATACAACTTCGCTCCAAAAAAAGAATGGTCCTTATTTGACCATTCCTTGGATTTTTCTTGCTTTTTGCCTTGAACATCTAAACCAAATCATTTAAGGGATATTTTGTTCCCCTTCGGATAAAATTTACCTCCAACTCTTGAAGGGAAAAAAGTTCTTTAGCGTAAGCGCAGATTAGTTCTCGGTCCATTCCGTTTTTACAAGTGTAGACGTCCAGACTGACAAATTTTCTTTTGGGAAAAGTGTGAATACTAAGATGGGATTCAGCAATCATCACGAAACCGGAATATCCTCCCGGGTCTTTCAAATCATTGCCCTCGAAGGATTTGAGCACCGGCTTAATAATCTTACGCATGCCGGCTTTCTCAGGAAGTTCGTCTAGGAACTTCAAGACCGTTTCCTGATCATTGAGTTTTTCGGGATCACCGCCATAACCATCAATGGTCAGGTGTTCTCCGAAATTGACAATCGGAGAATTCTTTTCCTCCATTTTTTATTTTGCCAGGAATACGTTTGATTGGTTACAAAATTAATTTCGCTTCCTGGATAAAAAATTAATTGTAAGTAAAATTATAGGACTTCTGAAAATTTTTGCAAGAGCTTTGTCAGTTTTTCGTTTCGGTTTCCGAATAAAGCCAAGAAAGAAGAGTAAGTCAAGAACCAAATCCTAACTCACTTTTAAAATCTTATATTTAGTTTTTCCGGCCGGAGTTTCAATCTCCACCACCTCTCCCTTTTTTTTGCCCATAAAACCTTTCCCCATCGGTGATTCGTTGGAAATTTTCATCTCGCTAGGATTCGCTTCATTAGAACCCACAATCTGAAACTCCATTTCCTTACCGTTCCACTTTACCTTTATCCGGGATCCCATTTGAACCGAATCCGAACCCTTAGCGTAGGAGACTACCACGGATTCTTTGAGTAAAAATTCCAACTCGGCGATTCGGGCTTCATTTTCCGACTGCTGCCTTTTGGCTTCGCTATATTCCGCATTTTCACTCAAATCGCCCTGCTCTTTAGCTTCTTTAATCGCGCTGGCGATTTTTTGACGCATTCTAATTCTCCGCTCTTCAAGCTCTTCTTCGATTTTCCTCAAACCTTCTTGGGTTAATAATCTAGCCATTTTTCTATTTTAAAATAATAAAAATTGATTTAATAAAAACTATCCTGGAAAGATAGATCTAGATTAAAAAATAAATTTTATCAATAATTACAAAGCTTATTGTAACAAAAAAAAATGGATTGTCAACCTTATTTTCTTTCTTCAAAATACCATTTTAAAACCTCTTTAGTGACCGGTACGCAAAAGGAGCTACCCTCACCTCCGCCTTCTAAAAGAACGGCCAGGGCAATTTGGGGATCTTCAAAGGGAGCGAAGGAAATAAACCAGGCGTGAGTTTTTTCTTCCTTTCCAAATTGAGCGGTTCCGGTTTTTCCGGCCGAAGAAAAAGGCAGGTCATTGAGCTGTCGGCCCGTGCCCTCAGTCACGGTTTGACGCATTCCCTCACGGACCACTTGAATCGCTTCAGCAGGAGCAATATTTTCTCTCAAAATTTCCGGTGTTACAAATTTTTCCAGACCGCCTTCTTTTTTTATAGAATTCACTAAACGAGGAGAAAAAAGCGTTCCTCCATTAGCCAGGGCAGCCGTGTAGTTCGCCAGCTGGAGTGGAGTGGTTGTTATAAATCCCTGCCCAATCGCCGCGTGATAAGTGTCACCTGTATACCATTTTTCCGACTTCTTCTCTATTTTCCATTCGGCATCCGGAATCAAGCCCTTCGCTTCTCCCGGCAGATCAATTCCGGTGGGAATGCCCAATCCGAAAAGATTAGCGTATTTTTTCATCTTTTCCATTCCCAAACCCTCCAAGGAACCAAAGCCTCCTCCTAAAGAGTAAAAGTAAACGTCGCAACTTTCCGCGATTGCCTTTTTCAAATCAACCGTTCCGTGAGCTTTCCAATCCCGAAATTTGAAGCTCCCCAAAGAAATCTCTCCGACACAATTAGTTGATTCCTCTGGCGAAACCGTCCCTTCGGAAATGGCCCCCACAGCCACAATCGGTTTAAAAGTTGAACCGGGAGGATATTCTCCCGCCACTACCCGATTGAAAAGCGGGAGGTCTTTATTTTCCATAAGTTGCTGGAAATCAGCGGAAGAAATTCCCTTGGCGAAAAGATTGTTATCATAGCTCGGAAGACTGACCAGGGCTAAAATTTTTCCGCTACGCGGATCCAGGGCGACTGCGGCCGCGGTTGTCGTCTGGCTTTTTTCCAAAATACTAGTCAGGCTATCATAGAGTTTTTTTTGCAATCCTTCGTCAATATTAAGAACCAAATCGTTTCCCGAAAGAGGATTAACCACTCCCAGATTTTTCTTGATATTTCCCAAGGAATCGACTTCTACTTGATAAAGGCCATATATACCCCGTAATTCATTTTCATATTTTTTTTCCAAACCCACTTTTCCGATATAATCGGTCATCAGATAGCCGGGATTTTGCTCCAACTCTTCTTTAGTTATTTTACCCTCGTAACCAATTAAGTGAGAAAAAATCAGGCCGTTTTCGTAGTGGCGAATAGCCGTATTTTCCAAAAAAATTCCTGGCAAATTTTTTTTCTTTTCCGAAATAATAAGTGCCTGATCTTGAGTAACGTTTTCCTTAACCAGAATTGGATTGAGACTTTTCCGATTTAAATCTTCTATTTTTGCAAAGATTTTTTCTTCGTCTAATTCCAGAATCTGAGCCATAAGTGCAGCGATTCTTCTTCTTAAATCAAGCTCTTCTGGCAAATCACCTGGAACTAAGATGACATCCACGCTGGAAACATTACTCGCCAAGACATTGCCGAATTTATCCATAATTCTTCCCCGCGGAGCTTTGATTACCAAGGAGCGGATTCGGTTACCTTTGGAAATTTCCGCATACTCTCTACCCTTAATAATATCCAGGAAGAAAGTTCGGGCTAAAAGAAGAACCATTATCAACGCCAAAAAATACCAGAAAAAAGATAAACCTTTTCTTTTAATAGGGGTTTCCAGCGCTTCCCTTTTCTCTAACAATTCCAAGCTAGTCGGCTCGGATAAGATTGAATCTTCAATTTCAATCCCCCGACTCACTCTTCTCTGATTAAAAAATTTCTCAAGCATAAAATTCTAAATTTTTATTTCCTCTTTTCGGGCGGAAAAAGCTTTTTCTAAATTTATCACAGGCCAGGCCAAAAGCAAAAAAAAGATTCCGTTTAAAAAAGCAACCAGAAAAAAATTCTTTTCTAGGAAAACGGAAAAATTAAAGGGATTGCCCAAAAAAAATCTTTCCAAAATTCCTAAGACAATTCTATTAAAAAAAGTTCCCAGGATAATCAGCCCAAAGGTCAGATAAATTTTTCGGGACTCTTTCATTAAAAATAATTTTCTCACGAGAAAATCAACAAAAGAAGCGGTGAGCAGAAAAGAAAAAGCGTTTTTCCCCAAGGGGCTTAAGGTGGCCAGATCCAGAATCAGGCCCGCTACCAAAACCCAGACTATTTTTTTCCGGAGGCCAAAATAGGCCACCCAAAAGATCACCAAAATTAAAACCAATTCCGGAACCAAGCCTAGAGGCAAGATTTTCCCAAAAAAGGAAAGCTGCGCTACCGCTAAGAAAAAAATTAAAAAAAAATTTATGGCTCCGTAAAGCATAAAAAGGGATTAATTTTTTATAACGAAGACTACTTCTAAATTAGAATATTTCACCGGGGGAGAAATCAATGCTTGTTTAAAAATCTTGTCCAGCGAAGGACGGATTTCTTGAATTCTTCCAACCAGGAGCCCCTTGGGAAAATTCCCGCCTAAACCCGAAGTGACCACTAAATCTCCCGCCTTAAGATCGTCCTCCTGGGAAACCATTTCCATTAAAAGCCCTAGACCAAATTCCCCCCTTACCACCCCCTTGGCCTGAGTTTCCACGTCTCGAACGTTTACCACACTTCCCGTGTCCGTCAAAAGCGAAACCTTGGAGCTTTCTCGGAAAACCTCATCTACTTTCCCGACGAGAATTCCCTGAGCAACAATCACCGGCATTCCCGCTTTCAAACCAGCATTTTCTCCCTTGTCAATCATAATCCAACTGCTCAATCTTTGCGGATTTTCCCCAATTACCAAGCTACCTTCTAAATTAAATTTTTCTTTTTCCCGGAGACCAGCTTGCTCACGCAGAACCCTATTTTCCCGTCGGGCTTCCTCCAATTCCGCTAATTCGGAAAGCAACTGATTGTTTTCTTTAATTAGCTTTTTATTTTCTTCCTTAACCTGAGAAATGGATTTCCAAAAAGAAAGGGATTCTCCCGTCCAGTTGCCCAAATCAGAGAAGACTTTTTGCAAAGGCCAGGCCAGACGGAAAAAAAGTCGTTCCAAAGGATCGCTGGCTTTCTGAAACTTCAAGGAAATTAAAAAAAAGCCCAGAACCAAAATCAAAATTCCAGGAATAATTTTGCGAAAAAAAGATTTTTTTTCCATATTTTTTTTAAAACCAAGAATTCTGAATCTTGATTAATAAGCCCTTGGTCTTTTTTTAAATAAAGGATTTTTCGTGCTGATTCTCTACCAAGATTTCCCGGAGCGACTCAATGTCTTCCAGGACAATTCCTGTCCCTCGAACAACCGCCGTCAACGGATCCTCCATCATCCTAACCGGCATTCCAGTTTCATCCGCCACCAAAGAATCCATATTTCGAATCAAACTTCCTCCTCCAGCTAAAATTATCCCTCTTTGCATAATATCCGAGAGCAATTCTGGCGGCGTTTCTTCAATGGTTGTTTTAATGTTATTGACGATAGCCTTAATGGAGCGGGAAAGAGCCTCTCGAATATTTTCATCATTCACCAAAACTTCCTTGGGCAGACCGGTAATAATATCCCGGCCGCGGATCGGCATTTGCATTTTTTCTTTTAGGGGGTGGGCGCTGCCAATCCCGATTTTCACGTCCTCCGCCGTTTTTTCCCCGACCAAAAGATTAAACTCATTCCGGCAGTAACGAATTATGTCTTCGTTCATTTCGTCTCCCGCCACCCGCAAATTTTTTGAAGCCACCACTCCTCCCAAAGAAATAACCGCGATATCCGTGGTCCCACCTCCGATATCCACAATCATATTGCCCGCCGGATTTTGAACCGGCAGTCGGGCCCCGATGGCCGCCGCCATAGGCTCGTCAATTAGATAGGCTTCCCGAGCTCCGGCATTGATCACCGCGTCAATCACCGCTCTTTTCTCCACTTCGGTTATATCCGAAGGGATTCCCACCAAAACCCGAGGACGGGGCGCCAGAGAAAAACCTTCCCGGTGAACCTTGTGAATAAAGTATTTTAACATCTGCTCCGTCACTTCAAAATCGCTCACCACGCCGTCCACCAAAGGACGGGTGGCCACAATGTGCCCCGGCGTTTTGCCCACCATTTTTTTCGCCTCTTTTCCGATGGCTAAAATTTGCCCGGTTTTTTTATTCATCGCCACCACTGAAGGCTCGTTAATCACAATCCCCCGACCTTTAACGTAAACCAAGGTGTTAGCCGTTCCCAGATCAATCCCCACATCCTGGGAAAACTTTCGGAAAAATTTTCCCTTCCAATTCCTAAAAAATGAATTTATTTTGCGCATTGAATTATTTTGTCAGCAAACAAAAGACAAAACATTTTTAAATGCCAGTCTTTCTCAATTGATTTATTTTTATTTTAACAATTTTTGAAAAAAGCTTTTTTTAAGGGAAACTTTTTTCTTTTTCGCTTAATTTATGGTAATTGAAAAAGCCCTTTTTGTCAAAAACGGGATTCGGTCAGAAAACTCAGAAAACCTTAAGTAAAAAATTTCATCACGTCACGAAAAGTTACCAGCAACATAAGGCCGATGAGAATGACAAAGCCCACCGTGTGAAACATTTGCTCTACTTTTTGACTAACCGGACGCCTTCTGATTTTTTCAATCAGGATAAAAAGGATCCGTCCTCCGTCCAAAGCCGGAAAAGGAAAGGCGTTGATAATCCCCAGGTTGATACTCAAGATAGCGGCAAATTGAAGAACATAAACTAATCCGAGTGAAGCTACTTGCTTAGTGAGAAAAGCAATTCCCACTGGCCCGGAAACCTCTACCTTAACCGCCTGTCCGAAAACCAAATTTTTTATTAATTCATAAAGGCCGAGAATTATCGTTAGTGTCAAATCATAAACCGCAATCAATCCCTTCCAGAGAGATTCTAGCAAGGGATAGCTTTTTCGGGCGGTCTGAACCAGGCCAATGCCCAACGGACCCTGATCTTCTGGAACTTCTTTCCGAGGAGTAGTTTTTATCTTCAGTTCTTCTTTGCCTCTTTTTATTTGAAAAATAACCTCCTGTCCCTTTTTGGAGTTGATGTAGTCCTGAACCGACTGCACGGTAGAAAATTCAATTCCCCCTTGAACCTTAAGGATTTCGTCTCCAATTTTCAGTCCGTCTTCTTCGGCTGGTGAATCAGGAGCCACATCCGCGACTTGAATTTTTCCGTCCAGAATCTGCTCATTGGGATTGACGGCCTCCGGCGCACCCAAGAAGAAAACCAAGGCTAAAAGCAACCAAGCAAAAATAAAGTTCATTCCCACTCCAGCCAAAAGCACCGCGGAACGAACACCGGCCTTTTTCACCGCGAAACTGTCTGGATCCCGATTCTCCCCGTCTTCCCCTTTAATCTTGACAAACCCGCCCAACGGAATCCAGTTTAACGAATAAACGGTTCCACCCTGGTACCGGTTTAGAGCCGCTTCCTGCCGATCTGCTTTTTCTCTTTCATCATCCCCGTCATAACGACCTAGAATCAGACGCCATTTTTTGATCGGCAATAGCTGATAAATTTCCTGAATCGTGTCCTTGATTCGTTCCCGAAAGATTTTCTTTCCTCGCCGACCTTTGGGCAAAGAAACTTCCATTTCTACCGTTTCGGTTCGAGAGATTTTTTCCAATTTTTTTCCTGTGATCCGCTGGAAACCGAAAACACGGGGCGGTAATCCAAAGCCAAATTCATAAACTCGAATCCCGTTTTTCCGGGCCATAACAAAATGTCCCAGTTCATGGACAAAAATCAGAGCGCCCAAGATTATAAAAAAAATTAAAATTATCGTAAGCATGGTTTTGGGCTTAGGTCACTTAGACTAAATTGTCATTACTTCTTTTTCCTTATGCTCTCTTAATTCCTCAATTTTCTCGTTGTAGCCGTCAATCACTTCCTGGAGCTTGTCCTTGCCGGAAAATTTTTCGTCCTCGCTGATTTTTCCTTCCTTTTCCAGATTCTGAATTTCTTCCCAGATTTCCTCCCGAATTTTTCTTATCGCGATTCTAGCTTCTTCGGTTTTCTGATTGAGCACCTTCAGAAGCTCTTTTCTTCTTTCCTCGGTAAGTTGAGGGATATTAATCCTCACCATTTGTCCATCGTTGTTGGGTTGCAGGCCTAACTGGGATTCCCGGATAGCTTTTTCAATATTTACTAAATTGTCTTTGTCCCAGGGAGAAATCATAATCGTCCGGGCTTCCGGCGCGGAAAGGCTAGCCACCCGCTTAAGCGGAACACTGGTGCCATAATAATCCACCTTCAGATTTTCCACCAGAGAAACGGAAGCGCGGCCAGTTCGAAACTGGGCTAATTCTTCCTTGAAATGTTCCAAAGTCTTGTCAAAGGCTTCTTGTTTTTTTCCGATGATTTCTTTTTCCATATTAAGTTTGTCAATTTTTAGGGCTTAGAAAACTGGCCGGCTGAGTCCGACCCAGATATTTTCTGGATTTTGGGTATCATACTTAATCAGATTCACTGTGCGGGTAGTGTTGAATTGGGAAGTGGACCAGGTCTTTCCTCCGTCTTTTGTTTTGAAAGAGGCTTGCGCGGAGCCATAAATGATTTCCTGGGAATTACGCGGATTGATAGCCACTGAAGAAACGGCAAAATTTTCGGGATTACTTAGAACTTTTATTTTCTGCCAAGAATCTCCTCCGTCCTTGCTCAGCATCAGTCCAATTTTTCCGCCCGCGTAAACCCAGCCGGAATTTTGCGGATCGGTTTCAATAATACGCGTGCCATTGGCAAAATTAAAATTATAACCACTGCCGGCGCTCAAGGCAGTGGAAAGTTTTTTGGAAATATCTTCTGAACTATTACCCCCATCGCGGCTGCGGAAGATCTCTCCGTTTTGCGTGTTGAAATAAACCAAATTTTCGTCGGAAGTGTCCAGAGTTATCTTAACTACCGGATTGGGAAGAATCCAGCGCAGGCCGTGCTCCGCCAGGGATTGGGAGCGGAAAAAAGGCTTTTCCAGGATTTTCCCCCGTCCACTGTTTTCAAAACTTCCTTATCGCTGGTGGAAAAATATAAAGTGTCCGGATTTTTATTGGAAAGAGACAAGGCAATGATGAGCGGCCCGTTGGCCGGGCTGGTATAAATTTCTTCCCAGTTGGTTCCTTGATCATTAGACTTGAAAAGCTTTCCTCTCTTCTCCCAGACGCCACTGGCGTAAATTCTTTGCGGATCATTTGGATCCATAACCAAGCCGTAGACCTTTTCCGATTGAAAATTAATCGCTTCCCAGCTTTCTCCACCATCTAGGGTCTTGAAGATCCCGTTGGTTTTCATTCCTAAAAGAATATTATCTGAATTCTGGGGATTAATCGCCAAGCTTAAAACATCCGCTTCGGGCAGGCTGGCTTTTTCCGATAACTTGTTCTTTAATTCCCATTTTTTTCCCCCATCGGAAGATTTCCAGACGCTGCCGGGAACCGAAGAAGACTGGGAGGAACCCAAAGAACAACCAGAAATGAATACCCCGGCTGATAAAATAAAAGTTAAAAGGATAGCTTTTTTCATGCTTTTATTATAGCACGAGGTAAAAAAAGACCAAATGAGGTGCGCCCACTAGGATTCGAACCTAGGACCCTCTGCTTAAAAGGCAGGTGCTCTACCAGACTGAGCTATAGGCGCAATTCTATTTTTTATCAATTTCCTAATAAATTCTGATAGTTTTTCAAGGCGTCAACTGACTGATATAGATACATTCTTCTAAAAAAAGTAACTTGGCCATTATATCATTTTCTAAACCCGAGTCAATCTTTCCTTAGCCCAGTCTTTTTCGGCCAAAGAAAAAAACAAAAGCCAGAGGAGCGATCATCCAAAACAACTGGGACCAGTCCAAAACCAGGTAGTCATAAGCGCTCAAAGAAACATAGTTTAGGGCTTCTTTTTTGGGTAAGAAAGAAAGTGCGATACTCAAGATTAAAGTAATTTCCAAGAAACCCAGAAGAGCCATCTTCCAGAAAATACTGGAACTGGAACCGGGAAAATAAACGTCAAAGAAACGTCGGTTAGCTAGGGTGAGAACAATCAAAATCACTAAAAAAACAAAAAATTTATTCAAGTCGCTGGAAAAAAGTTTTTCCGGCGCGACGCTTAAAAGGGCAAAAGATACATAGGTATTAATAAGCACCGCCAGGATCCGGTGCCTTCCAATCAACAGGCTGAAAAGAAAACTGACCAACAGAATAAGCAAGAGCAGAAAAATATCCTGACCAATTTTTTCCGATATCCCGATTTTAGAAAAAAGAAGTTCTCCGTTCATTTTATTTTTATTTAATTTTTATTAACGTAATAAGAAAAAGCTGAAGCCAAAAACTTTTTTTAATTTTAATACAAATCTCAAAATAATTAAAGCCCTTCTCGCTCTAATTCTTCCAACAAATCTTCCTGGCGGCGATTTAGTTTTTTAGGAACCCGGACAACCACTTTAACCAGCTGATGGCCCCGCTCTCTCCTGCCCGAAGAGTAAATTCCCTGATTCTTTATTCGGAAAATTTCTCCCGACTGGGTGCCAGCGGGAATTTTCAGAAGTAAATTTCCTTCCAACGTTTCTACCTCAACTTTCCCGCCCAAAGCAGCAACAGAAAAAGGAATCACTTCCAAGCTGAGTATATTCTGCCCCTGACGAGAAAATTTTTCATCCGGTCGGACATGAACCACGATATACAAATCGCCTGGCACGGAACCCCGGCTTCCTGCCTCTCCCTCTCCTTCCAAGGAGAGCGTTTGGACGTTTTGAATACCAGCGGGAATAGGAATTTTCAAGCGCCGTTCTTCTTTAACCCGTCCGTCCCCTCCGCACCGCGAACATTTTTTCTTAAAAATTTTTCCTTCTCCCTGACAATTGGGACAAACGCTTACCTGGGAAAAAACCCCAAAAAAGCTGCGGCTGGTTTTTCTAACTTGGCCGGAACCTTGACACTGAGAGCAAGTTTCCTTGTAGGTCCCAGGTTCTCCTCCGGTTCCCCGACAATTCTGACAAGTCACTCCCTTATAAAGATTAATCTCTTTTTCGACGCCCATTACCATTTCCTTAAAACTGATTTCCACGTCAACCTGGATATCCTGGCCCCGGCTTTTTCTTCGGCCGCCATTTTGACTCCCGAAAATATCGGAAAAAATATCCTCAAATCCGCCCTCGCCAAAGCTGGCTCCTCCTCGGGAAAACCCTGCCTGGGAAAAAATATCCTCAAAATTAAAATCACCAAAACCGCCAAAGCCCCGACTGGAACCGGACGCTCCCGCCTGCTCAAAAGTCTGGCCAAATTGGTCGTACTGGCTTCTTTTGGTTTTGTCAGACAAAACCTGGTAAGCCTCATTGATTTCTTTAAATTTTTTTTCGTTTCCGCCCGCTTTATCCGGATGATATTGGTGGGCCAGCTTCCGATAAGCTTTCTTTATCTCTTCATCTGTTGCAGTTTTAGAAACGCCTAAGGCCTTATAATAATCAGCCATTTTCTTCTAAAATAATTATTCTGGAGCTGAGTTTAGCACAAAATAAAAAAATTAGCAATCTCCCAATTTGAGTGCTAAGAAGCTTTCAGTCAATAATTTCCCTCTCCGAGGAAATCCGTGAAATCCGAATCAGGTTAGTTTTTCGAAAAACCAAAAATAACATAAAAACCAAAACCACCCAAAGATGGACCAGTACCGTCCCCAAGGCCAGTAAGGAAAAAAATAAACCTAGGGCCAGCGCTAAATAGACGGCAGAAAATTTCTGTCCCGGACTTCCTTTTTCCGGAAAAAGACTAAAAATTTTATTATTGATAATCCGGGAAATAACTTCGGACATTTTTTCTTCTCCGCTTAAAGCCAAGCCGGAAATTTGAGAAAGACTTTTGCGGCTTTCCTCCAGAATCAATTCGTTTTTCAGGGCAACTAGCAAATCTTCTGTCTCAACTTCTGGGCTTTCCGGCACTTGATTTTTTTTGATAAATTCGTCCACTGTCAAATTTTCTTCGCCGATATCCTTGAAAGAAGGACTGATTTTAGAAAGAATTTTAAAAGTTATTTCCTTGGTCATCCCCTCCATTTTGAATTCCGGAATCGGTTTGGCCATTTCCCCCTTCCAGGAGGCCAAATAGTAATGAGCTGAAAGGGCTAGCGCCAAAGAAAAAATAAAAATTCCAGAACCAGAACGGATTATTTTTCGCAGCAGGATCCGGTTGCCATAGGCCATTTCTCCTTTTACTCTAAAGATTACAACCAACCCTAAAAGGAAGCTGGCCGCGTTAAAAAAGGGAAAGAAGAAAAGCTCCGCCAGAAAAAAAATAAACAAGCTAGCCAAGGATAAATAAGGAATCTTGGTAACGATTGTCGTAAGAAAGAAAAAAACGGAAAAAAGAGAAAACCAGCTTATCGGCACAAGCCAGACACTGGCCGTCGGATCATTCATGGCCTGATCAACTGACCACCAGGAACAAAAAGAAAAAACCACCGTTAAAACAAAGAGGATAGAATCAAAAATTTTTCTTTTCATACTGAGTTCAGTTTAACACTAAAGAGGAAATAAAAAAAGTTCCTGAACAACACTTAAATTGTTCAGGAACATTAGAACCTTCAACTCCCCCAAATAAAGGGTGCTGAATTTATCAACTTGACGGCATTTTGAATTCTTTCTTTCAACTCCCCCGGCAAGTTACCATTTTCATCCAAATAGTCACCTGTCTCTAAGAAGAATGTTATAAACTTTTTTTCTTCTTCAAGATTCAAGTAGAACTCCATGGCATTGACCAGGAGTTCAGCCTGTAAATTACCACTTGCGCGATATTCAGCTATTCTCTCGCGCATGTTTGCTTTTGCAATTTCCAGAATTGCTCCTACGCTCCTGCTTAAAGTCAGAATATTTCCCTTTTTCATTTTCCTTTCCTCCTTGTTGTAGTTTTATTTTTTTAACTACAGACTTAAAACCATAGTATAAATAAAAGGCTGTGTCAAGAAAAATTTCCGTCAATAAACAACCTAGGCCCTAAAACCAATGGAGCTAGCGGGTTCTTTGGATTCCTCGATTTTTCCAAAAGCGGCTTCATATCTTTTGAGGTTTTCTTCCAACGCCTTGGCCATTCTTTTGAAATGTCCGGGCGAAAGGATAACTCGGGAATTCAGCGTTCCGTGCGGAGGAAAGATGTTCAGAAAATCCAAAACAAACTCTTCTTTAGTGTGCGTTATCTGCATCACATTGGAATATTCCCCTTTTATCTTTTCCTCCGAAGCCTTGATACTTATGGGTTGTTGATTTTTTTGATCCATATTAAAAATTTAATTCTGAGAAATTTAACTTTCCTTCTTTTTTGTCTGAAAGAAATTTTTCGTCATCGAAAAAATCCAATCCCAGTGAAGCAAAATGTGCACTAGAACTGCTGCTAGCATTATTATTCCTGCCCAATCGTGCAAAGCTCCCCAGTCATGTCGTCCCCAGCCAAGAATTTCGTTATGAATACCTCTCTGACCTTCTCCTGGAGGCAGAAAAAAGAAAACAAATAATCCCGTAATTGCCGTTATTAAAAAAGAAAACAGAGCAATAATATCGACAATATAATTTATTTTGGGTTTGTTCATTTTTTATTAGTTAATTTTTTATAAAACCTAAAGGCGGGGAAATTGACCCCGCCTAGCTGAATATTATTTTTTTTCTGTTTCCGCATCTTTAACTTCGCCCTCTTTCGGCGCCTCACCTTTAACTTCTCCCGAAGATGAAGCCTGAGAAGCTTTTTGCGCCTCTTGCGCCGCCTGGTAAAGTTTCTGGCCGATTTTTTGCGCTTCCTGAGAAAGTTCTTCTGAGGCTTTTTTAATGGCTTCCGTGTCTTCTCCGTCCTTGATTTTTTTCAGAGCTTCAATTTTTTCCTCAACCGGCTTTTTTTCTTCCGCTGTAATCTTATCCCCCGCTTCTTTCAGGGCTTTTTCGGTGGTAAAAATCAAGGTGTCTGCCATATTTTTTATTTCCACGGATTCTTTCTTTTTCTTATCTTCTTCCGCGTGTAGTTCAGCATCTTTTTTCATTTTCTCAATTTCTTCTTTGGAAAGGCCCGTGGAAGCTTCAATACGAATAGACTGTTCCTTGCCCGTTGCCTTGTCTTTAGCTTTGACATTGAGAATTCCGTTGGCGTCAATATCAAAGGTAACCTCAATCTGAGGAATTCCTCGCGGAGAAGGCGGGATTCCATCCAAAATGAAACGGCCCAAAGTTTTATTATCTGAAGCCATCTCTCTTTCTCCCTGGAGAACATGAATTTCCACGCTCGGCTGATTGTCGGCCGCCGTAGAAAAGATTTGCGATTTAGATGTGGGTACGGTTGTGTTGCGCTCAATCAGTGGTGTGCGGACTCCTCCCAAAGTTTCAATTCCTAGTGTTAAGGGAGTAACATCTAAAAGTAAAACGTCTTTGACATCCCCCTGCAAGACACCCCCTTGGATGGCTGCTCCTAGCGCCACTACCTCGTCCGGATTTACGGTTATGTTGGATTTTTTCCCAAAGAATTTTTCCACCGTCTGGATAACCAAGGGCATTCGGGTCATTCCCCCAACTAAAATAACCTCATTTATATCCCCAACCGAAAGTTTGGCGTCTTCCAGGGCTTTCTTGGTTGGTCCGAGTGTTTTCTCCACCAAAGCATGTACTAATTCTTCCAATTTGGCTCGGCTGATTTTCATTACTAGATGTTTTGGGCCTTCGTTGTTGGTCGTAATAAAGGGTTGGTTAATTTCCGTTTCCTGGGCGGTAGAAAGTTCAATTTTAGCTTTTTCCGCAGCTTCTTTGACTCGCTGAAGCGCCATCGGGTCCCTACTTAAATCTATTCCTTCCTGTTTCCTGAATTCATCAATAATCCAGTTAATAACCACTTGGTCAAAATCGTCTCCGCCTAGGTGGGTAT
>CAZVVG010000006.1:16885-32276 GCA_964630615.1 uncultured Bdellovibrionales bacterium
GTATCTTCAGAAACTTCCAAAATGGAAATATCAAAAGTTCCTCCCCCTAGGTCATAAACAGCCACCTTCTCATCCTTCTTTTTATTAAAGCCATAGGCTAAGGCCGCGGCCGTCGGTTCGTTAATAATGCGCCGAACCTTCAAACCAGCAATTTCTCCGGCTTCCTTAGTTGCTTTCCGTTGCGAATCGTCAAAATAAGCCGGCACGGTGATAACGGCTTCTTCGATTTTTTCCCCAAGTTTAGCTTCGGCGTCAGCTTTCAGCTTAGCTAAAACCATGGCGGAAATTTCTTGAGGAGAATATTCCTTGCCACTCATAGCTACCTTTACACCACCATTGGCCTTGACAATTTTGAAAGGCATCAGCTTCAAATCTCGCTGAACCTCCTCATCAGAAAAAGCGCGACCAATAAGGCGCTTGATGGAAAACAAAGTGTTCTCCGGATTGGTAACGGCCTGACGTTTGGCTAAAAGGCCAACCAACCTCTCCCCCGTTTTAGAGATCGCCACCATGGAGGGCGTGGTTCGCGATCCTTCTTTGTTTTCGATTATACTGGGAGAGCCCCCCTCTACAATAGCCATTGCAGAGTTGGTCGTTCCCAAATCGATTCCTAATATCTTAGACATATTTTTTTGAGGCAGAGGATAGGCGAATTTTTTCGCCAAAACTTGCCTTTTTTAAATTATTTATTACTTACTTATTATCTTCTCTTTCAGTCGCCCGAAGAATCGGGCGACCCGAAGAATAGATTATTTGACTTTGACCATAATTTTTCTTGGTTTAGCTTCTTCGGCTTTAGGAATAACAATCTTAAGCATACCTTTCTCACTTCGCGCCTCAGCTAAATTAGCTTTGACTGGCATCGGCAGGATTACCGATCGAGAGAAACTTCCCTCCCTAACTTCTTTGCGATAATAATCCTCGCGTTTAACCTCTTTTTTTTCTTCGGTTTTTCCAGAAATGGTCAGCACGTCATTTTCAATGGAAATATCTACTTTTTCTGGGTCAATCCCGGCTAAGGGAGTTTCCACAATCACATTGTCCTTATCTTGATAAATATCTACCGCCGGAGTGAAATCCGTTCCACCCCAGAAACCTTCGTCAAAAAATTTATTCATGTCTCCCATGGGAGACCACTGTATTAATCCGCGCATATTGGTCACCTCCTTTCTTAATTTTTAATCTAAATTTTTTCTAATAAAAATTTCATTCTACTACCACTTTAGCTGGCCGAATAACCTTACCCTCCATTTTATATCCCTTAACTAAAATCTTGGTAATTTTATTTTTTTCGTTCTTGGTTACTTCTTGATCTCCATTTTTAACCGCTTCGTGGATATGGGGATCAAAATTGTCGCCCTCCTTGGTTTTAATTTCCTTAACCCCATTGTCTTCAAGAATCTTTTCCAGCTGTCGCTGAATATAAGTTATGCCGACAACCCAGGGATTTTCTTTTTGGTCTTGTGGGACATGGTCCAGAGACGCATGAAAATTATCCAGCACCGGCAGTATTTCCAGAATCAGATTCAAACCAGAATATTTAGCTAATTCCCACTGGAGTTCGGCCTGCCTTTTTTTATAATTTTCAAAATCCGCCTGACATCTCTTCCAGCCATCAAGATTTTTTTGCGCGATAGCCTGCCAATTTTCCGTTTTCAGGGATTTTTTATCCTCCGAATTTTTCTTATTCTCCGCTTCTTCTTCTCCTTCTTTCTGGTCAGACTTTTTGGGTTTTTTTTGAAGTATCATAATTTTCGAATAACCATAAATTATAAATAAAATTCAAATTAATTTATCAACTTTTCAAATTCTCCAATTACGATCACTAACAGCACCGGTGAATCTAAAAGTTTTTTCATATAATCCAACAGAGATTTATTCTTGGCGTATTTCATCCGCTTGGGGCCGATCAGGGCCAGAATAGCTTTTTCTCCCTCTTTGGTTCTATAGGGGGAAACCACCATGGAACAATTGGAAATTTTTTTTATCGGATTTTCCTTACCGATAAAAATCCGGGTTTCTCCTTCTTTGACTTTCTGAAAAATAGAGTCTATATTTTCGTCAATATAGTCTAAAGCTTCCACCACTTTGCAAAACTCGTCCGCGCTCTGAAATTCTGGATTCTCCAGAAGTTCATGCATTCCAAAATCATAAAATTCTTTTTTGTCTCCAGTAATGGCCAAATTTCCACTCAAGGAAGCTAAGAGTTTGGCTGTCGTTCGAGATAAACGGTTTCTTTGGGCCCTGAGTTTTAATACTTCGGTTTGTAACTTCTTTTGCTCCATCAGGGATAATTTCTGGTCGGACATTATTTTCTCAACAAAATAGCGGTAGCCCTTGTCCGTGGGGATCCGACCAGCGCTAATGTGCGGCTGATGGAGAAGACCCTCTTTCTCCAAATGATTCATGTCGCTACGGATTGTAGCCGGACTTATTTTGAAATCGTATTTCTCTACCAGAATTTTAGAACCAACGGGAATAGCCGTTTCCGTATATTCTTCAATCACTGCAGTGAGAATTTTTTCTTGTCTGGTATTCATAATAATTTTCAATAATCCTTAAGACGCTTGGAACTTATATCTCTAAAATCTATAAAGCTGGGAACTTTTTACTGATTGTTTCAAAAAAAATTTTTTCCAGTTTAGGAGTTTCTATTTCTAGCATAGAGGACTTTTTAGCAGTCGTCAAGTCCGAGTGCTAATTTAATATTAACCTTTTATAAAAATCCTGTCAACCCCTAATTTTTTCTTGATTTTTAGCTAAAAATCAGGATCCCTGGTTTAAATAAAAAATATTACGACTAACAAAAAAGCGTCCTCCTCAGAACGCTTTTTTTAAGTCTTGAAAATTTTTAATTGGTTCCGGGAGCTTCTGGAAGATTGGGCGGCCCCTTGACTTCGGTAGGAACTTTCATGTCTTTAAGATTTTTCATCATTCCCTTTAGCATTTCACACATATCCGAAAATTGAACATCGCTAGGAAGGCTCAAGTCTACAGTCACTACCGGTTTACAACTCACGTTTTGCGCTTTGTCAAAAGAATCTTCTGGATTCTGAAAACCTTTGGCCTGGGAATTCTCTCCTTCGGTTTTTGGTAGGTCTTTTTCCAATTCCTTCATGCAGCTCAGCTCAAGCTTGCTAGGCATTGGAATGCCTTCTCCCCAAGTATACATCACTTCATCTTTCATCAAAGAGTACATTTTCTTTCCCTCAATTTCCGAGGAAGATTTAAAGTTCTTTCCTTCCATCTGAGTTACGGACTGAATAGTCTGTCCGTTAATTTCAGTTGTGTAAACACATTCCATTTTCTTGCCTAAACCCATAGCCTCCCGAAGAGAATTAATTACTTGGACTCCCGCGGAACTCTCTTCTTTTGGCTGCTCGCCTAATTGAGCCACTTTCCCTGGGGAATTTTCTGGCAATTTATTTCCACAACCGGAAAGAATTAGGGCCGCGGAAAAAATAATAAGACCAAGACGGAGTTTTTTCATAGTTTTATTTTAATTATTATTATTTTTATAATTTTATCGTTTCCGGAAAAATTAAAATTTCCTAAAAATAGTATATCAAAAATACGCAAAAAAACAAACAGTCTGGATATCTTTTATTTAGGAACAGGGTCATAGCCTCCTGCATTCCAAGGGTGACAGCGCGCAATCCTTTTCAAGCCTAACCAGCTTCCCCGGAATATTCCGTGTCGCTCAATTGCTTCATAGGTATATTGACTGCAAGTAGGATGAAAGCGGCAAAGTCGCTCAGAATAAAAAATGGACAGAAAACCGTGATCTAAAGAAAAGGTTTTTTGATAAAAGCGGATTAGAAATAAAATGGCTTTTTTCATGGTTCTAGAGAAACTTTAACCTAATGAGAGTGCTTTTGTCAAAAACCCCTTTTACTGTTAGAATTAAAAAAATAAGTTAATAAAAATAAAGCCCAAAAAATATGCAAGAAGTTAAATCAACCAAGTTCACCTGGATTAATTTTGAGTCGCCGGGAGCCGATGATATTCTTTACCTTAAAAATAACTTCAATCTACACCCCTTGGTCTTGGAAGAATTTTCTACTCCGACCATTAGACCAAAAGCGGCTGAGTATGAAACCTGCCTTTATCTCACGATTCATGTTCCGCTTTTTGATTTAGAGCTAAAAACCACTTACCCTGGAGAAATAGACATCGTCATAACGGAAAAAGCCCTGATTACTTCTCATGACAAGGAGATCCCCCAATTTACTGAATTTTTCAAAGAACTAGAGAAAGATCCTGCAAAAAGAGAAAACTATATGGGAAAATCACCAGGAGCTCTTTTGCGCCTCATAATTGAAATGCTGCTTGAATCCTGCTTCCCTAAGCTTGACCATATTTCAGAGAAACTAGACTATATTGAAAAAGAGATTTTTGCCGGACACGAAAAAGAAATGGTCTTTGACATATCTTTGGCCAAAAGAGACATTTTGAATTTCCGTCGCACTATGAAACCGCAAAGATCGGTTTTGGAGTCTTTGACAAAAACCGATTATAAATTTATTGAGCCTGAACTGAAAAACTATTTCCAGGATTTAATCGGAACAAATATTCGCGTTTGGAACAACCTAGAAAGCGCCAAAGAAACAATTGAATCCCTTGAGGCAACTAATAATTCCTTACTTTCCAATAAACTTGATTTAACCATGAAAATCTTGACTATTTTTTCCGCAGTTATGCTGCCCCTCACCGTCTATTCTAATATTTTGGCCATGAGCGCGGAAATCCCCCTTGGTAAAAACCCTCACGGCTTCTGGATTCATTTCAGCATTATGATTCTTATTTCTATTTTTACCATGACTATCTTTAAAGTCAGAAAATGGCTCTAAAACTTTATAATTCCCTAACCAAGAAAAAGGAGGAATTTCAACCAATCAATAAGGGCAAGGTGGGTATTTATACCTGTGGTCCGACAGTTTACGATTTTGTCCATTTAGGAAATTTAAAATCCTATCTCACTGCTGATCTTCTGCGGCGCTATTTAGAATACTCCGGCTATGAAGTTCGTCACATAAAAAACATCACCGACGTAGGTCATTTGACTCAGGACGATATCGTTCAAGGTGATACTGGTGAAGACAAAATCGCCAAAAAAGCCGCTCGAGAAAAGAAAACACCAAAAGAAATAGCCCGTTTTTACGAAGCTTACTTCAAGGAAACTGAAAGAAAAATTAATATTTTGCCGGCTCATTATTTTCCCAGAGCCACGACTCATATCCCTCAAATGATAAAGATGATTGAAAAACTTCTCACCAAAGGCTTGGCTTATGAGAAAAACGGAAATGTTTTTTTTGACGTGACCAAGTTCTCTAACTATGGGAAGCTTTCTGGAAATACCTTGGAAAACCTAAAAGTTGGAGCCCGCTTAGAAGAACATCCCGACAAAAAAAACGTTTGGGATTTCGCTCTATGGCTCAAGGCTCCCAAGGAACATTTAATGAAATTCCCCTCGCCCTGGTCGATTGGTTATCCTGGTTGGCACATTGAATGCTCCGCCATGAGTACCGAATACTTAGGAGAGAGTTTTGATATTCATACGGGCGGAGAAGACAATATTTTTCCCCACCATGAAGCGGAAATTGCCCAATCAGAAGGTTTTAGCGGTCAACAGTTCGTTAATTATTGGGTTCATACCCGCTTTCTATTAGTGGAAGGAAAGAAAATGTCCAAGTCTAAGGGTAATTTTTACAAATTAGAAGATATCTTAGAAAAAGGATTTTCTCCAATGGAATTAAGATTGGCCTTGCTTTCCTCAAATCATCGCCGTCAGCTAAATTTTAGCTGGAAACTCCTCAAGCAGTCTCAAAATAATTTAGAAAGTATAAACAGCTTCTACACCAAGCTCTTGACCTATCAACCGAAAATTGAAGAAATTAAAGTTGCTAATTTTTCCGTGGAAAAATACAAGGAAGATTTTTCAGCAGCCCTGGATGACGATCTAAACACCCCCAAGGCTTTGGCCGTAATTTTCCAATTTGTCCGTCAAGGAGGGAAACTCTTAAAAGAAAATCTTTTGGGCAATCCGGCTGAAACAAAAATGGCACTGGAAGGCTTTGCTCGAGTCTTTGGCCTTCTTTTGGAAAAAAACGAAATTCCCGAGGAAATAAAAAACCTAGCCGAAGATAGAAAAAAGGCCCGGGAAGCAAAAGATTTTAAAACGTCTGATGAATTGCGCCGAAAAATCGAAAAGTTGGGATATGCCATTGAAGACAATCAGAAAAACAATTATACTCTCAAAAAAATATCTTAAGTAATATTAAGATTTTAATTAAGGTCGAAATTTGGCCTTTTTTATTATTACAAGATAGGAGGTTAAAATTTATGAAAAAAAATTTCTGGCAAGAACTAAATAAGCCGATTCTGGCCTTAGCCCCAATGGCAGGAATCACGGACAGCGCTTTCCGCCAAATTTGCCGCAGCCAGGGAGCGGATTTGGTTTACAGTGAAATGGCTTCCGCCAGCGCGCTTTTTTTTAAGCCCCAAAAAACTCTTCACCTACTAAAATTTTCCTTGTCCGAAAAGCCTTATGTGGTTCAGCTCTTTGGTAAAAATCCGGAGCATTTTGCTCGAGCGGCAAAAATTATTACTAAAGAAATTAAGCCTAGCGGGATAGACCTAAATTTTGGTTGTCCGGCTAAAAAAGTTTATGGTCACGGTGCTGGCTGCGCCTTGATGCTGGATATTCCCTTGGCTAAAAAAATTATTCTAGCAGTTTCTGTCAACACCGCTTTGCCGGTTTCTCTAAAAATTCGCGCCGGTGTGAAAAAAGTCACGGCCCTAAAATTTATAGGGGAACTGCACGATGCACCCTTTGCTGCGCTAATGCTCCACGGCCGAACCTATGAAAACGGCTTTGACGGCCCAGCCGATTTTGCCTTAGCAGAAAAAATAAAGAAGCTTATTCCGGAAAAAATAGTGCTGGCCAACGGAGGCATAGTAAGTCCTTGGCCAGCCAGGGAATGTTTGAAAAAATATCCGTCTTTGGACGGCTTGGGAATTGGTCGGGGAGCTCTCGGACAACCTTGGATATTTAAAGAAATTAAAGAGGCCTTGAAAACACCTTCTTTGGAAAATTTTAAGCCCCTAGCGATCCTGTCTGAACCCGAAAAAGTCAAAGAGTTAATTATTGAACATTCCAGACTTATTCACAAGATTAAAAAGAAATCCGGATTTTTTGAGATAAGAAAACATTTGGCTTGGTACGTTAGAGGTTTTCCCGGGGCTCCAGAATTACGCCGTGCTCTAGTTCAAGCTGAAAACCTGAAGGAAATTAAAAAAATTCTGGATAAAATATAGTTAAAAAGCTTTTTTGGCTGAATTTTCCTTTTCTAAATTGTGTATAATTATCCTATAAACTGGGTAAAAATTTTAATTGATTTTTAAATCCAGATTGATATAATTAGATGACTATGGACGACAAAAAAAACAACGAATTAAGAGTTCCTCCTCAGAACATTGAAGCGGAAAGGTCAGTCTTGGGAGCTTTAATGCTGGATAAAGACGCCATTATTAAAATTGCCAATCTTATTCGGTTGGGAGATTTTTACCGAGATGACCATAATCTGATTTACGAAGCCATGGTTGAGCTCTACGAAAAACGTGAACCTATTGATGTCTTGAGCCTCTCTAATCGCCTGGAAGAGAAAAATGAACTGGACAAGATTGGCGGATCAAGCTACCTGACTTCCCTGGTCAATTCCGTTCCGTCCAGCTCCAATATTGAGCACTACGCTAAGGTCGTTCAAAAAAAATCCACTTTGAGAAAACTCATCGCGGCGGCCAGTGAAATAGCTGAATTGGGCTACAAAGAATCGGAAGACGTGGAAAAAATTCTTGATGAATCAGAACAAAAACTTTTTTCCGTTTCTCAAAAGTATATTAAGCAAGATTTTGTTCCAATTAAATCAATTCTGGAATCAGCCTTTAACCGAATTGATGAATTACACAAAGGCGATCATAAGCTCCGGGGAGTGCCCAGTGGTTTTCCCGATTTAGACAACCTTTTGGCGGGCTTTCAAAAATCCGATTTGATTATTATTGCCGCTCGACCTTCCATCGGGAAAACTTCCCTGGCCTTGGATTTGGCTCGTCAAATTTCGGTCGCAAGAAAAGTTCCCGTGGGAATATTTTCCCTGGAAATGTCCTCGGATCAGCTAATTGACCGCATGCTCTCCGCCCAATCCGAAGTAGATCTCTGGCGCCTGCGAACCGGAAGACTTAAGTCCGATGAAGACGACGATGACTTTCAAAGAATTGGCGAAGCTATGGGAATCCTCAGCGAAGCGCCGATTTTTATTGACGACGCGGGATCTTCCAATGTTATGGAAATGAGAACCATGGCGAGAAGGCTTCAGGCGGAACACAATGTGGGTTTGATTATTATTGACTATCTCCAACTGATGGAAGGTCGTTCCGGGAGCGATAATCGCGTCCATGAAATTTCAGAAATTTCCCGCGCTTTGAAACAATTAGCCAGGGAAATTAATATTCCCATTATCGCTCTCTCCCAACTTTCCCGAGCGGTTGAATCTCGCAGTCCTCAAATTCCCAAGCTTTCCGATCTCCGTGAGTCTGGTTCCATTGAACAAGACGCTGATATTGTAATGTTCCTCTACCGCGAAGACCGAGAAAAACCCGATACGGCCAATAAAAATATCGTAGAAGTTCATATTGCCAAACATCGTAACGGGCCAATCGGAAAAATTTCTCTTTTCTTTAATGAAACAACTACTTCTTTCAAATCCCTTGAAAGGGTTCACACCCAATAATAAATAACTATGCTTCCTAAAGCGTTTAAAAAACTTATTGATAATTTTTCCGCTCTTCCCTCAATCGGTCCCAAAATGGCTGAAAGGCTGGTGCTTTATCTTTTTAAACAAAAGCCGGAAAAAATCCAGGAATTTGCTGAAAATCTTCTTTCCTTAAAAAAGCTCGGCTTTTGCCAGCATTGCTTTAATGTGGCTGAAGATAATCTTTGTGAAATTTGCCAAAATCAAAAAAGAAACCAAAAAATTATCTGCGTTGTGGAAGAACCCCTAGATATTATATCTATTGAAAAAACAAATTCTTTTGCTGGCGTTTATCACGTATTAGGGGGGGTTCTCTCTTTAAATCGGGAGTCTGGTCCGCTCACAATCAAAGACTTGCTGGAAAGAATAAAAAAATCAGAAGTGGAAGAAATTATTGTGGCCACCAATCCCACCACCGAAGGAGACGCGACCGCTCTTTATCTTAAAACTCAGCTTCGCCCCTTTTCTTCGGTAAAAATTACTCGCTTAGGACGCGGTCTTTCGACTGGGGGTGACATAGAATACGCCGATGAAGTTACCCTCAGTTCCGCGCTCAACAATCGAAAAGAAATTAAATAGCTTTTTATTTTCAAGAAAAATAAGACCGCCGGAAGGCGGTTTTATTCAATCTTAGCTATTTCTACTTCCGTCATCAACTGCCGATGGCCAAATTTAACTTTATACCTTTTTTTTGGCTTAAACTTGATTCCCACGACTTTTTTTTCTTTGGCTGTTTTGATAATTGTACCCTCAATTTTGACTCCCTTGAGAAAAGGCCGGCCAATTCTTAATTCTTTCCCTTTTTCCAAAAGCAAAACTTCTCCAAAAATGACTTTTCCGTTTTTGTCTCCCTCAAGCTTTTCGATCTTGATCTTGTCCCCAACTTTAACTTTATACTGCTTTCCCCCGGTTTTTATGACCGCTAACATAAAATATTCAAAAAAGGTTACTTGATTATTATAATCCTCCTGGCTTCGGCTGTCAATCGCAAAGAGCAAAAACTTCTTCAGAGAATGCAGACTGGACAAAAGTCTTTTGAAAGGCTAGCATTACTATGGATAAAAGTGAAAAGGGCTATGGAAAAAGTGAAAAGAAAAATATTTTTTTGGATATTGGTTATTCTTTTTTTTATTATCGCCCCTTCATTGGTGCTTTACGCTAATGGCTACCGCTTTGATTTAAAAAAGGGGGTTTTTGTGCATAGTGGCACTATTTCCCTGAAGGTAAACCCTCGGAACGTTGCAATTTTTCTCAACGGAAAAGAGGAAGAAGTCACGACTAGCCGGATTAATAATTCCTTAAACATCTTCGGTTTGATGCCGCGGGAATACAATCTGAAAATCTCTGCCGACGGTTTTAACGAGTGGAGCAAGAAAACCGAAGTGCACAGCGGAATGGCCAGCGAATTTTGGAACATTTTACTCACGAGAAAAGAATACGAAAAAACTCCTTATGAGAGCGGACCTTTGAGGCGTTTTTTTATCTCTCCTGAAGATCGTTTAATCGCCCTGGTTAATCAGCCGGAGATTGGAACCGAGGTAAAAATTCTTGATATAAAAGATGCTGGGATTCAAAAAACTTTCCTTTTTGAGGGCTGGTCTTTTATCGCCGAAGAGCGTAAAGAAAACATAGAATGGTCTCCCAAGGAAGATTACCTTTTAATTCCTCTTGAGAAAAAAAATGCTTTTCTTGAAGAAGAAGGCGGGAAAGAAAAAATCTTTTCTTATTTTGTGGCCGATCCCGACAAAGGAACTTATTTTAATTTAAACGAATTTATAGGCAAGAGCGATCTGAGAAATGTTCGCTGGGACCCAGAAGAAAAAGATTATGTCTTTTTTCTTGAGGGAACTAATTTGTACCGCTCCAGTATCAAAAAAAAGGAGGACTTCGCCTTGGTTTCTCAGGAGGTTTCTAGTTTTGATTTGGCCAAAACTGGGGTTTATTATTCCCAGTTGCCCAACGAACTAGTTTTCCGAAAAGATTTAAACGGAGAAACCGGAAAAACTCAGATTACTTTTGATTCGCCCAAAAAGACCGACAGTTTGAACGAAAAGTTAATCGTTTACGATGAATTGCGCATTGCCTTTTTAGATAAGAATAAAAACCTTTATCTTCTCAATAAGGGCGAACATAAGGAATATTTGGAAAAAATCGACGACAATATTGAAGGGGTGCAATTTTCTGATGACGGAAAAAAGCTTCTCTTTTGGAAAGAAAACGAAATTTCCGTTTTCTTTTTAAGAGACTGGAATGTCCAACCACTAAGAGTTGAGAATGAAACTAAAAATATTACTCGCTATTCGGAAAAAATAAGCAATGTTCAGTGGTTTAAGGACTATGAGCATGTAATTTTTAGCGTAGGACCTTTCGTTAAAATAATCGAGTTGGATAACCGGGATCGGAGAATCTGCCAAGATATCTTGACAACCGAATCCTTGGAGCCAAAAATCGTCTATAACCATTACCTGGAAAAAATGTTTTTTTCCGATTGGCTAGATGAATCCCGAGGAAGCTTTTTTTCCATCAACATCCCCGAGGAAACTAACCTGCTCGGACTCTAAAATACTTCCCCTAAGGGGAAGTATTTTGAAGAATAAAAGAGGAGTGTCTATTGACACCCCTCATTCCAGATTTATCTGGATTCTTTTTTGCCACCACATTTGTGATACAGATAAAGCGCAGTAACAACAAATACCATCACGAAGATTACTGAAAATAGCCTATATAGCATGGGCACACTTTCCGTACTCTCCAGATAAGCAGCGCCATTCCAAAATGCATTCGCATAATTACAAGGATCAGTCACAAAAATCATCTCCCTTTAGAAATCGAATTTAACTACTACCTACATTCGATCTGGCACCCTTATGTTTAACAATGCAAGACCATTTTTAATAACATTGGCCGTCGCTTTACTAAGCATGATTCTGGATACTCTCAAGTTTTGATTTTCAGTTTTGAGGATAGAAACTTCATTGTAAAAACTATTGAAAATCAACGTCAGCTCCTCGAGATACACACATATGTCATGTGGAGAATCCGTCTTCTGAGCCTTTACAATAATCTGCGGAAGTATCATGAGTTTCTTAGCCAAAGAAAACTCAGAACCAGTCTCAAATGAAATTTCACTCTCACTAAGGACTTGTTCCGTTTCGCCTGGGTAAGATTCCACTACCTTACGCAGTATAGACTGAATACGTACGTAGGTGTACTGCAAATAGGCAGCACTACCACCTTCAAAATCAAGCATCCTGGCCCAGTCGAATGAGATATTCTTCGTCCTTGATTGACGAAGATCATTGTATATGATTGCTCCCACACCAACAATCTCAGAAATTTCATCCAGCTCCTGCTGAGTCAGGTTCGGATTTTTCTGTGAAAGGATTTCGCGAGATTTTTCCACTGACTGTTTCAGTAAGTCTTCCAATTCAATCAGTGTTCCCTTTCTGGTGGACATCTTCTTACCATCTATAGTTACCATACCGAAATCAATGTGCTTTGCCTTTGTCGCTGATGATATATAGCCGGTTTTGTCAGCGAGATCAAAGAGCTGTTTAAAATTCAAGCTCTGCTCACTACCAACTACATACAATATCGACTCTGGTTTAAAAACTTCGCTACGGAACTTCATTGCAGCCAAGTCACGTGACATATAAATAGTGGAACCATCTTGCTTTCTAAGCAGAAACGATGGTAGTTTCTCATCAGAATCTACAACAACAGCACCAGTTTCATCGTCGATTCTACATACTCCCTTTTTCAGGCAGTCCAAAACTGCATTTTCGGCGTCTTTGATAAAAAAACTTTCACCGACATACAGATCAAAATCGATTCCAAGACGCTTGTACATCTTCTCGAAATCCGTAATACTCAAGTCCCTAAATCTCTTCCACAAAAAAGTCAACTCAGGATCTCCGCTTTCAAGCTTAGCAAAAAGCGCTCGTGCTTCGTCCTCCATTTCAGGGCTGGCCTTGGCAAGATCATGAAATTTTACGTATAAATCCTTGAGTTCAGCTATAGGATTTTCGGAGATTTTTTGCTCGTCACCCCATTGCTTGTACGCTAAGAGCAACTTTCCGAACTGTGTTCCCCAATCACCAAGGTGATTATCCCTAATGACAGTATAACCGGTTTTCTCGTAAAGGTTAGAGAGAGCTTGCCCAATAATTGTCGATCTAAGATGACCAACCCCTATTGGCTTAGCGATGTTCGGCGAAGAAAAATCAATAACAACTACCTTTTTTGCATTTATATTACTTTCACCATAACTGTCTCCCATATTAGAAACACAAGAAAGTACTGAGGCATATAACGCACTCTTTTTTGCTTCAATGTTAACAAAAGCACCAATAGCAGTAGCTTTTTCAACGAATTCCATTCCGTCTGCAGAGTTGATACTATCAACAATTTTAGAAGAAAGGGAATGTGGATTCGCCTTAAGCCTTTTCGCCAGACTGAATGTTTCAACAGCAAAATCCCCAGCGACATGAGCTGGCGGAGCCTGAAGATGAAAATCTCCATCAAAAATACCAGAGGCATCAATCGACTTTTCTACAACATCACTCAGCTCTTTTTCCATTCTGAAATAAGGATACACCTCTGTGGAAACATATTCCCTTTCAGCGAGCTCGTGCTTAACCTTTTCAATAACTACATCAACAGACTTTTTAATTTCCTGTTGGTATTGTTCAAAAACAGATGATTTTTCTGCGGTCTTTTTCATAGTCTCTTCTCCTTTTTTTATGTTTAATGGTTCCATTTTTTCGAAAATATTCATTATGGTATCAACTTAATTTACTTACCTCCAATATTATCATCTTCGTTAGAAATCATCAAGAAAAGACTATGATTAATAGTTCCTTTTCCTATATTGTAAAAGAGCTTTAATCTGTCTCTCTTCATATCCTTGTGATTGTTAATTATAGATTAAAAGTAATGTATTGTCAAAACACGGGGATATTATTAATGAGTTTTGAGCTAATTTTAAGGATTATGTAAAATAAATAAAAACTATAACGAATTATCAATATGCCTTCTAACCTCTCTTGATATTAGAATTGGACAACAAGTTGTTGACTTATTTGATGAATAAAATGAGCTTTGATTTCCATATCCACCAAATTCTTCATTTCCACAATCTATATCTAAAGCAATTTTTTCTTTCAAAATTATCGTTTTTTTTATCTTATCTTCAATTCCACATGATCCAAATATTGAAACATACATCGCATTATTCACGTAACTACTTTCAAAAAAGTAAGATGCTAGATCATCTTCATTCTTGTACACACTTAAGAAAAATACTGGAGCAAAAAATTCTGTATAATTTTTTTCTTCTGCGCAATCTGTTTTTATTATTGTTGGGTAAATAACTCCATTAGCAAAATCAATCTTTCCGCCATAAATTATATTATCCCTATACTTAACAAACATTTTGCTAATAAATTGCAAATGCACCGGATCTATGATTTTTCCAACCCTTATACTTCTATCGCGGTAATCACCTACCTCAATACGCCCCAACTCCTTGATGAGTATTTCAATAAACTTTACAGCAGAATTTTTGCTCAATAAAATAGAATCTGGACTAGTACAATCTTGTCCGCTATTAAATAATTTTGAGTCAATAGTCTTCCTAACAGCGAGATTGATGTCAGCGAGATCTGATACTACAATAGGATTAATTCCTGAACCATTAAACAGAAACAACGATCCTTTTTTGCAATTCTTTGCAACACTGAGAGCATTTTTATAAGCACCTGTGAATATGACAACATCAGAGTTAGTTACATAGCCATCAACAAATTCATTTCTTTCGGAATCTATTATTTGGATATTTGGAAAGTACTTACTTATTTCCAAAATTTCACATATTTTTTTCATTATTTCCCTGCAACTTATTGGCGGACGAAGGTATATTTTTTCACACAAAAATGAGGGCACGACAGCAAATATAAAAATGAATAGAAGGGTAGGTTTATTGGAGGAAATACGCTTATATTTTGAACCTTTTTTCCAAAATAAGCTTTTTCCTTATCAATATTAAATAAACAATCCAGAGTATGCTTTATTTCATATTCCACAACCTCATAACTTTCATATTCAATCAATAAATCTTCGAGCAATGATCTTTTTGCAATAATTTCCTCAGCAATAATTGCACATTGCCTTTGAATGTATCCAAAGCTTTCATTATTCATATTTTATAACCTTTGTTAGAAAGTGATCAGGTTCTAAATTTGAGATATCTTTTTTAATAGCCTTTTTCCAATTGTTTGCTAATTTAAATGCTTTTTCCTCTATTTTCTCACACTTCTTACTATTGCCAACAAAGCCTTTCTTTTTACTAATCAGCATACACATCCAAACAATTCCATCAAAAACAATTTTTTTCTTAATTTGAGTATCGGGCGTTTCCCCTTGCACCACGTCAATTGATTTCAATAAATTTAATTCTGTAGTAATTTCATATTTATATTTTTTATCTGGAATGCATTTATATTTTCTATGCAAATAAAAATACCAATCGAGAAACATTTTCTCTTTTATTTTATCTCTATTTTTAACACATACAAACATAT
>CAZVVG010000007.1:0-28725 GCA_964630615.1 uncultured Bdellovibrionales bacterium
AACAGTGTTACCCTTTATCATACCAAGTGTTACCAGATACTGTTAACTGTACATAAGGTTTACTTTTTTTTAAAAATGTGCTATAATTAAGCCAGAATAAGAAAAAGCGGGTGGTAGCCCGCTTTTGTTTTTATTTAGGCTTTTTAGGAAATATGGACAAAAAGAAAAAGCAAAAAAGAAAAAATAAGGCTTTCAAAAAAATCAGCCAATTTTTCTCCGGCCAGAACCGGCTGATTTCTTTAGCTATTGTCTTTTCTCTTTTTACCACGGGCCTTATTCTCGTAAAAGCCTTGATTTTTCAGATGAAAGAGCCCGAGAAGCTAATTATTCAAGAAATAAAGCCTTCACAAATGGAGAGAAAAATTCAGGAAATGGTTTCTGGTCATCCTATTTTAGAGATGACGCCCTACATTGCTAATAAAGACAGGGAGGTGGCGGCTTATTTGGTGGCGATTGCCAAGAAGGAAAGTAATTGGGGAAAACGCTCCCCTCAAAAAAGTGGAAAAAACTGCTATAATTATTGGGGCTATCGGGGAAATTACAATGAAACTAATTCTGGTTACAGTTGTTTTGATTCTCCAGAGCAGGCGGTTAATGTGGTGGGGGGAAGAATTGAAGAATTAGTGGAAAAAAATATTGACACCCCGCAAAAAATGGCCGTTGTTTGGAAATGTGGTTGGGACTGCTCTAGTCATAAAACCGAAAGCGTTCAAAAATGGATCAGAGACGTTAATTATTACTTTAAAAAGGTTAACAAATAAATTTTTATTTCTATGAAACCAAAAATCTCGAGAAAGCTTTTACTATCGCTTTTCCTCCTCTTGTTTTTAGCGGGTTGCGCCTCTTTGGAAGATAATTCTTCCAAAATTGAAGATCCAGATCTGGGTCAGCTAAAAAATCAGGACAATGGCTATATTTCCAATATGCTCAACGTTAAAGATAAAGCCAAAGAAAACGTCCAAAAAGCGACGGAAAAAGAAAATGCCAAGATTAACGAAGTGTTAGGAGAAGAACAGGAGAATTTTTCCAATAAATATGGAGTCGTGGTTTTGGAAACCAACCTGGGAAAAATTAAAATTAAGCTTTATGGAGACTCGGCTCCAAAAACGGTCAATAATTTTTTAAAACTCACTCAGCAAAAATTTTATAACGGTACCAAATTTCACCGGGTCATCAAAGGATTTATGATTCAAGGAGGCGATCCAAATTCTAAAGATAATGATTGGAGCGATGATGGAACTGGCGGCCCGGGTTATAAATTTGAAGACGAGATTAATAGTCGCAAATTAATTCGCGGCTCTTTGGCCATGGCGAACTCCGGGCCCAATACTAATGGGTCCCAATTTTTTATCGTGACCGCCAAAGAAACACCCTGGCTTGATGGAAAGCATACCAATTTCGGAGAAGTGACAGAAGGAATGGAAGTCGTAGATCAAATTGAAAATGTAAAAACTAATTCCAGTAATCATCCACTGGAAGATATTATTATTCAAAGTATTTCTTTAGTTCAAGCTTCAAATCAATAAGAAAATCAGATTTTTTTAAGCTGCTTGGCGGAGAGATAAGAACTTTTGTTTTTTATAAATAAAATCGGGGACGGTTAAGAATTAATGTTACCAACCTCCTCCTCCCCCTCCACCGCCACCTCCACCAGCGCCACCGCTCCCTCCGGCTCCAGAGCCAGAGGAAACGTTGGAAGCCAAACTGGAAGAAAGGTTTTCAATTTGAGAAGAAAATCCTTCGGCGTCAAAAGCCGTCAAGCTACCCGCCGTACCAGTGTACCAGGTCGGAGAATGATTTTTAAAGTAATCGGCTCCGTAAATTTCCTCCATTTTTTTAATCCAGAGCCGGGTGAGATCAAAGACCATAGCGTAAGGAAGAAATTTCTCAAAAATCTTTTCCTTTTCGTAGAATTGCTGACGATATTTCTCGGCAGTTTCTAAATAAAGCCGGAAACCTTTTATTTTCCAAAGCAGTTCGCTTCCGCTCAGCGTCCGCTGGGGCATTAGGAATCCAAAAACAAAGAAAACAAGAGCGCTCAAAATACAGCCAAAGAGCAAGCCCGCTCCTAAGTGAGAAAAGCCTTGAAAAAAGGAAAAAATAAGAAGAAAGATAAAACCGAGAATTAGGAACAGATTCTTAAAGGTTAACCCCTTTTTGTTTAGCCAGCCCTTCTGGATTATGTTTTCCACCGCTTGTTTTTTAAAATTCTTGAGTTCTTGATCCAAAGAAGTTCGACTTTTTAAAGAAGAAAGATTTAGAACTTCCCTTCCGTCTAAAAGTTTTTCCAGAAGATTTATTTCCAGTAGGTCGGGGTTGTCTCTCTTCTCGCTTTGGGGAAGGCGAATCAAGCGCAAATCCTTGTGTTTTAGAAAAAATATTTTTTCTTCCGTTTCTTCTATTTGGATGATTCCCTGAACGGCTAAGTTGATTAAGGAAGCGGAGAGAAATTTATTTTCCAGGGTACCATTTTTTAGTATCAATCCCATTTCTAAGGGAGTAATATTTTCCGGAACCGAGAACTCAGGGATTATGGTTTTTTGGATTTTTGGATCTCTGCCGTATTTTCGCCAAATGAAAAAGCAAATCAAAAGAACTGTTAAGGGAATAAACAAAGCTATGAGAATATTAAGAAAATTTTCCCATTTTTCCCAGAAAGTAGGAGCGGGAGGAGTAAAGATATTTTTGGGAAAAGTGATAGAGACAGTCACTCCCTGCTCTTTTTTCAGACCGCTTAAGGAGTAAAATTCCAACTCGTTTTTAGCGATCCAGCGAAACTGAGCCAGATTCTTGTTTTTTTCCCCCAAAGAACCAGTATAATATTCTACTTGACTATTTGCGCTAGTTACTTCTTCGGGGAAAATCAGCTTGATCTTAAATTGATCGATTTCCAAGTCCCAAAAATTACCCATTAAATTCCAATATAATTCATCAAAGTCAGGCTGGGTAAAATTGAGAGTATTTTTTACGCGATAAGTTATTTTATAATAATTTTTTCCAGTTACGAATTTACTGGCGTCCCCAATTTTCCAGGTTAAGGTCTTATCCTGCCGGTTTTTTTCCTCGGAATAAGAAAGAGCCTTACCGTTAAAATCAGTAATACTTTCAAGTTTGACAGGCATTTTCTGACTGCCGTTGTTAGTTTTTAACTCTTCTGGCACAATCCGAAAAATTCCATGTTTGCCTGAAGCGTTGCCGCAATCCGCCGTTATTTTTTCAGTTATCAGCAAAGAAGAGTCTCCGTTAACTCTGATTTCTGATTCAAAGTTTTCAATATACCAGTCATTGACATTCGTTCTTGCCCAGGAACTGCCAGGAAGTAGGAGAAACCAAAAGAGAAAAAGAAGAAAAACTACCAAAGAAAAATTTTTTAAGTGAGGAAGCATATTTTTTGAAATTAAGCTATTTATTTAAATATAACATAAAATATAATTTCCGAATAAATTTAAAAAATTGCAGTTTCTTGGAATTTTGGCTTATTTAAATTATAATTAACTTAAGCAGCGGGAAAGAAAATTGTTAAGGTAAGGTGGCTAATTTAAGGCTGAGGGACTAAATTAAGCTTATTAAAAAGAAAAAGTCAGAACAAAGAAATGAAAAAAAGGAAAAAAATCTTTAGCATTTTGCGGAAAAAAGCTCGTAAGAAGTTTTTGAAAAGACGTAAGCTTTGGGAGAAAAGGCTGGCTTTCAGTTTTTCCCGCCAGGTTTTCGCGCTGGCCATTTTGGATCTTGTAATTGTTTCGGGAATTTTTATTCAAGGGGATTTTCAAAATCGTTTTCTGGAAGAAAAGAGTATTGTTTATTCTTTTTCCCATAAAATTTCCGACTTGATTTTTCCTGAAGTTTTGGCAAAAAGCCTGGTTCCGGTTATCCGGGAAGGAGAAGACGAGATAAAGGGACAGAGCCGCAGCCGGTATAAAATGAAAAGTGTTAGTTTGCTAGATGATTCCTCAGGCTTTTACGACGAAGCCTGTCAAAAAAGTTCGGAAAAAAAATTCAACCAGCAGCTTTGTCAGGGCCGGCAAGCTGAAATTTTGGCGGAAAATATGTATCGGGAGGAACAGGAACAAAAGGAGAAGTTGGAAGCTCAAAAAAAAGCGCGAAGCTTTATTCGCAAAGTTCGAGCTCCTATGCCTAAGGCCGAAGTAAGAAAAGATGAGTTTGGGCGACTGATCTGTAAGAAGAAAAATGACGACCCTGGTAAAAGCAATAAGGGCAAGGGAAAACACATGGATATGGAATGCTGCCTTGATCCGGACGAATATCCTAATCCTAATTGTTACTATGGATCGGAGTATAAAAAATATTTAAAATGAAAATTTCCCTATTTTTGTTTTATCTCGGATTATAATATAATAATTAAATAGGATAAAGAGGGAACAAAAAATAAATTTAGTGCAATGAAAGACCCGATTGTTTATGTAAAAAATTTAAGCGTTATTTATGACGAAGGAAAATCGAATGAAGTTCGAGCCCTAGAAAATATTACTACGGAAATATTTCCCGAAGAGTATGTAATTATCCATGGTCCTTCCGGTTGTGGAAAATCAACACTTCTTTATTCCATCGCGGGACTTCAAATTCCTACTCGGGGTGAAGTATTTGTCAATCAGAAAAATTTGGCCAGAATGACCGAGCGGGAAATGGTCAGTTTTCACCAAAGTGGGGAAGGAATGATTTTTCAAGCTTTCTATTTAATTCCCTCTTTGAATATTATTGATAATGTTTGTTTGCCGAGGACTTTCCGGGGGGAGAACCAAAAAAACAGAAGAGAAGAGGGAATTCAACTCCTGCGCCGTTTTAATATTGCGGAACAGGCTTATAAATTTCCTTCCCAACTTTCCGGGGGCCAGAAGCAGAGAGTGGCAATTGCTCGAGCGTTGGTAAATAATCCGCAAATAATTTTGGCGGATGAACCCGTGGGAAATCTAGATAGTGAATCCGCTCGGAATTTTTTGGAGTTGATTAAGGAACTGAACCAGGTTGACAGAAAAACCATTGTTATGGTTACACATAACACCGAACATCTTCACTATGCTGATCGGGTAATCAACATGCGGGATGGTAAAATTATCAGCGAAGAGATTAATCGGGAGAAGCGTTCTCAAGAAGCGGTGGCTCGAGAACGAGAAGCCTTAGAAAAATCCGGTGGTTGGCAGAATGTTACTGATGATCTAAAAATGCTGATGAAAATGTTTCGGGGCTTGACGCCTCAGCAGGTGGGAACATTGCTGGTGCCTTTTAAATCTAAGCAATTGATTTCTCACGTGCTTTCCGAATTGACGGAAGAACAGACTAAGTCAGCGGAAAACTTTTTGAAAGAAGTCCTTTTTAAGAATATCAATTTAGATATTTTTGAAAAAAACCTAGATCTGCCTTTTGAGAAGGGGGGCGCTAATTGGAACCGAAGAAGAGCCAGATCTTTTACCTTGAGAGTAAAAAAGATATTGGATCAATCCGAGAAGATGAAAATTGTTTCCGAGGAGTCTGCTAAATCTTTAGGCGATCATTTAGTTTCCGTTTTTGATTTGAAGTTTTCGCCGGAAGAAAAATCGCGGCTGGATTCTTTCCTATTGTTGCGTATGAACAACAAAATAGATTATAAGGATTTACAAGCTAAGATGGATTTGCCTAAGGTTTCCGGAGGACTGGGTCTTTATCGCAATACCGCCGATAGAATTGTTAAGGAAATGGAGATTATTATGCTGCTTAAGTATTCAGCCTAATTTTTAATTAACTTATGAAATTTATTGATATTCTAAAACTTTCTACCCGTATGTTTCGAGCCAGAACCTCTCGAACTTTCTTGACCATTCTCGGGATGGGTGTTGGCATTGCGGCCATTGTATTCTTGGTTTCCTTTGGTTACGGATTGCAGGAAACTCTTTTGGAAAGAATTACGACTTCGGAATCTTTGCTTACTTTGGATGTGACAGAGGCGAACGCTGAAGGAGACAGGCTGAATAAGGAAACCCTAGAAAAAATAAAAAAAATGGAAGGAGTGGAAGAAGTCAGTCCTGCTTTTTCTCTCCCGGCTCAGGGGAGAATAGGAGATTTAACCTCCGATTTGCAAGTAGTTGGCATTCAATCTTCCTTTTTGCGCTTAGGCGGTTTCAAAATGAAAAAAGGGGAAGTTCTAAGTGATGCGGAAAAAGAGAGCGTGGTGGTAACTTCTTCCATCGCCCAGGTTTTTAATCAGGATGAAGAAAAAATTATTGGTCAGGAAATGATTTTTACTTTTTTCCCAGAAGAACAAGGCGTAGTTGGGACGAAAAATTCCCAAAGTAAAACCCAAAAAATAGCTTCTGAAAAAAAATATAAAATTAGAGGACTAATGGAGGGAGATGAAAACACAGTTTATCTCCATTCAGAAACTTTGGAAAATTTGAATATCAATCACTTTTCCCAAGTTAAGGTCAGATGTGCCAACGAAGAAAAAATGGCCTTAATCCGAGAGGAACTTTTGGGAAAAAATTTCTTGGTTTCTTCTCTTTCCGAAACCGTGGAGCAAGCCAAGCAAGTTTTTAAATTTATTCAGATAGTACTGATGCTCTTTGGTGTTATTGCTCTTGTCGTCAGTGCTATTGGTATGTTTAATACGATGACCATTACCCTTCTAGAAAGAACTGAGGAAATTGGGATAATGAAGTCCATTGGCGCTTCGAATTGGGGAATTTCCTGGATTTTTCTTATGGAATCTACTATTATGGGTTTTTTGGGCGGATTGGGCGGGGTAGTCTTAGGACTGATTGGGGGAAAATTTTTCAATTTACTGATTAATTTTGTGGCTACCAAAATGGGAGGAGAAGCCGCCACTCTTTTTCACAGCCCTCTCTGGTTTACTGGCTTAATTATAATCTTTGCTGGAATCGTGGGTTTTTTTACGGGTTTAGTTCCCGCTCGTCGGGCAAGTAAAATCAATCCCTTAGACGCTTTACGCTATAAGTAATTCTTGATAAAATTTGAAAAATAAAAAAACCTCTTGAATAAAAAAGAGGTTTTTTAGAAGAAATTTATTCAATGCAGCAATCAATGGCTTTTTTTATCAGAACTCCCAGTTTATCCATAAAACCTTTTTTTTCTTTATCATTTTTGTTAAGAGCCTGATCATCGATTTTTTTTATGGCGGAAACGTTAATCAGTTTCAGATTTATTCCCCAAAAAAGAGAATAGAGTTTGTAAGCTTTTTGAAAAAGATCATAAGCCTCTTCTTTCCGTTCCAGGTTCAACTGTTTAGTGCCGACTTCCATTAGTCGCATAGAAGCGGCCAAAAGATGTTTTGAAATACACCAAACCTCTCCTTCATATTCCTTGATTATTTTTTTAAGCAACTCTTTGCGCATTTCCCGCACCTCGTTGATTAAATCATAGTATTCGTTTTTTTCCGTTTTAGCTCCACTGAAAAAAAAGTGCTCCTCGATGCTTACTAGGTTCATAATCGCGATACTCAAGTCTTGATCCGAGGAAAGATCCATTTTATTTTGTTTCTTCATTTCGTCAACCTTCTCTATAAAAGCATTTAATTTTTCCAGATTAAATTCAGACATAATTTTTTAATTTATCAATAAGTAAAAAGCCAAACTACCGAATAAAAGCAAACCGACTGGCAACGCAACTTTTTGAAAGGGAAAATAGGACTTATTGGTATTCTTTCTTTTCAGGTAATTATGACTAAAAACACCTAAAAGGAAAACTAAGCTGCCAACCAAAATTCCTAAAAGTAAACGATTAATTCCCCAAAGGGTGTTCAGCGGATGCCAAATGTCTTTGAGAAAGTAAAGCGGAAAGACAACAAGAGCGTAGTAAAACAAGGTTGTAAGAAGTCGCTGGCCGGGGAAAAGATAATTTTTTTTATTGAGCCAATCCAGAGTCCAGAGAATAAACGAAACTGTTAGGCCGCCAATCCAAATTCCGGAAATCGTGTCATCAATTCCTAACCAGCGGGATAGCCCAATACCCGCTCCCACCGCGACGGTGCAAACCGGGCAAACAGCCCAAGCTTTTCCTCCGGGCCAAATGATTAGACTCACGAGAAAAAAGAAAAATAATATTTTTTTTATTTCTTTAAACATAGGATCATTTTAGATTATAAAAAGACAAAAAGCAACCAGAGCTTTAATATTCTTTTAAAGCTTCTACAGCCTCTAATTCTTTTTTTCTTTCCGGATGGACAATGAGTTCAATCTCGCCTGAAGGCAAAGTGGGGATATGCTTTAAAGAAAAATCCTTTAACCAATCTAAACTAATAAGAAATTCGGACGAATTAATTTTTGAAACCAAAAAAACCTTTCTGTTAATTTTTCTTAAAAGCCAAATAATCAAAGAGACACAATTTTTCTTTTGGTGCCAGTCTTTTTTTCCGAAACGCAGGTAATTTATTTGGTTTTTTTTCGCTATTTCTAGGGCAATTTTGAAATAGGGGGGGAAAAGGTGAATGTGTTCGTGAGAGTTAATTCCATCTGGATAACGCCCAAAAATTCTGAAAAATTTTTGCATTTGTTCAGCCCAGGCCTTTTTAACCTTAGAAGGAAGGGTTTTTCCTTGGCAATAGATCTTTAAAAAAAGAAGAAGCCGATGGAAAATTCCAAAATCCCTCTTCTCTTCCCAAGGGTTTGTCGAAGTCAAATTAAAAAAATTAAGATGGAGATCCAACTTAACTCCCGAATTTACAAGGCGCTTGATTTCTTCAGAAGAAAAGCGTCCATTTATCATCACGGAAACCCTTTGAATTTTTTTTCTTTCAAGAAGTGCTAAGATGGTTTTGTTAGCCAGAGCGTTCTTTCCGAAATCATCAGCCGCCAAGATTATTTTGTTATAAGCTTTACTCATTTTGTTTCCACTTGTATTGCCGGCTTACATCTTTCCAGCGAATTTTCAGAAGGGAAAAGAACATATTGATCGGATCGCGAAAAAGGCGAACGTGACTTTCCTTAGGGTTTTGGAGGGTGATGGGCAACTCTTTGATAGCATAACCGAATTTTTTAGCAATGAAAATAATTTCTGCGTCAAAAGCAAACCGCTTGATCGTCGCCATGGGAAAAATCTTTCGAGCGGCTTTAGCCCGAAAAACCTTAAAACCACACTGAGTATCCTGAACTTTCCAGCTGTTGAGAATTATCATCCGTAGTAAGCGGAAAATCCTTTCCATAATTTTCCGATACCACAGCACCGGACGGAGAACTTTGAGTCCCGGGACAAAACGGGAAGCAATTACTAGATCAAAGTCTTTATCAATTTCCCTTAAAAATTTTTCCAATTCTTCAATGGGAATAGCCAAGTCTGCGTCTAAAAACATCACAATTTCCTTTTGACTAGCTAAAACTCCTTGTTTGACAACCTTTCCTTTGCCTTCATTTTTTTCATTATTAATAATCCTAAGAGGAAGCTCTTTTTGGAATTGTTGCAATTCAAAGAGAGTGTTGTCTTGGCTGCCATCATTCACAGCGATTATTTCAAAAGAAGCAATTCTTTCTTTTAAGTATTGGTGAATGTGGCGTAAATTATGATAAATAGTCCTTCCTTCATTAAAGCAGGGAACGACTACAGAAATCTTTTTATTTAACATTTTCTTGAGTGTTATCAGTAGCCCTTTAAATCTTATCAAATTATTTTCCAGGAAACAAATATTCAAAGTAGATAGAATGAGCCTTTTCGTGCTAATATGATAAAAATGGAAAATTTCTGGGAAACATATCAATCCCTTCCGTTGCGGATTAATTCGGTAGCTTTTAATTTGGAATTTTTTTCAGTCAGCTGGTATTCGGTGATGTATCTGGTGGCCTTTTTGGTTGTTTATGGACTGCTGAGACTGCGTTTCCAGCGAAAAGAAATTAATCTAAATCAAGAAAAAATCCAGCAGTTCCTTTTTTATGTTTTTTGGGGACTGGTTATTGGTGGAAGGTTAGGTTATGTCCTTTTTTATGACCTAGATTTTTATCTCAGAAATCCTGTGGCCGTAATTTCACCCTTTTTTCAAGGAAAATGGGTGGGAATCTACGGTATGAGTTATCACGGTGGCTTAATGGGAGTAATTTTGGCCGCTTTCTTTTTTGCCAAGAAAAATAACCTTAATTTATTGAAACTCTCCGACTGGATAATTCCCACGGTTCCGGCAGGTTATTTTTTTGGGCGAATCGGTAATTTCTTAAACGGGGAACTTTTCGGCCGGGTTACTGAAAAAAAATGGGGAATGTATTTTCCTGGAGAAGCTCTCTTGCGTCATCCCTCGCAGCTTTATGAAGCTTTTTTTGAAGGAGCCTTACTCTTTTTAATTTTTTGGCTGTTAAGAAACAAGACCGGACTAAGAGGAAAATTTCTCTGGTTCTATTTTTTGGGTTATGCCCTAGTTCGCTTCGGGGTAGAATTTTTTCGCGAACCAGACCCCCAAATTGGCTTTTTTTTAGGATTTTTAACCCTCGGGCAAATTTTCTCCCTATTTATGGCTTTTATTGCCCTTTTTGCCTTTGGAGCTTTTAAAAAATGTTGTATAATAAAAGAAACATAAATAATGACCAGCTTATTGTTTTCAAAATAATTTTTTTAGTAAAAATTTTAAATTTAATGTCAATAATTATGCTTAAAAATTTTAAAAGAAAAATCTTTATTTACTCATGCTTTTTTCTTTCCTTTTTCTGGGTTATTGGGTTTTGGGGTTCTCTTTCAGCTAAAGCAATGGTTGGACCAATTTGTTTTTATGTAAGTTCCTGGGAGTGTATTGATGGAGAAGCTGTTCCAATAGAGGATATGGTTTTTGCTTTAACTTGTCCCCAAGACGCCCCAAAACCTTCTTGTGTTCCGATTAACGGTGTCTGTGGTAGCGATAATGGAACAACCTCTTGCACCACGCCTAAAGACAATCTTTGCCTTGCTGGTTCCGCTTCCAATGTTGATGCTTCAGCTGACCAGAATCTCTGGTCTTGGAATTGTCAGGGTTCTTTAGGGGGGAGCACGGCAAATTGCTCCGCCACACTTCCCTTAGGAGCAAGTTGTGGTAGTGCTAATGGAGGAAGTTTTTGCGAAGATTCTCCTCCACTTGATGCGAATCTTTGTTTAACTGGTAAACCTACACGTCCCCTTTTAAATGATTATTTCGAATGGATGTGGGAGTGTGAGAGTCCTTGTCCGGAAGGAACAAATACTGACTGTAGAGCAAGTTTAGAACCTCCAAATGAACTTTGCATAGAAACCACTTGTGCTGGCCAACCCTGTGGTTGCATATTTACGGGTCAAAAGGATTGTACTCCAGGAATAGAACTTTATTTAGCTTATCCAGATCAAGAAAATGGAGATAGTCTAGTTATAAGAAATAGTTCTGATCCTGAAATTAATTCTACCTGGCTTAAGTGGGAGGTCTCCAACGCTAATCGTTGCTGGGGCGTTGATGAAAACGGTTCAACTTGGTTGGAAGAATTTTCCCTGGTGGATGAAAATGCTAATGGCATTATTGATGGAACCGAAGGCACTGGTTTAGCAAGGATAACTCCTTGGCAAGTTCCTTCCGTGAAATATTATCTAGTCTGCAAAAATGATTCTCCCGGTGGCAATGAAGTGACCAGTTAGGCGGTTGAAATAATGGTTCGTTGTAATCCGACTGAACCAGGGGAATGGAACGACCAGGATTGTTCGGTAATTTGTGGAGGAGGAACAATGACCCGAACGCACATAGATGAAGTATGCAACGAAATAGAAGAAACTCGAGTTTGTCATAGCTGGCCCTGTATTCCGCGTTTTTTTAGAGAAACTACTCCGTGGGACTGAAATCTAGCTACACCTAACTGTTTAATTTTAAGCTATTTTTAGCTACAGAAAACCAATTCAGTTTTATGGAAAAGAAAAAGTTTATTAACTGGATTATTTTTTTTGCTAGTCTGGGAGTCTTGGCTTGGGGGCTTTGGCAATGGACTAATCCCAAAGAAGCAACTCCGATTACCTCCGATATCCTTCTTTTTTATGGTCAGGAATGTCCGCATTGCAAAGAAGTGGAAAAATTTATTGAAGAAAATCAGCTTACTTCCAAGCTTAAATTTGACCAACTAGAAGTTTTTCATAATCAAGAAAACGGAAAGATTCTTAGCGAAATCGCCAAAAAGTGCCAGATTGAAAACGAGGACGAAGTTGGAGTACCTTTTCTTTATGATTCGCGAGAAAATCGGTGCTATATAGGAACACCTGAAATTGAAGATTTTTTTAAAGAAAAAATCCAGACCAAGCAATAAGAGCCTATGTCAAAAAAAAGAAACAATTTAAATTTAGATGATCTGTATCTTCTCAATCAAGGATCAAGAAAAAGAAAAGACCTTCTTCTTTTGAATGATCTCAAAAGAGAAAGCCAGAAAGAAGAAGCATTTTTCTTTGATTTGCCGATGGCGCGCTATGTTTTGCGGACCAAGAAAAAATCTACCCTGCTTATTTTAGGTAAGAAAAACAAGAAAGAACAATTTTTTCTTAATCAAAGAAAGAGAACCCAGACGTTTTCAGCTCGAGTCATTCAGAGAAATGTTGACGGACTTTTTTTTGAAATGCAAAAACAGAAATCGAAACAGGTACACTCCATTTATTTGGTGGGAAGAGATGTTTTTTTGGAAGAAATTAAGGAAAGATACTCCAACCTTTCCAATTTTTTTAGCGACCTGGTTCGAGGCTCTATTCCAGGTGTTTCTTTGGCTAGAGCCTGGAACGTTTCTATTATTAGTGCGGTAATTTTTGGAATGGTGACTATGACTTTTATTTATCGTTATTTGGGCGAAAGTGTTTTGGCGAAAATTGATCAGGAAAAGGAAAAAATAGCGATTCAAGAGGAAATTGAGCCGGGAAAAGTTTTGGGAATAAATAAGGAAAACGCTGATATGGAAGAGGCCGATTTTATAACTAAGCTTATTAGGGATTATGAAAAGAGCGAGAGTGAAGGGCAATTTGAAAAAGAAATCCGAGCTATGGTCAAAGGCTATCCGATTGAAACCATGGTGCCGGAAATTGTCAAAAAAGACAAGGTCGTAGCCGCTTTTCTTATCAGTATCGCTAAGAAAGAAAGTAATTGGGGAAAACGAGTCCCGGTTCTTAAGGGTCAAGACTGCTATAATTATTGGGGCTATCGGGGAATAAGAAAAAGAATGGGAACCGGTGGACACACTTGTTTTGATAGTCCAAAAGACGCCGTGGACACCGTGGCAAAAAGGATTGAATTCTTAGTTTCTTCGGAAAAACTAAAAACGCCGGAAAAAATGGTGGTTTGGAAATGTGGTTATGACTGTTCCTGGGACAATCCGGTCGCGGTTCGCAAATGGATTTCGGATGTAAATTTGTATTTTAAGCAGCTCAACAAATAGTTTGACTTTTAGCTTAAAATAGAGTATAATTAAAGAAAGTAAAAAGAGGTTTTTAAAGTTAATCTTTCCCTTAAGAGGCTTATTTTAAGGGGAAAAGGGTGTTTCAAGGGTGAAACGCTTTTTTGTTTTTTGCTTAATTTAATGAAAAAAATCAATAAAAATAAAATAAAATTTTTGGGGACAGCCATTTTGGCGGTGATTTTACTTTTTTCCTTTTCCTTTAAAGTTTTAGCGGGGAAAATAGAAATAACCAAGGAAAAGGTAATTCAGCTAGTCAATGAATCCCGTCGGGCGGAAGGCCTGGAGACCTTAAAGGAGAATGAAAAACTTTCTTTGGCAGCGAGTCAAAAGGCGGAGGATATGATCAAGAAAAAATATTTTGCTCATAACTCTCCCGATGGAATAACTCCCTGGTCTTGGATTGAAAAAAGTGGCTATAATTACCGTTATGCGGGAGAAAACCTAGCAATTGACTTTAAAGATGCTGAAAGTCAACACACGGCTTGGATGAAAAGTCCTACTCACAGAAAAAACATTCTTAATAGTGATTTTCAGGAAATCGGTGTTGCAGTCAAAGAGGGGGTTATCGAAGGTCATTTAGCGACTATCACTGTTCAGGAATTTGGGCTTCAGATGGGAGCCATTTCCCGGAATACAAAAGAAAAAGTTTCTGCGGTTGAAGCTCAGAAAGAAAATGGAGAAGTGGAGACAGCAAAAAATTCGGAAGTTATGATAGAAGAAAAAAAGTTCCCGGAAAAACAATACCTGTCGCAGAATTTTCAAAAAACTGACTGGGCGGGAGTCACTTTTATTTCCTTACAAGCTTTAATTATGCTGATTATATTCTTGGTTAACCCAGTTATTCTTATCTTTTTGGCACTGCAAATCAGGAATTTTAAAAAATCCGGAAAAACCAGCGAATTAGAACTAAAAAAAATTACCATCTGAAATTATTAAAGATATTAAAACCCCTCAACTTTTGGGAGGTTTTTTATGTTGACTCTCGACGTTACTTTTGCTAAAATGAAGAATAGTTTTCAAAAGGCCTAAGAAAGCCATAAAACAGAGGAGGGAGAAAAATCTTTATATGGATGATGACTATTTCCTGCTATGTCTGCGGAAAGGGAGGAGCAGATTTGGGGGCTCGGGAAAACTGAAAAAAAAGAATATTAAATTGGCAGTTGCTGTCTTCATACTGAGTGTGGGGATCTTTTTTTACGCCCTAATGGACAAAAGTGTTTTGATAGATTGGGAGATCAATCCGGAAAAGCCTGAAATCACCACCCTGGATCCGCTGAATCGCATTGATAGAGGTTTTTTTCGGGAAAGTTGCGAAAATCAACAAACGACTTTGTTATGCCAAGGAATGAACGGGGAAATCAAATCCTTAGAGGAAAATAAAATTTTGGAAATGGTGGCGGGCCATCCGATTGAAAAAATGGCTCCTTATATTGCCAAAAAAGATGGACAAATAGCTTCTTTTCTTTTGGCGATCGCCAAAAAGGAAAGCAATTGGGGAAAGCATTCACCAAAAAAAATTGGCCAAGATTGCTACAATTACTGGGGCTATAAGGGTGGGTATCGGCAAACAGGAGGGGGTTATAGCTGTTTTGATTCTCCAGAACAGGCGGTGGAAATTGTTGGTCAACGTATCAGCAATCTAATTGATAAAAGGATTGACACCCCTTCTGAAATGGTAGTTTGGAAATGTGGTTCCAGCTGCGTAGGCCATGAACCTCAGGCCGTGAAAAAATGGATTGCGGATGTAGGCTTGTATTACAGGAAATTTAATTAGATTCCTTAAAAAACTTGGGGTTTTTCCTGAAAGGTAATTTTCAAAAAATCGCCTTTTTTTTTATTTTAGTTTATAATTAACTCTAAAGGAGAATTTTTTCTCATTTTTGTTTTCAACTTTTTAGTTAGGCATTGCGTGAATAAAAGATTATAAAAAAAACAGTGTCAGGCTATCCATATCCGAAAAATTTCTTGTGGGGAACTTCTATTTCTTCTTATCAAACGGAAGGAGGAAATTTAAGTTCGGATTGGTGGGACTGGGAAAAAAAGGGCAAAACTCAAGATAAATCCGGCCAGGCTTGCGATTACTGGAATCGCTGGCCAAACGATCACGATTTGCTTTCAGAATTAGGCGTTCAAGCTTTTCGTTTTTCCTTGGAGTGGTCTCGCCTGGAACCCAAGGAAGGAGAATTTTCTCAAATCGCTCTGGCTCAATATCGAGAAATGCTTGAGGATTTAAAAAGGCGTGGCATTAAAAGCATTGTGACTCTTTGGCATTGGACCAGCCCCCTTTGGTTTCAGAAGAAATATGGTTTTCACCGACGCGAAGCCGTGGCGGTTTTCGTTAAATATGTTGAAAGGGTAACCAAAGAACTAGGTGATTTGATAGATATTTTCGTGGTTGTTAACGAACCTATGGTACCGTTGGGGGAGGGTTATCTGACGGGTAATTTTCCTCCAGGTTATCGTTCGCCCCTTCGTTTTTGGAAAGCTCTGAATAACTTGGCTCAAGCTTACCGAAAAGCTTATGAAAAAATTCACGCCCTCAAGCCAGAGGCGCAAGTGGGCTTGAGCTGTCTTTACAACTGGTATGATGCTCAAGGAGGAAATTGGCTGGAAAAAGTGGCGAATAAAATTGCTTTAGGTTTCCGGGTAAATTGGTTTATGGAAAAAGTAAAAAATCAACAAGACTTTTTTGGAATAGATTATTACCGGTTGGGGAAAATAAAATTTGATCCCCAAAATTCTACTTATCTGGGTTTTCGGATTGTGGAAGACGAGAAGAATATTATGCGCTGGGTAACTTACCCAGAAGGAATTTTCCGGGTTTTAAGCACCGCTTGGGAGAAGTATCATTTACCGATTTATGTTCTTGAAAATGGCTTGCCGACTAATGAAGGGCTGGAAGATCAGGAGCGGGTAAACTTTATTCAGGAACACCTTAAATGGCTTAGAAAAGCCCTGGAGTCAGGTATAGACGTACGAGGCTATTGTTACTGGTCTTTGTTGGATAATTATGAATGGCTTTCAGGCTATCAAATGCGGTTTGGCCTGGTAGAAATAGATTACGCGACCTTGGCCAGGAAACCCAGAAAAAGCTTTTATGCCTATAAGGAAATAATAAAAAATAATTCTTTGATATGAACTGGTTTTTGATTTCAGTCAGTGCCTATTTTCTGATTGCCCTCCAGACTGTTTTAGATAAATTTCTTTTGTCTTCTAAAAAGGTTTCCCATCCGGCCCTGTATGCTTTTTATGTTGGTATCCTGGATTTATTTGTTTTGGCCCTTATCCCTTTCGGTTTTAATTGGCCTGGAATGTTTTGGGCCTTGGCTTATATTTTTTCTGGAGCTATTTTTCTCTATGGAGTTTTAGGGGTCTTTTTTGCCATTAATCAAAGCGAAGTGGGACGAGTCACTCCCGTAGTTGGGGCCGTAATTCCCGTAGTTACTTGTTTCATGGAATATTTTTTATTGGAAAATGCCTTCAGCCGGAAAGAATTTTTAGGCATTGGATTTGTTATTTTGGGAGGTTTGCTTATTTCCTTTCAGCTGCCTTTCAAGCTAAAGCAAGAAAAATTTTTTCGGGGACTTTATCCTGCCCTGGGAGCGGGTTTTTTATTAGCCTTGGCCTACCTGATGTTTGATTATTTCTATTCTCGAGAAGGAAATTTTTTCAATGTTTTTATTTGGACCAGATTGGGCCTGACCGGGGGAGCTTTAAGTCTTTTTATTTATTCTCCCTGGAGAAAGAAAATTCTGGCCTCACTGGGCGGTTTTAAAAAAGAAAAAGAAAAAAATATTCAAATTGGAAGCCTTTTTGTTTTTAATAAAGTGATCGGGGGAGTTGGATCTGGAATGGTTAATTATGCGATTTCTTTGGGAAGTGTGACGGTAGTCAATGCCTTGGTTTCGGTTCAGTACGTCTTTGTTTTTTTAGTAGGGATAATTTTTGCCAGAACCTTTCCGCGTTTTTTCGAAGAAAAACATGATTGGCGCAGCCTGTTGCAAAAAGTAGTGGCCATTGGAATTATTGGCTGGGGTTTAGCCTTGTTTTTTTAGTTTTAAATTAAAATAAATTAGAAAAATTATAAAAATGAAAAAAATACGAAATTTTTTTTTCGGAATATTTTTGTCGATGATCTTTTTGGTTGTGTTGTTATTTGCTTATTTTAATTTTCCCATTCACGAAACCAAAAGCCCAGTGGCTTTAGGCGTAACCTTTTCCAGTCGCTATGCGAGCGACATAAAAATTGACTGGAAAAGTAATTTTTTAGCTATTTTAGACGATTTGGGCGTGAGAAAAATCAGAATTCCGGTTTATTGGGATTTGGTAGAAAGAGAGCCAGGAAATTATTATTTTTCTGATTTAGATTGGCAGCTGCAAGAGGCGCAGAAAAGAGGAGTCGAAGTGATCTTAGTGATCGGACAGAAAGTACCGCGTTGGCCGGAATGCGCTATTCCCGGCTGGGCCAAAGATAGTGACGAAAAAAGAAAATCCCAGCTTTTAAAATTTATGAAAGTTGTCGTAGAACGCTATAAGGGAAATTCGGCTGTGAAATTTTGGCAGGTAGAAAATGAGCCTTTTCTAAAATTTGGCATTTGCCCGCCACTGGATGTTAATCTCTTGGAGAGCGAACTCCGACTGGTGCGCCGGCTTGATCCAGGAAGAAAAATTATTGTTACGGATAGCGGTGAGTTAAGTCTTTGGCTTCAAGCAGCCAAGCGGGCGGATATTTTTGGAACCACAATGTATCGGACTATTTGGAAAGAAGGTCTCGGATATTTTGATTATCCAATTGGACCGCGCTTTTTCCATTTTAAAAAAGGGTTAGCTAGACTTTTCACGGATCAAGAAAATTTTGTGGTAATTGAGCTTCAGGCGGAACCCTGGATTTCTGGTTTTACAACGGAAAAATCACTCGAGGAACAATTTCAGTCAATGAATGTTGAAAAGTTGGAAGCCAATATTAATTTCGCTAAAAAAGTCGGTTTTCCTGAAGTTTATCTTTGGGGGGCAGAGTGGTGGTATTGGCTGAAAATTCAGAAAGGGCATCCGGAGCTTTGGGAAAAAGCCAAAGAAATTATTACTCGTTAGTTTCTTTATGCGCATTAATTTTTTGAAGAATCCAGTTATCAATTTTCTTTTAACTTCTTTTGGGCTCTTGGTTTTGGGAATGATTTTAGTTTTTGGGATAACCGGGCTGATTGTAGCTTTCAATGCTTATCCTAAAATTTTCCAAAGTCGAATAACAGTAGAGAAAAAAACTGAGAAATTTTCTCCCAAAGAAACTCTAGTTATTGATTTTTCCTATCCAGTACTAAAAAAATATTTTCCGGTTGAGACCAGGATTAGTCCTCAGATAAACTTTGATTTAGTTTGGGAAAATTCTGGCCGCAGGCTAAGAATTATTCCCAAAGATTTCTGGAAACCGGAAACTGCTTACCAGCTTAGCTTAAAAAACGGAAGGAATATTTTTTTAGTTCCCCTTCCGGATTTTAAAATGGAATTTTCAACGCTTGACTATCCCCGGGTAAAAAGCTTTTTTCCGGCCGACGGAACAAAAGAAGTAGTTTTTGATATTGAGGATCCCGTCGTGGTAAACTTCAACGAATCGGTTTCTGATTTTTTTGTTAAATTTACCATTGATCCCTTTGAGGAATTAGTATATCAGAATAATCCTTCTAAGACTCAATTTCGGCTTTTGCCCAAAGAACAGATTAAGGAAGGGGAGAGATACATTTTTAAAATTTACATCAAGTATCGGGAGGAAAGTGATGAAAATTATAAATTAATTTATGAAAGTTCCTTTGAAACTTTACCACCCGCTCCGCTTAGTTGGGAAAAGGAATTTACGGCTCGCTTGGCTCAAGCTAAAAAGTTCACGCGGGCGAAAATCAAAGAGGGTAAATATATTGATATTAACTTAGCCATCCAAATTTTAAGTATTTTCGAAAACGGAAAAATAATCGATTCTTTTTTAATTTCTTCAGGAAAAAGAGGCATGGAAACACCCAAGGGGCAGTATGCGATTTCCAACAAAACTCCCCGTGCCTGGTCTAAAGTTTATGGTCTCTATATGCCTTTTTGGATGGCCTTGGTCCCGAGTGGGAAGTTTGGAGTGCATGAACTGCCCGAATGGCCAGGAGGTTTCAAGGAAGGAGCCAGTCACTTGGGAGTTCCTGTTTCCCACGGTTGTGTCCGTTTAGGGGTTGGGCCGGCTAAAACTGTTTACGATTGGACAGAAATTGGAACTCCTGTCGTTATTTATTAAAAAATCCTATTATTGCTTGTATGCAAAACCGCTTTGTTAAAATTTTTCTAGTTTTTTCTTTTTTTATAGTTGGAGCTTTGCTTTATTGGTTAATCGTTAAAGAAAATCAGATAGGACAAGAAGAGAAAAATTTTTTTCAGGAAGAAAAAGGGGAAGAGATAATTTTTCAACCGGAAATAAATTCCAAAAAAGATTTAGTTAAGGATCAAGAAAAAAAAGAAGAAAGTCTTCCGGATAAAATTATAAGCAGTGTGCCTTTTACTTCTCAGGCTCCTTTTGAAAAATGGGATGAATATCACGAAGAAGCTTGCGAAGAAGCTTCTTTGCTGATGGTTAAATATTTTGCTGAAAAAAAAGCTCTAACCCCAGAATTAGCGGAAAAAGAAATTCAGGCGCTTATCAAATTTCAATTAAAAAGATATGGAGATTATAAAGACAGCGATGTTTCACAAATAGTCAAATTAGGAAAAGATTTTTATCAGCTAGAGAACCTAGAGGCAATTTATGATTTTAAAAAGGAAGAAATTAAAAAATGGCTGGCTCGAGACAAGCCCATTATTGTGCCAGCCGCGGGAAGGCTTTTAGGCAATCCAAATTTTACTCCTCCAGGCCCGCTTTACCATAATTTAGTCCTGGTGGGTTATGATGGAGACTGGATTATTACCAATGATCCGGGAACTAAAAAAGGAAAAGGTTATCGCTACCATCTAGACATTCTTTACCGGGCCATTCACGATTTTCCTGGAAAAAAGGAACAAATCGAGACAGGCAGAAAGGCCATGGTAGTTATAAATTAAGCGTGTTATAATTAAAAAGAGAGGAGGTGATTTATGTGAAGCTAAAAACAGCTGACATTGTAATGCTTTTCTCGGTTTTAACAGTCGTTATCTCTGGAGTAGTTTCAGTTGGACAAATAGAGCTTTGGCTGGCGGGAACCCAGTGGATTTTAATTGGAATTGTCCTGGGAATTTATGGAATTTTTCTTAAAATGGAAAAGGGTTAAGTTTTTTTATGGCAAGAATAGTTTTAGACATCGAAACAATTGGAGTTGAATTTAATCTTTTGGATTTGAAAAGCCAAGAGTATCTTTTAAGGTCCGCTCAAAACAAAGAGGAAAAAGAGGAAATCAAGAGAAAAACCGCTTTAAGCCCGTTTACAGGCGAGGTCGTGGCAATTGGCTTGCTTAACCCGGATACGGATAAAGGCGCTATTTTCTTTCAGACGGCCAATGAAAAAGTCGAACCGCTTACGGAAAAAGGAATCTCTTTTGAGCCGGGAAATGAAAAAGAAATCCTGGAAAAATTTTGGGAAAAAATCAAGGCTTATAATCAAGTAATTACCTTTAATGGTCGCGGTTTTGACCTTCCCTTTTTAATGATAAGAAGTGCTTTTCATAAAATTCGCCCTTCTCGAAACCTACTTGGCTATCGCTATGAATTTCAAAATCACTGCGATCTTCTGGATCAATTGACCTTCTATGGACAGAGTCGGCGATATAACCTGGATTTCTATACCCGCTCCTTCGGTTTTAAGAGTCCAAAAGAAAACGGCGATGGATCAAAAGTCGGGAACCTCTATCAAGAGAAAAAATTCTTAGAAATAGCCCGTTACTGTTTGCGGGATTTGGTAGCCACTAAGGAACTTTTTGAAATTTGGGATAAATATTTAAGGTTCTCGTAATGATTAAAAAAGAAAAGATTGCTGTCTTTGACATTGACGGGACAATTTTTAGAAAAAATTTAGCCTTTGAACTTATTGACGAACTGGCATGGATGAAAGTTTTTAAGATCGATGTTCGTAATGAATTGATTCGTCTTTATTCTCGCTGGCTGGATCATAAAGGATCTTATGAAGAATATCGAAGAGCCCTGGTTGATCTTTACGCCCAAAATGTTAAAGGCTGTCGGAAGGAGAAAATTATTGAAGCCAGCAAAAAAGTCGTTCCTTTTTACAGGAATCGGACCTATATTTACACCAGCCAATTAATTGCTAATTTTAAAAAAGAGAATTACAATATCATTGCGGTTTCTGGTTCTCCGCTTGAGATCGTGGAAGAATACAACCGTTATTTGGGTCTGGATATGGTTTTTGGCTCTGTTTATGAAGTTGATAGCCAAGGCGCCTACACCGGTCGTGCTATTTTTGAACCGACGACTCACAAAGGTCATGTGGTTAAGCAGTACATCACGGAAAGAAATTTAATTTTAAAAGATTCTTACGGAATAGGTGACACTGAATCGGACGCTAAGTTTTTGGAAATCGTGGAAAATCCGATTGCTTTTAATCCTAATCTGAATTTGAAAAAAATTGCCCAAGAACGAAAATGGAAAATTGTCGTTGAAAAGAAAGATGTCATTTATGAAATAAACTAAAGTTTATGAATGAAATAATCCTAATTCTTCTTTTCGGAACTTTCCTTATTTTCCTTATTTATTTTTTTGTTAGCTTGTTTCGTTCGGAAAATGTTAATTATTTTCTGGACGAATGGATGGAAAGAACCCTTTGGATTTGGCTGCCCTTTTATGCTCTTTGGCGGCTTATCCGGGAAGTGATTTTCCATAAGCGGTAATTTTGATAAATTAAAAACTCCGCTTCGGCGGAGTTTTTAATTGCTAACCTCTATGTCTTTATTTTCTCAACTAACTTTTTAAATGTTTCAGGATTTTCTAGAGCTAATTGGGAAAGAATTTTGCGATCTAAAAGAATATTTTTTTCCAAGAGGATTTTTATTAATTGGCTGTATTTAATTCCAGTTTCTCGGGAGGCAATATTCAATTGAGTAATCCAAAGCGCTCTTCGAACCCTTTTTTTGGTTCTTCGGTCGCGATAAGCATAGCGGCCAGCTTTTATTACTGCCTGCTTGGCGGTGGCATAAAGAGATTTTCTTTTCCAACGGTAGCCCTTGGCCTTTTTCAGAAGATTTTTTCTTCTTCTTGAGGCGGCTACCCCTCTTTTTACTCTAGTCATTTTCTTCGTTTCGCTTTAGTTACTTAGAATAAGGTAAGGCTTTAAGTAGATTTTTCTCATCAGTCTGAAAAAGCCGGACATCTTTTCTTTTTTGCCGCCCCTTCTTTCCGGTTTCTTTTGAATTAAAATGATTTTGACCAGTTTTTCTGCGCAAAAGTTTTCGCTTCTTGGTAAGGCGAACTTTTTTTATAACCGATTTTTTAGTTTTCATTTTTGGCATAAATTTTTTTAACGGAGTTTATTCTTCCGGAACAATCAAAGCGTCAAAACCTCCTGGCATTCTTTTGATTTCCTGTTCCTTTTTATAGGGAAGGCGGATAGACTTAAGAAAGTTATCAAGATTGGTCTGGGCTAAATGCTGATGCGCCTTTTCCCTTCCTCTGAGGCGAATCTCAATTTTGACTCGATTTCCTTTTTTAAGAAATTTTTCGGCTTGATTTTTTTTAAATTCTAGGTCGTGAACGTCGGTACGAAAGCCAATTCTAATTCCCTTTACTTCTACTTTTTTTTGTTTGGCTTTGCTATTTTGTTTCATTTTAGACTGGTGGTATTGCAGCTTTCCATAGTCCACGATTTTACAAACAGGAGGATTGGCAAGCGGGGCGACCTCTACCAGGTCGGTCTCTTTTTCCTTGGCCAGTTGCAGAGCCTGAAAAGAAGTCATTATGCCCAATTGAGATCCGTCTTCGTCAATCACTCGCACCTGGGGATAATTAATTTGCTCGTTAATTTTTTCTCGAGGAGCTCTTTGGCTAAAAAATCTTTTGGGTCCTATTTTTATATTTTTAAATTGAATAATTAGGTGGAGTTGATGGGAATTGCACCCATGTCCAAATTTATTCTCTTAAAATATTCTACAGGCTTAGCCCGCTTGTTTTTTGATTCCGAAGAATCTTCAGCTGAAAAATAGAGAGCGGGCAAAATTTTTCCAGCCTATTTCTAAATTACTTTCGCAAAACGAGCTTAGAAAATCTCGTCAAGCTATTCCAATTTATAACACCAAATTTGCCTATTGGAAATCAGCAGTTTGATGAGCTTTAAGCTGCTCCGTTTGAGGCGGTTAGGCTAAAGCTAGAGCAAAATTAGGAGCAAAAGCGCGAGCTAATGCTGTTTTTGCTTTGGTTATGAAGCTTGCACTTATAACTTTGATAAAATTTTAACGAGTTATTATCTTTCTCGACCTGCCTATTTTAAAAGTACAAACTGTCGAAACTAAACAACCCCAAAAAAATTCTTTGTAAATCCTAAATTTTACTTTTCAGAAATACTTTAAAATTAGAAATTTTTTAGCGTTCTTTGAATGTTTCTTGCGTCTTCTCTTTTCTTTATGTCTTGGCGCTTATCAAATTTCCTTTTTCCTTTTCCCAGACCGAATTCTAGCTTTAAGAGTCGCTTTTTAGTATACACACGAAGAGGAACAAGTGTCAAGCCTTCAGTTCGCATCTTACCGATTAAATGTTTGATTTCGGATTTTCTCAAAAGAAGCTTGCGGGAGCGAGTCGGATTATAGTTTTTTGATTTTCCCGCCTGCGGGTAAAAAGAGATATGGGCGTTAGTCAAAAAAAACTCGGAATTTTTTATGGTCACGAAGCTTTCTTTTAGACTGATATGTCCGTTTTTGACAGACTTTACTTCTTGGCCAGTTAAGGCCAAACCCGCTTCGTATTTGTCTGAGATTTGGTAATCAAAAAACGCTCTTTTATTTGAAGCTAAAAACTCCATAACTTAAGTATCCAGCATTTTAGTCTTTGTATCAAGGGCTTTATTTTTTGCCTTTCTTAAGATAGAATGAGAAATATGAAAAATGAAATCAGGAAAAAATTGCAAGAAGCCATCAAAAAATGGCAAAAAAAAGAAAAAAAAATGGCTCTTGAGCCTGGAGAGCTTAAGGTAACTTTTTCCAAAGAGGCAAAATTTGGCGACTATTCTTCCAATATTGCTCTGGTTCTCTCCAAACTACTTAAGAAAAATCCGCTGGAAATTGCTGAAAAACTGGCCAAAGAAATTAAAGATAAAAACCTGGAAAAGGTAGAACCGGTACCGCCTGGGCATCTGAACTTCTATCTTTCTAAGGAATATTTAAAAACAAGCCTAGTAAGGATAAACCAAGAAAGAGAAAAATTTGGCAATAATCAGCAAGGGAAAGGAATCAAGGTTTGCAACGAATTTATTTCAGCCAATCCAACTGGGCCATTACATGTGGGCAACGGCCGGGGAGGTTTTTATGGCAAAGCAATCGGCAACATTTTAGAAAAAAACGGCTTTGAGAAAATAAACGAATACTATATTAATGATGGGGGAAATCAAATCTTGAGATTGGGCCACAGTGTTCTTAAAGACGAAGAGGCCTGTTATCAGGGGGAGCACCTTGAAAAATTAAACAAGGAATTTGGCGGAAAACTTTCCGTCAGGGAAGCAGGAGAAAAAGCGGCCGATAGGATTCTGGAAGAGATTATTAAAAAAACCATTCAGGAAAAGATGAAAATTCATTTTGATTCCTGGATTTCTGAAAGGAAAGACATTGACGGGAAGGGAGAGACAGAAAAAGCGCTGGCTTGGCTTAAAGAAAAAAATCTAACCTATGAGAAAGAGGGAGCGCTTTGGCTTAAATCAAAAAATTTTTCGGACGAGAAAGACAGAGTTCTGATAAAAAGTGACGGAGAGAGGGCTTATTTAGCTTCCGATTGCGGGTATATTTTAAATAAGATAAAAAGAGGCTTTTCCAAGTCTATCATTCTTCTGGGAGCCGACCACCATGGCTATATTTCCAGAATTCAAGCCGCCTATCGGGCCTTGGAATTTCCCGGAGAGCTTAAAATAATCGTGGTGCAAATGGTTAGGCTGGTTCAGGATGGGAAAGAAGTCAGAATGGGAAAGAGGCTGGGCAATGTTGTTTTAATTGACGACCTGATTCAAGCCGTGGGCCAGGATGTGGCCAATTTTTTCTTTCTTATGTACTCTCCGAAAAGTCATATGAACTTTGATCTTAAGCTGGCTCAGGAAAAATCCCTGAAAAATCCTGTTTATTATGTTCAATACGCACACGCTAGGATTTGCAGTATTTTACGTAAAGCCAAGGAAGAAAAGATTATTTTTTCCGAAGCGGACTTGAGTCAAATTGGTCAAGAAAAAGAACTGAGACTCATTCGCACGCTTAATAAGTTTCCCGATTTAGTTTCTGAATTAGCGGAAACGCTGGAAGTTCATAAATTGCCTTATTACGCAATCAAGCTGGCTGATGATTTCCACTCTTTTTATGACGAAGTTAAAGTCATTGATAGGGCGGATCTGGAAAAAACTCGGGCTAGACTAAAACTTGTTAATGCTGTTAGAATAGTATTGGCGGAAACCTTAAGGCTTATGGGAGTAGGGGCGCCGGAAAAAATGTAGCTTTTAGAAGCTGGGCAATAGGTTAAAAGCTTAATTAAAAATTATGCGGATTGGGATAGACGCGAGAACAATTTTAAATCCGGAGAAAGGAGACGCAATCGGAGTAGGTCATTATACCTACCAGCTCATTCGTCATCTTTTGGAAATTGACAAAAAAAATGAATACGTCTTATTTTTTGATTTTCGGGTAAGAGAAAAAGATATTAAGAAATTTTCCCAGCCCAACGTCAAAATTCGTTTCTACCCCTTTTCAGATTACAAAAAATATTTACCCGGGGTTTATAATGAAATTTTGGGAACCGCGATTTTGAGCAAGGAAAAGCTGGATTTGGTCCATACCACTTCTCCAACCAGTCGTATTCCAGCCAGTTACGGAGGCAAAACAGTGGTAACTATTCATAATTTAGCGGTCTATAAAGTCCCGGATGTTTTTCCCAAGCTTTTTCAGGCTAAAGAAAAAGCCCTCATTAACCTGATGGTTAACAAGGCAAAAAAGGTAATCGTGGTTTCTCATTCAATAAAAAAAGATTTGCAAGATATTCTTAAATGTCCGGAAGAAAAAATCAAGGTGATTTATAGCGGCTTTGACCGTAGAATGTTCGAGGAACCGGGAGTGAACAGAAAAAAGATTTTAGACAAGTATTCAATAAAAGATAAATATATTTTATTTCTCGGAACCCTTGAACCGCTTAAGAATCTCAACCGTCTTTTTGAAGCCTTTAGGATTTTCAAGGAAAAAAGCAAAAAGGACAAGTTGGTTGGAGATTACAAATTAGTTATGGCTGGAAAAAGAGGTTGGCTGGCTAAAGAATATAAGCAAATTGCCAAGGACCTGGGTTTAGGAAAGGAAGTAGTTTTTACCGGTTATGTTATTGGAGATGATCTAGTTCCGCTTTTCAAAAATGCCGATTTTCTTATTTTGCCGTCGCTTTACGAAGGTTTCGGAACTACGGTTCTTGAGGCTTTTGCCACTGAAACGCCAGCCATTGTTTCTAATGTTTCTTCCATTCCGGAGATTGCCGGAGAGGCGGCCAAAATGATAAATCCTATGGACGTGTCGGGAATGGCCGAAGCTATGCTTGAGATGGCTAAAAATGAGAATTTAAAAAAAGAATTAAAAGAAAAAGGGAAAAAACAACTAGAAAAATTCAATTGGGAAAAATGTGCCCAAGAAACCCTAACGGTTTATGAAAGCTTGAAATAAAAAAGCCCTGACGGAGCTATCACTCCAGAGCTGTGGGAAGAAATCCTTACTTCAATAAAAGCAGGAAAGTAGAACCCATCGGGTTAGCCCGTAACAGCCATTGAATAAGGGTAGTTGGTATTTGAACATTAGACTAATTGTGAGAAGCTAACTGCCGAATTAAGGTGGTACCACGGTGGAAATCGTCCTTAAAAATTTTCTTAAGGATTTTTTATTTTTAAAATTATAAAGCGTATGTCTTTTAGAAAAGTTGACCCAAAGCAAAGTTTTCCCGAAATGGAAGAAAAGCTTGTGAAATTTTGGGAAAAAAATAAGACCTTTGAAAAGTCTTTGGAAATTCGCCAAGAGGCACCTAGGTACAGCTTCTACGACGGACCGCCGTTTGCCACGGGCCTTCCTCATTATGGGCATATTGTGGCCAGCACTATCAAGGACACCGTTCCGCGTTACTGGACGATGCGGGGATTTCAAGTGGCCAGAAAATGGGGCTGGGACTGTCATGGGTTGCCGATTGAAAATATCGCGGAAAAAGAATTAGGCATTACCCGTAAGAAAGAAATCGAGGAAATGGGAGTGGAAAAATTTAATGAAACCTGTCGGTCCAAAGTTTTGGAGTACGTGGGAGAATGGGAAAAAATAATGAAAAGATTCGGCCGCTGGGCGGATATGCGGGGAAGCTACAAAACGATGAATCCGGATTTTATGGAGTCAGTCTGGTGGACCTTTAAGGAGCTTTGGGACCGCGGGCTGATTTATCAAGGTTACCGCTCAATGCACATTTGTCCCAGATGTGAAACCACTCTTTCTCAATCCGAAGTGGCGGAAGGCTATAAAGACGTAAAAGATCTATCGGCGACGGTTAAATTTGGATTGGAAGATGAACCGAGAACTTTCATTTTGGCCTGGACGACTACTCCCTGGACCTTGATTGCGAATGTCGCTTTGGCTGTTGGAGAAGAGCTTGAATATGTTTTATTCAGGGTAAAAGATTCAGAAGAAAAGTACATTGTTGCTAAGAAGAGGCTCGAAGGAATTTTACAAAAAAAAGAGTACGAAATTTTACAGGAGTTTCGAGGAAAGGAGCTGATTGGAAAAAAATATAAACCGCTTTTTGATTATTACGCTCAGGATAAAAATCTCGAAAACAGGAAAAACGGCTGGAAAATTTATCCGGCTCCTTTTGTAACGACGGAAGAGGGAACGGGTGTGGTGCATATCGCTCCGGCTTTCGGAGAAGAAGACTTAAACTTGGGGGGGGAAAAACAACTTCCTTTTGTCCAGCATTTGGGAATGGATGGGATAATAAGGGAAGAAGGAGAAATCTTTTCCGGAATGAACGTAAAGCCCAAAGACGACTATCAGAAAACAGATCGAGAAGTTCTGAAATATTTAGAAGAAAATAAATCGCTTTTTTCTTGGGAAGAATATACCCATAGTTATCCGCATTGTTGGCGTTGCGAAACGCCACTGATTAATTACGCCACCTCTTCTTGGTTTGTTGGGGTTGAAAAAAATAAAGAAAGAATGTTGGAGCTGGCAAAAGAGATCAA
>CAZVVG010000007.1:28825-32233 GCA_964630615.1 uncultured Bdellovibrionales bacterium
GATGTTTTGGATACTTGGTTTGACAGTGGTTCAATGCCTTACGCTCAGGCGCATTATCCCTTTGAAAATAAAGAGAAATTTGAAAAAAGTTTTCCGGCTGAATTTATCGCGGAGGGAATTGACCAAACTCGTTGTTGGTTTTATTATCTGCACGTAATTGCTTCAGCGATTAAGAAATCCGTGGCCTTTAAGAATGTTATCGTGAACGGGATTGTTCTGGCGGAAGACGGAAAAAAGATGTCTAAGCGGCTTAATAATTATCCTGATCCGGAGGTAATTTTTCAAAAATACGGAGCGGACGCCTTGCGTTTTTATCTTCTTTCCTCGCCGGTGATGGCGGCCGAAAACCTGAATTTCAAGGAAGGAGAGGTTGCGGAAATCCTGAGAGGGCCTTTCCGCCGGCTTTGGAATTCCTATTCTTTTTTTGTTCTTTATGCCAACATAGATAAGTGGACGCCGGAAGAAAAAGACAGGAAAACCTCTTGTAACTTGTTAGATAAGTGGATTATTTCCGAGTTAAATTTGCTGATGGCCGAAGTGAATCGGGAAATGGAGAACTATGATCTAAATCGGGCGGTTAGGCTCTTTCCTCGGTTTATTGATCAGCTTTCCAATTGGTATATCCGGCGGTCAAGAAAAAGATTTTGGAAAAGCGAAGATGATCAGGATAAAGACAGTGCTTATTGGACCCTCTGGAAAGTTTTGACTGAGCTTGCTAAGCTCTTAGCGCCCTTTACCCCTTTTCTGGCGGAAGAAATATACAAAAATCTAACGGGCAAAGAATCAGTTCATTTTGAAGATTTTCCCAGGGCGGAGAAAAATTTGATCAATGAGGAGCTTAACGAAAAAATGGAAAAAGTGAGAGATATTGTGAGGGAAGGCTTGCAGCTCCGCTCCCAGGCCGGAATTAGAGTTCGGCAGCCCCTTTCTGTTTTAAGGCTGAAACTTGACAAGTTAGGAGGAGAGCTACAAGAAATTATCAAGGAGGAATTAAATGTGAAGGCGGTTAAATTAGGCGAAAAGATAAAGGAAGATTTGGAATTAGAAACGGAGATTACCCAAGAACTGAAACTGGAGGGTCAAGCCCGGGAAATTATTCGTTTCATTCAGGAAATGCGCAAGCAAGCGGGCTATCAAGTAGACGATCGGATTCAGGTGAGCTACCAAGGTCTGACAGCGGTTTTTAAAAAATTCGGATCCGTGATTGCCAAAGAAACTCTCATTAATAAGCTTAGCGCTGGCGTTCTAAGCGCAGCGGATCTAAGAAAAGATTTAAAAATCGGGAAAGAGAATCTGGAAATTTTTCTCAAACGTTAAAATATGTGTCCAAAGACTTTGAAAAAAATTACTTTTTTGGGAATGATAATTTTTGGTTTTTTGGGTTTATTTTCAGGAACGACGGCGGGGGAGGAAAAGATAATCCAAGGAGCAGGTGAAGAGGAGGGAATTGTTAGCCTTGAGGCCGAAAAAGATTTTCCGCCCCGCATTGACGAAGAGGGCGCTTTTATTTCTCGAGAAGATTATTCTTTGGAAAAAGAGATTATTTGCGGAGCCTTTTCAGAAAATTTCTGGATTTTTCTTTTCGGTGTTTATCTTTTTCTTTTGGTTTTCAATCTCTCTGCCCAGCCGAAAAAAAGCGGAGCCATAAGATGGTTTTGGGAGCTGATTTTTACCTTTTTGGCTCTTGGGACTCAAGAAAAACTGGACCCTGGTGGCTGTTATCGGTGGTTTTCTTTTTGTGTTGTAGAAACCGGTGTAATCATCTATTCTTTTTACCTTTATTCATTCTTGGCTTCCAGCGGAAAAGAGAACCAGGAATAGACATTTATGGATTATCGTTACCAAGGAATAATTCTGGGTAGTCAGGAGGTGGGAGAAGCAGACAGAATTTATTCCGTCTTTACCTTAGAGGCGGGGAAAATTAGAGTCTTAGGCAAGGGAGTCCGGCGTTTGGAAGCTCGGTTGGCTGGTTTTTTGGAGCCCCTAACTTGGAGCGAAATTTTTGTTTCCCGAGGGAAGGGCTTAGGACAAATTTCCGGTTCGTTGATTGAAAATAATTTTCCTTTTATTCGTTCCCACTGGTTTCTTTCTCAGAAAGTTTTTGAAATTTTTCAGTTAGTTGAAAAAATTTCTTCCGAAGGACAAAAAGAAATAAAAGCTTTTCAACTTTTGCTTGGTTATCTTGGAACTTTAGAAAAACTTAAGCCTAACCAAAAAGAGAAAGCGGAGATTTTAACTTTAGGCTTTATCTTTAAATTTGCCCAAGAACTAGGATACGGACTAGAAATCGGAAAATGTTTGGGTTGCGAAAAACCGCTGAAGCCGGAAAAAAATTTTTTTGAAGCTTCTCGGGGCGGATTCTTTTGTCCAGGTTGTTTTCAGCTTGAAAAAAGGGGCTTTCCTTGTCCCGCCAGCTCCATTAAATTTCTGAGAATTTTTAAAAGAAACCGGATTGAGAGTCTGACTAAAATTCTTCCTTCAGAAAAAGAAATTGGGGATCTTAAAAAAATTTCCAGCGACTATCAAAAGTGGCTGAAGGAGGTTTGATAATTAGGAGGAAATTGTTTAAAATATAAACAGAGAAAATAACTTTACCTTTGTGTCGCTTCAGGATGTAAAAAACAAATTATACAAAGAAAAAAAGGACGAAGAAACTTTTAGGCTTGGAGAGACGCGGTTTGATCCGCGCTTTGCGCCTTCGGACCAGGCCAAGGAAAATTTTAGTCGGGAGGATGTTTGGATTGTCCAAAAAGAAGAAATTCGCAAGGCACGAATAAAATTTTTAAAAAGAACGCTGATTTTTTCCGGAGGCGTTCTTTTATTTATTTTTTTAATTGCGGGTTTTCTTAAGTTCCGTCAGATGGCTTTTGATCAGGAAAGGGTAAGAGTTTTGGTGGAGGGTCCCCAGGAAGTGCCAAGCGGGAGAAGTCTTTCTTACGAAATAAAATATAAGAATGAAAACCGTGCCACCCTTGAAAATGCGAGCCTGAAAATTAGTTTCCCAAAAAATTTCGTTCCAGAAGATAATCCAGGCTTTAAAATGGAAGGAACAACTGCTTCCGTGCTGGAACTGGGAAATATTGCTGGAAAAAAAGAAGGAAAAATAACTTTTAAGGGAAAAATTTTTAGTCCCAAAGGTTCTTTGCTTTATCTGCAAGCCGGAATTTCTTACACTCCTTCCAACTTAAACAGTCAATTTACTTCCCAAAACCAGCTGAGCGTTACGGTCAAATCTTCACCGGTAATTCTGGAAATCACGGCTCCCCAAAATTTGGCCAAAGGCGACGCGATTGATTATCAAATAAACTATCGCAACGAAGGAGAAAAGGAGATCGAAGAAATGAGAATAAAAATGGATTACCCGGAAGGTTTTACTTTTTCCAAGGTTAGTCCGGAAAATCTTGAAGG
>CAZVVG010000008.1:0-30207 GCA_964630615.1 uncultured Bdellovibrionales bacterium
TTCTTGGATTGCATCGCCAGAATATTCGCCTCCACCACGTTGTCCACGTAGCAGAAATCCCGCGACTGCTTTCCGTCGCTTTCCAGAAAAGGTTTCGTCTTGGAGGGCAGAAAGAGCGTCGTGAGCCAAGCGGAAATCACAGTTGAATAGGGAGAATCCCCGTATTGGCCCGGGCCGAAGACATTAAAGTAGCGCAGACAAACCGTATCCAAACCGTAAAGCAAACCGAACATCCGGCAAAATTGCTCATCGGTGTATTTTTGAAGGGCGTAAGGAGAAACCGGACAAGGAGGATTGTCTTTTTCCTTGGTGGGAAGGGTTTTGGCGCCGCCGTAAACAGAAGAGGAGGAAGATTGAATAAACCTTTTGACTTTGTAATTCCGGGATTTTTCCAAGAGCAAAGCGGTTCCGTAAACGTTGTTCTTGGTGGTCTGGGCTGGATGTTCAACGCTGTAACTCACTCTCGGCACGTAGGCAAAATGAAAAACATATTCCGGCTGGTATTTTTTGAAGATTTTGTCTAGAAACTTCTCGTCCGTCATTGAGCCTTCGTGAAAAATTATTTTTTTATCCACCGCATCCCGGCGCCCCGTGGCAAAATTATCCATTCCGATAATTTTCGCTTTAGGAAAACGCTGGCCAAACTGCCGGGTAAAGTTGCTACCAATAAAACCGGCACAACCCGTGACTAAAACTTTCATATTTTTGCTTATTTATTGCCTAATTATTACCTCTCCATTATACTAGAAGCATGAGAAATATTCAATTTTCAAGCGGGCTGAAAAAACCCGCGGTTCTTCTTTCTTTGCTGCTTCTCGTCTTTTTCCTTAAGGGCGTTTTTCTGGCCGCGCTCTTTCCCATGTTTAAGGGTCAGGATGAATCCCGGCATTATAACACCCTTCAATTCCTGGCCGAGCCCAAAGAAAAAAACTGGGAAATCATTCAAAGAAAAGCTATCAAGGACAAGGATCACCTGGAAAGCTACAATTTTTCCGAAGAAATAAAAAACACGATTGTCGCCGCCCAGTTGAACGTAGCCCGGGAAGAAAATTACGCCAAAGCCTTTTTTTCGGAAAATTATTTCGGACCCAACGAAGAGAAAATCCTGGCCCACGAGTGGGAACCTTACAATAAAATTTACCCGCCCGAAAAAACCGGGGGCAACGGAATCTATCTTTATCACCGCCTCGCTTCCTGGCTGGAAAAGGCGCTGGGAGAGCAAAACATCCTGGTCCGGTTTTACGCACTCAGGATTTTTTCTGTTCTATTGGGCGGTCTGGTTCTGCTTTTGAGTTATTTTGTCGCGAAAAATCTTGGTTTTTCCGAAAAAATCAGCCTGCTCTTGGTCGCCCTTATCGCTTTTCAGCCTCGTTTTTCAATTTACATGATGAACATAAATTACGCTTCTCTATTGATTCTTTTTTTCACGACTTTTACCTTAGGCGGGATCTTGAGTCTCAAGCAAGGCCTCAATTGGAAAAACGGCAGTTTATTGGTCTTGTCGGTCTTTTTCGGGTTTTTCACCAAGGGAACGGCTATTGTTCTTTTGGGTCCCCTGGTTTTTCTTCTTGGTTTTCATTTTTACTTAAAGTTCCGGTCCAAAAAAATTAATTATCGCCATTTTGCGCTAATTTTTCTTCTGTTCGTGTCCCTTCTCACGGTTTTTTCTTTGAAGCTTGATCTCGCCCAGATTCTGCCGCTGGAAAAACTCTCTTCTCTGACCGAGACTTTTCAATCCTTGGGGGATTACCTCGCGAAAACTTCCTCAATTTTTTCCGTGGCGAAAAATTACTGGGGAGAAATCGGCTGGGGACGGAAAAACTTGAGTAATTATTTTATCGGAGCGATTTGGCTACTGGAAGCTTTTGCCCTGATCGGCCTGCTTCTTTTCTTCTGGAAAAGAGAAAAAATTGATTTCCTGCCCGAAAAAAAATATCTCTGGTTTTTTCTTCTGATGCTTCTAGCCCTCCAGCTGGGTGTTCGCCTTTATGACTGGAAAATGTTCGTCGTCAAGGACGCGATTGTCCTGGGCACGCCCGGCCGCTACTTTTTGCCCAATCTCCTGCCCCACCTGTTGTTGGTGGTCATCGGCTTAGGCGCCTGGCTCCGCCGGGAAAAATACCTGGAAAACACTCTGGTCGGATTTTTAATCTTAATTGCGATTTTCTCCCTCTACCAGATTTTTGATCTTATTCTCCCCCGCTTTTATTTATAACCGGAATTTATTATGAACCTTTTGCAAACCAAAAATATTTTTCTCTTGCTTTTTTTCCTGGCTGTTTTTTTAGTTTTTGGACGCCTCGCCAGTTTATGGTCTTTTCCGGATCCAACCTGGCCACTACTAAAAGAAGAAAAGGTTGAACTGGAAAAGAACCAACCGCTGTTCCAGGTGTTCACGGCTCGCCGCGACAATTTGTCCCAAGTGGAATTTCTCATGAGCAGCGCCAGCATCAAGCCGGGCGGAACGCTTAAATTGGAACTGCGCGATGAGGCTTGCCATCAGATTCTGCGCCAAGCTTCCTGGAAAGTGAGCAACCTGGATTCGGAAGATACTTACGCTTTCCGTTTCCGGCGCTTGGAAAACTCCCAGGGAAAAGATTTTTGTTTTTCTGCGTCTTTTGATCCCCAAGACGAAAAAAAGAAAGCCAAAATCTTTCTTCATAAGCAGCCTCCTTATGGCAGCCAATATTTTCTTAATTCCGCCACCGGAGAAAAGTTCTCCGACCGGTCACTGTCTCTCCGGCCCGGTTACCAAAACGCCAGTCTGGGAAAAAACCTAACGGAACTCAATCAAAGAATTTCCCAGTATAAGCCCTGGTTCCTCAAACATCACTTCTTAAACTTGGTTATCTTTTCCTTCCTCTTCCTTTTCCTCCTGGTTGTGAGCCTCCTGATTCGGCTTTAAAAGAGAACGCAAATAAGCGTAATAAGCTTCGTTCTTGCCCGCCTGAGTTGTGTAGGTTTCCTGGGCTTTTTGAAGGGCTTTTTGACCCATTTCTCGTCTCAATTCGGGCTCTAAAATGAGCCGAGAAAGCTTGTTTTCCCACTCAGTGGGATCTTTAGCCGTAAAGCCGTCAAAACCGTCACTGATGGCCTCCTGGAAAGTCCGGGTGGCGCTGGCGACAGTCGGCACCCCGACAATCCCCGCCTCAAAGAATTTAAGCTCGGATTTGGCTTCGCAAAAAGGATTGCCGATTTCCAGGGGCGCCAAGTTGATATCCACCGAAGCGACGTTAGTAAAGTGTTTTTCCCGCGGAACATAGGGCAGTTTTTTGATCCGTGCTGGGAATTTCAGCAGTTGGCTTTCTAGCTTCAGCGGGCCGACAAGAAACAGTTCCGTTTGGGAATATTTTTCCAGAATCCGCGCCAGGGTTTCAGTGATCAGGGCAAAGTCCTGATTATGAGAAATCGTTCCGGAAAAATAACCCAGCTTCACGGACTTTCCGACTTTAGGAACTGGGGACTGAATTAGCTTTTTTGCCCTCGCAACGTCTTTCCGAGACAACTTGTTAGGAACGATGAAAACCTGTTTGCCAAATTCTCGGAGCTTGTCCGCGAGAAAAGCTGTTGTTGTCGTGCAAACTTTGACGTAAGGATCCTGGAGAAGCTCCGCCCCCACGCCTTTAGCGTAAAGCGGCTTTTCCAACGGATTAATATTTTTAAGATAATCCATTTTGCCCAAATAGCGGGAATCAAAAACCAAGTCGTCCGTTTCAAAAATAATTTCTTTCCTTTGGGCTTTGATTTTGTTAATCAATTTTTCCAGCTGGGGAGTAAAAAGTGTCCGGTGAAAAACAAAAATTTTGAATTGGTCCACCGAGTTAAGTAGGAACGGTCGGTCCTGAAGCGCCACGGAACATTTGAATCCATGATATTCAAGTTCTTCCGCCTGGTGCCACGCGCGATAAAGGGCACTGTCTCCTACTCCGCCGGTAAGAAAAAGAATATCTCCGGAACCGACGCCTTGAAAAAGACGGCTGGCGAAAGAGCCTATTCGTTTCACACCATTCCAAAAACCGTCCTGTTTCAGGATATTAAGAAATTTTCCCAATCTTATAAAAAATAATTTCATTTTAGGCCGAAAGATATTTTTCCATCAATTTAAGGTGATCGTTTTCTGCTTGGCTCAAGGCGGAAAATAAAATCCGCACCTGAGGCTCTTCGGCTTCCTGTAAAAATTTGGTATAAATTTCCGTTGCGTGCGTTTCCAATTCCACGGTCTTTTGAAAGTTTTCCACCTCCTCGTTGCTGCACGTTTCGGTGGCAGCAATCGGGGCTGGTCGGCCCAGCAGCTTCGTCACGATAACCGCGTGCTCCCATTCAATTTTAGCCAAACGCTTAAACATCACTTTGACTTCATAGGAATTCGTCTTACCAGCCATGCAGGTATAAATGGCTGAAGCTCTGACTTCCAGAGCATAAGTTTCTTCCAGATTTTTCTTGGAGACTTCACCGATTTCAATTTTTTCTTTCACAATCGGATTAGCTTCTTTTCCAGGCTTGATAAAATTTCCCGGCGCTCCGCAAAAAGGACATTCGGTCGGCTTGCCTTCGCCCAGATAGGCATCGCCACAAACTTGGCAAATATAAGTTTGCATATTTTTAAAAATAATTAATGAGCCCACGGTCGGGGTTGAACCGACGACCTATGCGTTACGAATGCATTGCTCTGCCAACTGAGCTACGTGGGCCAGACAGGAACAATTAAAACATTTCTTTTTAGCTTTTGGCAAGCAAGTTTTGCCATTCTTCATCCACTAATTTCTGCATTTCTTCCAAGACGGCTTTGTTTTCGGGAGAAAAAAGATGCTTAAACCGTCCTTGAGTTTTGAGAAAATCTTCCAACGGCCGGCGTTTTTCCGTTTGGTAATTAATCTGATATTTACCGTTCTCTATTTCGTAAAGCGGCCAAAAATTGGTTTCCGTGGCCAGCTTGGCCACTTGGACAAATTGGGAAGTAGGAAATTTCCAGTTGTTCGTACAGGGTGAAAAAACATTGAGAAAAGACGGGCCTTTAGTTTCCAGCGCTTTGCGGGCTTTCTTTTTGAGATCTGCTAGGAAAGCCACGTTGGCCTGGGCCAAATAAGGGACGCTGTGAGCGTTGACGATTTCCATCAATTTTTTTCGCGCCTGCGTTTTCCCAATTCTTTCTTTTTCTCCGACCGGAGTGGTTTCCGTCTGGGCACCAAAAGGAGTGGCGCTGGATCTTTGGTTACCGGTATTCATATAGCCCGCGTTGTCGTAACAAACATAGAGAAAATTGTGTCCCCGTTCCAGCGCTCCGGAAAGGGCCTGCAAGCCGATGTCGTAGGTTCCGCCATCACCGCCGAAGGCCACGATTTTCGCCTCGGTTTTTATTTTTCCGCGCCGCCGAAGAGCCTTTTGTGCGGCCTCAATTCCGGAAGCAGTGGCCGCCGCGTTTTCAAAGGCGCTGTGGATATAGGGAACTTTCCAGGCCGTGAAAGGATAAAGCGTGGAAGTTACCTCCAGACAACCGGTCGCGTTGGTTACGATGACGGGACCTTGAGCCTCGCCCAAAACCGTCCGGACGATAGTCGGAAAAGCACAGCCGGCGCACGCACTGTGCCCGGAAGCCAGATATTGATTAAGCTTCTGGTTCATTTGGATTTTCTTTTAAGAACTCCCGAACTTCTTCTATGCCTTTTTTCGTTAAAGTATCTAGTGTTTCTTCATAAATTTTATCCATATCTTCTTTGATTTTTTCTATTTTTTCCTTGAAAGCCTTGTAATTTTCTTCCAATTCTTTTATTTTTTCGGCAATTTCATCATGAATTTCCTCTCTTTGCTGAACGGTCAACTCAAAAATTTCTCCGTTTTTAATTTTTTCCTCAATCATTCCACATAAAATATTCACGGTTTCCTGAGTCTTCTCTCCCTTAAGATTCGTAATCTCTTCCTCAACTATCTTAATAATTTCGGATATTTTTTCCTCTTTGATTTTTTCATTCTCTGGAACATCTCCAACTTCCTTGATGCTTCTTATTTTTTGGATATTTTCTTCGCCTCTTTTTTCCAACCCACTAATTTTTATCTTAAGATCCGCTGTGGCATCTTCTTTCAGAATTTTCAGATCTTCTGTTGTCTCGATTCTAAATTTTTCTCCTGGTTTAAGATTCATAAGCCCTTCCCAGGTCCTAACCAAAACCCTGCCTTCTCCGTCAACTTGTTCTGGAGTTGATTTTTGCTTTTCTTTGGGGTCTATTTTTTCTTTTCGATAATCTTGTTCGTAGATATTTTCCATAAAATTAAATTACAAATTATTTTACAAAAAAATTACTTTATGTAATTTAAGCGATTTTGAAAACTTTATCAAAATCCGCCTGAAAAATGTCCCGCCCGCCCAAACCATAAACATAACTCGTGATTTTGGACTTGAAGTTTCCGGCTTGATGCAAGCTGTTGACGACTTCCAGGTATAGCGGCGGAAAAGTGCCAAGTGACTGAGAGCGGTCCAGCGTGGCAAGGCTTTTGACTTTGGCCAAAGCTTGGGAAATTTCTCGAAGTGGAAACGGACGGAATAAATTTATTTTTAGCAAGCCGACTTTTTGGCCCGTTTTTCTTAGCTTATCCACGGTTTCTTTGGCGGTACCAGCTACCGAACCCGCCAGCACGATTACCCGTTCGGCGTCTTTTAATCTATACCCTTCAAAAATTTCTTTTTTGCGGCCGCTGATTTTCCCGAATTCCCGGGTAATTTTAGAATATTCTCTTTGCGCCGAATTCAAAGCTTTTTCCTGATCAATTTTAAATTCCATAAAAGCGTTCTGTAGCGCCAAAGGGCCAAAAGTTACCGGATTTTTCTGGTCCAAAAGAAAATTCTCCGGTCGGAATTCGCCGATGAATTTTTTTACTTTTTGATCGGGTAAAATTTCCAGATTTTCCACGCTGTGAGAAGTATTAAAGCCGTCCATAATCGACATCACCGGCAAAGCGGTTTTTTCCGCCAGCTTGGCTCCGATCAGGGTATTATCATAAACTTCCTGGACGTTCTCAGCAAAAAGCTGGATCCAGCCTGCATCCCGGGCTCCCATCACGTCGCTATGATCGCCGTGAATATTAATCGGAGCGGAAAGTGCCCGCGCCGCTACCGCCATAATAATCGGCAAACGGAGTCCGCTGGCCACGTAGAGCATTTCGTGCATTAACGCCAGACCCTGGGAGCTGGTCGCCGTGGCCGTTCGGGCTCCGGCCGCAGCCGCTCCAATGCTTGCGGAAAGAGCGCTGTGTTCGGATTCCACCTGGATTATTTCCGTTCTCACCTGGCCTTCGCTTTTCATTTTAGCAAAAGTCTCAATAATCGGCGTCTGGGGCGTAATCGGATAAACGGCCAGTACGTCAATTTCCAATTGACGCAAGGCTTCGGCTGATGCTGCCCCGCCCGTCAGAGCTATTCTTTTTTCCTTGCTTTTCGACATAATTATTATTTTTTTACGGATATTTCTATGGCCTTAAAGGGACAAACGGAAGCGCAAACCCCGCAACCCTTGCAAAAATCATAATCAATGGAGGCGATTTTTTTCCCCGACTGGCTTTTCTTTATCTCTATGCAAGCTTCCGGACAAAAAGGCACGCAGGTTTCACAACCAACGCACTTTTTTTCATCGACTTTTGGACAGTCATATCTCCAATTTCCTGTCCGAGGAGCTTTTTTTGAATTATATTTTATCACCGCACCTTTTTCCATAATTTTTCCAAATTAAATTAAGCCTCGAAGGATTTCTGAATCGCCAGAATATTTTTTTCTGTCGCTTCTAATCCGATTTTCTCCGCGAAAATTTTCCGGAATTTTTCTTGAAGGCTTTTTAGACTGACCATTCCGGTGATCTTGGCAATTTTCCCCAAAATTACCGTATTTGGCCTGGGTTGGCCGATAATCTCCAAAGAGATCCCGCTAGCATCCACCACGAAAATCTTTCCGGAAAATTTTTTTCTCTTTCCTAAAGCTTCTGGAAACTGGCGGGAATTGATAATCACAACTGAGTCTTTTTTCAAACTTCCTGCTATTTTTTCCGTTGCCAAAAGAGTTTCGTCCAAGACCACAACCAGATCGGATTTTAAAATTGGTTCGTGAGTGCGGATTTCCTTCTCGGAAACGCGCAAAAAAGCCCGAAGGGGCGCGCCGCTTCTTTCCGGACCAAAATTGGGAAAGGCTTGCACGAATTTCCCTTCGGAAACCGCGGCCTGAGCCAGAACCTCAGCCGCGGTTTTAGCTCCCTGGCCGCCGCGGGCGAAAAAGGTTATTTCCAATGATTTTTCTGAATTTTCCACCTTTTAATTATAGCATATAAAAAACAAAAGGGTAGTATTCGTTGAACACTACCCTCTTTCTTACTCTGTTAAGTATCTTTTTTGCCAACCATAGAGATCAGCAATGTAAAAACCAATGGAAATCAGTCGCATCAAAAATCCCGCCCAGAAGGAGACAAGATAGAAAAGATCCAGGGCTTCATTTCGCGGGAAAAAGACGCGCAGGAAGATGAAAATGGCCATAAGGAAATACAGAACTACGGCGAGTTTACCTACGCTACTGATTTTCCAGTTGCTGGTGATCGTTTCAATTATTTCCTTTAGTCCTTTTTTGCTATATTTTTTTACAGCTAGGTAAATTCCAGCGGAAGCAATCGCAAAGGCCAACATTTCTCCTAAAAGAACCAGAGAAATTACCCAGTGATCCACAATCCGATAGATGAATAAAAAGACTAAAACCGAGAAGATCATCACTTTATCAGAAAAAGAGTCAATAATTTTTCCGATTCCTTCCGCATTTCCGACTTTTCGGGCAATCATGCCGTCGAAAATGTCAGTTGAGGCCAGAATTACCACGACCATCAACTTGGCTTCAATACTCCAGTCAAATCCAAACAAGATGAATGGAGTCAGAAGCCTGGAAGCCGAAAGTAAATTGGCCAGATTTTTTACTAACCATAAGTTCTTCAAGTGCTAAACCTCCTTTCTTTTCTTCCTTTAATTAGATCGTTTTTTAAATTTTTAAAGAGCCCAGCTTTCTAGGATAAATAAAATAAGTTATTTTGTCAAGTTTTGCTAACTAAAAAAGGCTCAAAATTGAGCCTTTTAAAGTTTCTAAACGATTTTATTTAGATAATTCAGCATCGATTGCCGCTTTCAGCTGTTCCAAATTGATTACTCCGTTATTGAATTGCTCGTTAACGAAGGAAGCGGGAGTGCCAGAAATTCCAAAACTAGAAGCTTCTTCTTTATTGGCATTGATTTTATCTTGATATTTCTTGCTGTCCAGACATTGGTTGAATTCAGCTGTTTTGAGACCCAGTATCCTTGCGTAATCTTTAAATTTTTGAGTGCCTTCTGTCTTGGACCATTCAGACTGGGCAGTAAAAAGCTTATCGCCATATTCCCAAAATTTTCCTTGTTCACCGGCGCATTCCGCCGCCAAAGAGGCACTCTCTGCTTGAGCATGGAAAGAAAGAGGCAAGTGTTTAAAAGCGAAAAGAACTTTATCGCCGTAAGCCTTCATCGCCTCGCGCAAGCTAGTGTTAAAAAGTTTAGAATAAGGACATTGAAAATCCGAAAAGACGATTACTTTGACATTGGAATCTTCTTTTCCGGAAACCGTATCCTCTTTTCCTACTTGAGGCAAATTCAGATATTTGCCCGGCGCCAATCCCAATTCTTGGGTTTTAAGTTCAAACTGATTTTCCTTTTCTTCAAAGAGTACTTTGGCTTGGGAGAAAAATTCGGTCTTGTTGACGGATTCGGAAAAAATAAAAGACGGGAGAGTTTTGACACTGAATTTTTCAATTAAAGATTTTCCTTCTTCTGAGGCAAAGTCCACTTTTTGAGCACTGACGGTCGGAACCACTCGCCGCAGCCAAATAAGCGCGTCTGAAGGATCGCACTTTTCGCATTTTTCATCGTTGATCACTTTAACACTGACAATTGGCTCCGGATAAGCTACCCAGGTTTTTCCTTCGGATTCAAAGATTTCCGCTTTATTGAGATTTCTCAAAGAAAAACCGCTCCCTCCAAAAAATTGAGCCGTGTCCACAAATAAACTGCCGACAAAAAGACCCGCTAAGAGAATAACGGCTGAAATCAGATTTTTTATTTTTTTGTCCTTATCTTCGGGGGTTTCTATTTTTTCTTCTGGTTTCTCCTCCTCAGGAGTAACAACCAAATTTTCTGGTTTTTGTTCTTCCATTTTTTTAAATAAAATTAAGTTAATAAGTTAAACTTTACTCCTCATTGCAGGCCGCACCTGAAAGAACTTCCCCCGAATTAGGATTATTCTGGTCCTGATTCTGATTTTGAGCTTGAGCCTCAGCCTGAGCTTCCGCTTCTTTTTTCATTTTCTCCAACTGTTCTTTTTGCAACTGGGAAATATTATAGCTTTGAGGAGGCATTTTCATTTTATAATCGTTAAAGCCAATTGTGATTCTTTTTCCGGCTTCAGTTTTTATTGCGATTCCAATAAGGATGCCCAGAATCAGCATAAGCGCCATTTCAACATAGAAATCCCTTTTCTTTTTTTTCTCCCAGTCTATTTTTGTTTCCTCGGTTTTTTCTTCGTTCATTTTTTTCTTAAGACTAACTAATGAATTAATTTTGTTTGGGTTTATATGATAACAGCAAATAAAATATTTTTCAACTTGCCAACTGTTTTTTTTATGTTCTAATATTAGGTCTTTTATTCTTTGCGTAAAGCCTCCATAGGCGACAATTGGGAAGCCTTGCGCGCCGGATAGATTCCAAAAACCAATCCCGTCAAGGCGGAAAATCCAAAACTGACGACAACCGCTTTGAGAGTTACGGGAAAATAAAGATTGTAGCCGAAGCTGGCCACTAGCTTTTCGATATTCCCAGCCAGAAGAAATCCCCCCGCGATTCCCAAAAGCCCACCGAGCGTAGTCAGAAAAATTGCCTCAAAAAGAAATTGCTTCAAAATGTCGGATTTTTTCGCTCCGATTGATTTCCGCAAGCCGATTTCAAAGGTTCTTTCGGTTACCGCCACATACATCACATTCATAATTCCCACTCCTCCGACAATGAGAGAAATCGAAGTAAGCGCCAAAAGTAAATAATCAATCACATTAAAAACTTTGTCCAGAATTTCTTTTATTTCCACAATGGAATTCACCGCAAAATCATCATCTTCAATTTCTTTAATATTATGCCGATCTCTCATTATGTCATTGGCTTGCAAAATGGAAAGCTCTAATTTGCTCATATCTTTCAGCTTGAAAACGGCAAACTGAATATGATCCGCTCCCATCAGTTTTTTCTGCAGAGTTTTGACCGGAAGATATACCGTGTTGTCATAATCAAAAAAGCCCGTGGAACCCCTTTCTTTTAAAACGCCCTTGACCTCAAATGATTGCCCCTTAATTTTGATATTTTTTCCCACCGCTTCCGCGTTACCGAAAAAATCTTCTTTGATTTTGCTGCCTAAGACAACCACCGATTTTAAACCTGAATCGTCTTCCGCAGTATAAGGTTCGCCTTCCTTGAGCTGGGTTTTTTCATCCACTTCAAAGATGCTGGCACTCATCCCCATCAAGATTAACTGCTGGTTTTTGTTTTGAAAACTGACTGTTTGTTGACTGACCATTCCTCCGTACCAAGAGTCAATATTGGACATCCGAGCCACCGCTTCTGCGTCTTCGATTTTCAAAGTGGTTAGGGGTTTCCCAAATTGTCCGGTAGCGTTTTGCGAAGAAGTCTTTTCTACCTTGGGAACCTTAGGCTCAATCTGAATAATATCACTACCAAAAGACTCAATTTCTCCAACCACATATTCTTTTACTCCAGCGCCCAGCGATAAAACCAAAATGACGGAAATTACCCCAATCACAATTCCCAAAAGAGAAAGGATTGTCCGCAAAAAATTTGAGCGGAGATTATTAAAAGCTAATTTAATTGAAGTCCATAATTCATGCATAAAAATATCTAATAAACTTCGGGTTATTCATAGCGTAAGGCTTCCATTGGAGAAATGCGCGAGGCTTTATAGGCTGGATAAATCCCAAAAAAAATTCCGATTAAAAACGAGACTCCAAAAGCGATAATTACCGAGCTGGGAGAAATAATAAACGGCCAGTGATATTTTAACGCTTGAATAATGACGGAGGCCAAAAAGGAAAGAAAAATTCCCACGAGAATTCCAATCATTCCTCCCAAAGAAGAAATCGTAGCGGATTCAATTAGGAATTGAAGGGTAATTTCAGAATTTTTAGCTCCCACGGCTTTGCGCAGTCCAACTTCTCGCACTCGCTGATTCACCGCAATCAGCATTACATTCATAATTCCCACTCCTCCGACAACCAGGGAGACGGTTCCGATAATTAAAAGAAAATAACGCAGGATGTTAGTAATATTCGTCACCATCTCCATGGCCGAAGCTTGATTCCGGACGGAAAAATCATCTTTATCCGGATCTTTAATGTTATGCCTCTCTCTCAAAGTCGTCTTGGTATTTGCGATAGCGGAAGGAATAAGTTCGGCACTTTTAACTTTCAAGTGCACCACTGACAAATGATTTATTCCCAAAAGAATTTTTTGCGCCGTTCGAAGAGGAACAAAAACGGACTCATCTTGATTTATGGCGCCAAAGGCGATAGCGCCCCGTTTTTTAAAAATTCCCACGATGGTAAAATTTTGATCTTTAATTTTAATTGTTTTTCCTAGGGGATCATCATTGCCAAAAAAATCTTTGGCTAGCTGATTTCCTAAAACAGCAATTTTTGACAAGTTGGTTTCTTCTTCTGGGGTAAAGAACCTTCCCCTTTCCACCTCGGCCGTCTGCACTTCAACATAGCTGGCAGTGGCCCCCATAAAAGAGCGGGCTTCTTCTTGACCTTGGTAGGAAACGGTATCTGAACCGATGACATAACCAGATCCGTTTATAACTTCCGGAACTTTTCGTGGATTCCGCAGAGCTTCTAAATCATCATAGGTTAGTGTTGTAATTGTAATCCCCATAACCGCCGCTGGAGGACTGGTATCGCTAGAGGAAGCGCCGGGAATAATCCCAATCAAATTAGTTCCCAAGCCCTTCACCTGATCTAAAATTAATTCCTGAGCTGACTGTCCAATCGCCATAATAAGAATAACCGAACCGACCCCGATAATTACGCCCAACATTGTTAAAAAAGAGCGGAATTTGGCCGCTGTCAGATTTTTATAAGAAATTTTTATCGGATTGATTAATTTCACTTTTTTAACTTAAATTGAAATGCTCAAAAAAATTGAAAAAATTATTTCAGCTGTTCTCCGTCTTCGGCAAATTTTCTGTTTTTAACCCGGTCATCGGCCACGATTTGACCGTCTCGGACATAAAGAATTCTTTGGGCGTGCTGAGCCGTAAAAGTTTCATGGGTAACCAAAACAATGGTATGGCCTTCTTGGTTAAGTTTTTGAAGAATTTTCATTATTTGAACCCCGGACTTGGAATCTAAGTTGCCAGTTGGTTCGTCGGCAAAAATAATTTCTGGATTATTCACCAGCGCCCGAGCAATTGCCACTCTCTGCTTTTCTCCCCCCGAAAGCTGATTGGAAAGATAATTCATCCGATGTTCCATAGAAACCGATTTCAGAGCTTTTTCCACTTTTTCTTGGGCTTGCTTTTTATTAGATTCCCCCAGATCATAAAGTAAGGGCAATTCCACATTTTCAAAAACGGTGGTCCGAGGAAGAAGATTGAAGGTCTGAAAGACAAAACCGATTTTTTGATTCCGGATATAAGCCAGTTTCTCTTCGGAAAAATTTTTCGTATTTTCTCCATCAAAAAAATATTCGCCTCCGGTCGGACGATCCAAAAAACCTAGAATTTGCATCAGAGTGGACTTACCGGAACCGGAAGGACCCATAATGGAGATAAACTCTCCTTTTTGAAGGGAAAAAGAAACCTGACAAACCGCTTCAGTTTTCACCCCTTCGTTTTCATAAGTCTTACATAAATTTTTGACTTCGATAATGGGTATCATAATAAAAATAGTTTCTAATTTATAATTCCGCTTAATCCGGATAGGGCAGTGGATCGAGCCTTGGAGATCACAAACGGAAACTAGATCTATTAGAAACTAAGAAATTATTTTTCACTCGTGAGCGTTATGACTCTTTCTCCGCCTTTAAGTCCCGAAGTGACTTCCACAATTCCGTCATCGCCTTCTAGACCGGTAGTTATAAAAACTTTTTCTGTAAGATTATTTTTTTCGTCCTTGAGAATTTCCACATATTTTCGACCCGCTTCAGATTTTACCGCTCTTAAGGGAATAGCGACGACTTTTTCCTTTTGAGCTGTTCGAACATCAACATCGCAGCTCATCCCAGTCTTAAATCTTTCATCCAAAGACTTGAATTTAAGTTTCACCTTGTAATAAACTACATCCTGAATCACTGTAGACGCTGGTTCTATTTCCACAATCTCGGCTTCAAATTTATCCTCCAGGGGAAAAGCGTCCAGAGTTATTTCCGCACTTTGGCCGAGAGCTAGCTTAATAATATCTGATTCCGGAACATCAGACTCGATTTCTAATTCGCCGTCGGCCAAAACGAGAACAACTGAATTAAGCAGGGCGATTTCTCCAAGCTCATAGTTTTTTTTGATAATTCTGCCTTTCATCGGGGCATAAAGGTAAGTGTCGCCAATTCTTATTGAAGAAGCTCTCGTCAGGGCTTCGGCCTTTTTCACCAGAGCCTTCTGAGCATCTTCCTGCTCCTCACTGTAAGAATCCCCGTTATCTTCAATATGATCCAGAGTTTTTTTCTGGTATTTGATATCCGATTCGGAAGCTTTTTTTTCTTCCCATAGAGTCCCCACACTGACTCTGGCCAGGCGTTGTCCCTTTTTCACTTCTTCTCCAATATCCACATTCATTTCTTGAATAACCCCGCTCGTCTTAAACCCCAAATCAATCATCAGAGTCGGATTGATCACACCCGTTGCAGAAACTGTTTGCTGGACATCCATTATCTTAGCCTCCTCCGTAACATATTCCACCCCTTTTTTCTGGGAAGCAAAATAAAACCATCCACCTGCTACGACTGCCAGGATTATCACCAGCCAAATAATTTTTTTCTTCCACTTTTTAATCAGTTCCATGAATTATTCACTAAATTAATTTTACTTGCCGCCCCTCCTTGTCCAAGGCTTGGTTCACTAACTTATCGGCAATTTTATTTTTTTCTCGAGGAATATGACAAAAAATAACTTTCTTAAAATCCAGCATTAGATTCCAAACTTCCAAAAAAAGTTTCTGGATTTTTTTTTCTTTTACCTTATATTCATGGTTTAATTGTTTGGCCACAAATTCACTATCCAAAAAACACTCCACTTCAATTTTTTCGGATTTCTCCTTACCGATAAGCTGTTTTATTTTTTTTAGTCCAAAAATTACCGCCTCGTATTCAGCTTCATTGTTAGTTCTCTCTCCAATGTAATGACCAAATTGTTTATGGAGCGATTCCAAATAAACCCCGACTGCCGCTGGTCCGGGATTATTGCGCGATCCGCCATCCGTGTACATCGTCACTTTTTCCATATTTTTATTATAGCAAGTTTTTAATTTCCGGCTAGTTTTAAATCAACAATTTCCAGTTGGATTTTTCGATGGCCATTCCATTCATCCTCCTTCAGTCTTAGCACCATATCGACTACCTCCTCAATTTTCAATTGGGAAAATTTATCCCCCAGCCCAAAACCAATACATTCAAAGGCCTTGGGGGAATTCTTTTCCTGAACCAGAAGTTTGAGATGCTTAGTTCCGTTTCCCACCAGTCGAATTTCTTTAATTCTAAGGTTTCTTACTAAAAACACCGGCTCTTCATTGCCTTTTCCGAAGGGTTCCATTTTTTTCATTTCCAATAGGAGTTCCCAGCCTATCTCCTTGGCTTCAATTTCTAAATCAATTTCCAGGCTTGGAGTAATTTTTTTTCCCGAAAGTTCTTGAGAAATCAAGCGGGAAAACTCCTCATAAAAAGGAAGGAAGTTTTCTCGAGCCACTGTTACTCCAGCCGCTTGGGAATGTCCGCCAAATTTTTTCAAAAGACTGGCGCAAGTTTCAATTTTTTCAATGATATTAATTTGGGAAATGCTTCTAAGCGATCCAACAAATTCATTTTTTTGTTTTTGGAAAATGGCAGTTGGTTTATTAAACTCTTCGGCAATTTTTCCCGCCACTAAGCCTAAAATTCCTACTGGCCAATGTTCATTTTCCACGAAAATCAACTCCTTATCTTTGAAAAAACTTTCCGCCAGAATCCTAACCTCCCTGACAATTTCTGAAGTTATTCGTTGCCGTTCCTGATTCTTGGCCTCAATTTCCAAAGCCAAGCTGCGAGCCTTGGCCCGATCTTTTTCTAGAATCAGATCGAAGGCGAAATTAGCATGATCGATTCGACCTGCCGCATTGATTCGAGGCGAAATCTGAAAGGCAATTTTATGAGTGTCTGGAAAATCGTTTTCTCCGATTTTTATTTTTCCCACCTGAAACATTTCCAAAAGACCGTTGCGGCGAGTTTTGGAAAGGACTACTAATCCATACTTGACGAAAATCCGATTTTCCCCTAAAAGCGGAACACAATCTCCTACTGTCCCGATGGCCACCAAGTCTAAAGCCCATTTCAACTTTTCTCTGTTCTCCGGGTCCATTCTTTGATAAAGCGCCTGGGCAAATTTAAAAGCCACTCCAACCCCAGCTAGTTCCTGGAAGTTTTTATCAGTTTTTCTTTCTTGGGGATTAATAATCGCCACCGCTTGAGGCAATTTTGAAGGCAGATGGTGATGATCTGTAATAATGACTTCCATTCCCAATTCTTTAGCCAGTTGAGCCTCCTCCCGATTGGTTATTCCACAATCAACAGTTACAATCAGATTAACTTTTTCTTTTTTTAAAAAAGTAAGCGCTTCCGCATTCATTCCGTAACCTTCAACTTGGCGATCCGGAATATAGGTTATGACTTTTTCAAAGCCCAACTCTTGGAGTGTTTCAAAAAGCAAAATGGAAGCCGTCACTCCATCCGCATCGTAGTCTCCAAAAATGGCAATTTTTTCTTTTCTTTCCTTGGCTTTTTCCATTCTGCCCATGGCTTTCTCCATCTGAGAGAAAAGAAAAGGATCACTCAAACCAGAATTATAGTCAAATTCAAAAAAGTTCTCTACCTCTTCGGTCTTCTTTATTCCCCGATTTTGAAGCAATTTTAAAACCACCGGGTGATATTTTCTCAAAATCTCCGGAGCAAAAGAAAGAGTATCTTGTTCTTTAATTTTCCACTCTTTTTCCATCTTAACTAGATTATTATTTTCACATCCACAGCGACTGACTTTTTGCCTTGACCGAAGGAAAGAAGTGGATTAATATCCAACTCTTTAATTTCTGGATTCTCTAAAGCTAAAAGCTGCAAATTAAAAAGGATTTGGACAATTTCTTCCAAGTCGCAAGCAATCTGGCCTCTTGTTTTGCGAAAAAGAAATCCCGCCGGACCCTCTAGCAATATTTTCCGAATTTCTTCTTTACTGGCCAAGGGAATTATAAAATCTACCGCTTTAAAAACTTCCGCATAAATCCCACCCAGACCAAAAACTAGAATCGGTCCGAAAGTTTCATCCTTCTTGATTCCCAAAATCAATTCCGTGCCGCCCGTGAGTAGTGGCTGAACGATTATTCCCTCCCCCGGAAAATTATTCCGAATTTCTTCTACCGCTCCCTCCAGTCCAGCTACATCTTTGATTCCCAAAATCAAGCCCTTTTTGTCAGTTTTGTGTAAAACTTCGGAACTGTCAACCTTGACCACAGCTGGAAAGCTAATCTCTTTTATGTCCGGAGCGTAAAATTCTACTGTCTCGATATCATAACCCTTCATTACTGAGACGGCTTCGGAAAACAAAAGTGCTTTTCGCTTTTCCTTCTGAATTTTTCCAATTAAAGCGGAAATTTTATTTTTCCGTCCAGCGTCTACCTCAAAGAAATTTTCTTCTTCACTTTTGGATTGAATCGCTAAGTGCCTTCCCCATTGATAATACTTATCCAAAACGTTTACGGCCTGTTCCGCAAGAAAATAGTTAGAAATATTTTTCTCCTTCAGTTTTTCAATGGCCTTCTCAACTTTTTTCTCACCCATAAAAACCGTAATGATTCTTTTTTTCTCTTCAAAAAAACTTTCCTTAAACTTAATTATTTTTTGGGCGATTTTTTTGACAGGTGTCTGGTATTGAGGAGTCAAAAGACAAATAAAGCTATCAGCTTTTTCTTTTTTTATTGCCTTTAAAGTCTGGCTGTAGCGTTTTTCATCCGCGTCACCTAAAATATCAATTGGATTGGTAACGGATGATTCTTCCGGCAGGATTTTCCTTAGTTTTTTCTGGGTTTGAGGACTTATTTCGGCTAATTCTAGGCTCCTTCCCTTGAAAGCGTCCGTCGTTAGAATGCCTAGGCCTCCGGCGTTTGTTACCACAATCACCTCTTTATTTTCAGGCGGCTGATTCAGTGAGCTGAGATTTAGCAAGGACAGAAATTCATCAACGTCGTTGGCCCGAATAATTCCCGTTTTTTTAAAAACCGCTTTCACAACTTCGTCACGGCCCGCCAAAGCTCCGGTATGAGATGAGATGGCTTTCTGGGTCCTTTCTGTTTTTCCAGCCTTTAAGATCACAATTGGTTTCTTTTGGGAAATCCTTCGGGCGATTTCGATAAACTTGGAACCGTTTCTTACGCCCTCCAAATACATCCCAATAACTTTGGTTCTTGCGTCTTTCTCTAAATATTCGAGCAGTTCCACTTCTCCAAGTTGCATTTTGTTGCCGACGGAAATAATATTGGAAAATCTCAGATCTTTTTTTTGGGCCGCATCCATAATGCCTACCGCCAACGCTCCAGACTGAGTGATAAAAGAAATATTTCCGGCCACCGGCATTCCACCAGCGAACGAAGCGTTTAGCTTTAGTTCAGGATTAATAAAGCCCAGGCAATTAGGACCTAAAATATTGAGCCGACTCTCTTTTGCCACTTGCAAAAGCTCTGCTTCTCTTTTTTTCCCTTCTTCGCCAATTTCGGAAAATCCCGCCGAAATAACCACAAAATTTTTCATTTTAAAACTCGCTTCCCGGATAACCTCCAAAACTAACTTTCCGGGTATAGCCACAATGGCCAAATCTACTTCTTTTTCTATTTCCAAAACCGACTTATAGCATCTTTTTTCTAAAAGGTTTTCGTGTTTGGGATTAACTAAAAAAACTTCCCCGGCATAGCCTAACTCCAGCAAATTTTTTGCCAAAATATGACCGATTTTATTTTTTTCTTCCGAGGCTCCAATAATGGCTACAGAAGCAGGCCTTAGAAGTTTTTCCAAATTTTCCATAAATTTAAATTTCTTTGACCTCTAATTTTTTGGCTTTTTCTTCAATTTCTTCCAAACTCAGCAATCCTTTTTGTCCTCCATAGAACTGAACTACATTGCCACCGTTAATTATTCCCCACTTTAAACATTCCGCTAGGCTTTTTCCCTTAAGATGGGCAGCCCAAAAAGCCCCGGAAAAAGCGTCTCCCGCTCCGGTCGAATCAATAGACTCAACCTTAATGCTTGGAACAAAAAATACCTGATCCTTTTCAGTTGCCCAAGCGCCTCTGTCCCCGTCAGTAATAACAACTATCTGAGCCCCCAATTCTTTAAGCTTTAAAATCAAAAATTTTTCCTCTTCCAATTCCTCACTTGAAAACTTTCCTAGAACCGAAACTACCTCAATTGCCTCATCTTTATTAAGAAAGACAATCTCCGAAAAAGGAAGACTTTGAACTATTTTTTGAGCGTTATCGTGGATATTGCTTTGGCGCGGATTAAAAGCCACCCGGATTCCTTTTTCCTTGGCCAGCTCAAAAATATTTTCCAGGTGCGTTTCCCAATCTCCTTGAAGGTCTCCAATAAAAATCCATTCGGCCTCGGCCAGTTCTTCCGGAACTATTTCCAGGGTACTGTTAACCTTTTGGTTAGAAAAAATAATCCGATCGCCACTTTTATGATCAACAATAATGGCAGAAAGATCACTGGAAAAACCGCTTTCTTGACTAAGCAGCTCCTGGTTGATCCCAAAATCAGCCAGTCGGCTCCTGATCCACTGGCCAACATTGTCATCGCCTAGTTTTGAATAACAAGCTGACTCAATGCCCAAAAGCGAAAGCGCGCAAGCCACGTTAACCGCGCAACCACCCAAAGTTTCAAACCTTTCCTCGATTTTATATTTAGCTCCTAACTCAAAAGCGATTTTTTTCTTGGCTAGCAAGTCTTCGGGCGTATCCATTATTTTTCCTTCAGAAGTTGGAAAAAAAATATCCTTGCAGGCGGAACCGAGACAAATAATCTTTTTCATATTTTTGAAATAAGAAATTATTCTAATTCTTCTTCAATTCTCAAGAGACGGTTATACTTGCAGATTCTTTCCCCTCGGGAAAGCGATCCGGACTTTATATAATCCGCCTGGGTTCCCACCGCTAAATCAGAAATAAAATCATCTGTGGTTTCTCCACTTCGGTGAGAAACAACCGTTTTTATCTGGTTTTGCTTGGCTAATTTTATACAGTCAATTGTTTCTGTGAGCGTTCCGATTTGATTGACTTTAATCAAAACCGCGTTACAGGCTTTTTCGGCAATCGCTTTTTCCAGCCGCTTAACATTGGTAACTAGTAAGTCATCACCAATGAGCATTATTTTTTTTCCGATTTTTTCATTCATCATCCGCCAACCCGACCAATCGTTTTCCTCCAAACCATCCTCCACGGAAATAACGTTGTGTTTTTCTATCCATTCGTTATAAATATTGATTAATGCTTCTCGGAAAAATATTGAATTTTCAGGCTTAAAAAGGTATTTGCCTTCTTTCTCCTCATAAAAAGAAGAGGCCGCCGCATCCACCCCAATGCCTACTTCCTGGCTCTTTTTATATCCGGATTCCTCAATGGCCTGGTTAATCAGCTCCAGAGGTTCGGTGTTGCTTCCCAATTGAGGAGCGAAACCGCCCTCGTCCCCCACGGAAATGGTTTGACCTTTTCCGGAGAGAATCTTTTTGAGCCGCTGAAAAATTTCACTTCCCGCACGCAGTTGTTCCTTAAAGCTTTTTATTCCGTAAGGAACAATTTTATATTCCTGAATACTTAATCCCGAATCGCTATGCTGGCCACCATTTATGACATTAAACATCGGAATGGGAAGCTTAAAATTTTCTGAAAATTTATACTTCTTTTGGATATAACGGTAGAGGGAAATCTTCTCTTCTGTCGCCGTTGCTCGAGAAATCGCCAAAGAAACTCCCAAGATAGCATTGGCACCCAAATTCGATTTATTTTCCGATCCATCTAGTTCACCCATTTTTTTGTCCAGCTCTTCTTGATTTTCTGACTTTTTTCCTTTTATAATTTGGGCAATTTTTTCATTAACATTTTCTATCGCCTTTAAAACTCCTTGTCCTCCATAGCGGCTCTCGTCCTTGTCTCGAAGCTCTAACGCTTCGTAAGTTCCCGTAGAGGCACCGGAGGGAACAGCGGCCTGAGCTCTTACGCCTGATTCCAGTTCCACTTCTACTTCCACCGTAGGGTTCCCTCGAGAATCAAGAATTTCCCTGGCAAAAACTTTCTTAATAGTTGACATTTTTTTATGTAAAATTTTTATTAACTTAAGATTTCAATTCCAGGCATTTTTTTCCCTCCTAAATATTCTAGCATTGCCCCTCCTCCAGTGGAAACAAAACTAAATTTATTCAGAGCTTGTTCTTTTTCAAGAATTTCTAAAGTTTCTCCCCCACCCGCTACTTTGTAAGCCGAGGAGGCCAAAATTACACTAAAAATTTCTTGCGTTGCTCGGGCGTATTTTTCTTCCTCAAACTTTCCCAGCGGTCCATTCCAAACAAGAGTTTGTGATTGCTTAATAATCTCTTTAAACTTTTCCACGGTTTTGGGACCAAGATCTAAACGGTTATCAATAAAATCTACCGGCAGGAAAACTTTTTCATTAAAAATTATTTTTTGATCCAAGGCTTCATTGGCAATTTTTCCTCCCACTAAAACATAGTCGTAGTTTTTTTCAAAAAACTTCAAAATGGGAAGCTTAGTTTCGATCTTGGCTCCCCCAATAATAGCTACCGCCGGACGTTTAAATCCTGTTTTTATTTTTTCCATCTCCGCTATTTCTTTTTGGAGACGTAACCCGGCAAAGCTCGGCAAGAACTTCGCAACCCCGGTCACGGATGCATGGTCTCGATGTGAAGCACTAAAAGCATCGTTCACAAAGACTTCAAAACCAGACGCCAGCTCCCGAGAAAACTGTGGATTGTTTTCTTCGTCGCCAGGATAAAACCGCACATTTTCCAAAAGAATTATTTCAGAGGATCTCAACTTGGTTAAGCTTTCCGTTACTTTTAAACCCAGGCAGTCCTCCACAAAATTGATTTTAATCCCTAGAATTTTTTCCGCCTCTAAGGCTAGCCTTCTTAAAGAAAATTCCGGCTGAAATTTTCCCTCAGGACGGCCCAAGTGTGAAATTAAGGCCACCGAGCTATTTTGCGCCAAGAGGTAATCCAGCGTCTCTTTAGCGGCTTTAATTTTAAAGGTTTCTTTGACTTTCTCCCCTGCAAAAGAAACATTAAAATCTACTCGAACAAGGACCTTTTTATTTTCTAGATGAGCTTCTTGAATTTTTTTCATTTTTTATTTTTACGTTTCTTAGGGTTTATTAAAAATCATTTCGAAAAATTAATAATATTTTCCCATACCAAAAATTCCGATAATCACGCCCAGAAAAGCCGTCACTAGGGTAATAATCCAGGCTCGCATGGTTACCTTGGTTTCCGGCCAACCCTTAGCTTCAAAATGATGGTGAAGGGGCGCGGCTAAAAAAACCTTCCGTTTAAAAAACTTTTTGCTGAAAAGTTGAATTGCCACGCTCCCCGACTCAAGAACATAAACAAAAACAATCAGAAATAAAACTAAGGCTGAATTGGTAAGCATAGCAATTATCCCCAACGTCATCCCCAAGGAAACCGCTCCAGTATCACCCATAAAAAAACGCGCCGGATAAATATTAAACCAAAGAAAGGCCAGCAAAGCGCCGGAAAGAGCCGCACAAAAAGAGGCTAAATCCATTTTGTTTTGGAAATAAGAAATAAGCGTAAAAGAAGAAAAGGCAATCGCCAAAATCCCTCCGTTCAGTCCGTCTAGGCCATCAGTTTCATTAGAAGAAATCGCCGTAAAAATAATTACAAAAATGAAAAGCGGGATATACCAAAAACCCAGGCTAAAATCACCCAGAGCCGGAATATGAATTTGATCCCAGCCAAGTTTGTAAAAAAACCACCACGCCCCTAAAAAAGAGATGAAGATCAACCAGCCGAAGCGAATGGCAAAACGCATTCCACCTCCTTTATTACTGCCTAATCCACGCACACTCATAAAATCATCAACCAGGCCAAGAATTCCGGCTGAAACTAAAACAAAGAGAGGAAGCCAAGTCTGAGAACGGCTAAAAAAATCTAATCGGGCAATAAAATTTATGTCTAGCCAGGAAGCCAGCAAAGGAAAGAGGTAATGGGAAGCATAAATTAAAATCAAAACCGTAAGCCAAACCAAAACCCCTCCCATCGTTGGCGTTCCGTTTTTGTGCCTATGGAGTTCGTTAACAAAAGTAAGCTTTTTTCCGTCCACCGATTTTTCTTTTATTTTGATGCCCAACTTTTTTTTGTAGAGAAGGTGGGAAAGCAGTGGGGTAGAAAAAAAAGCGATGAGAAAAGCTAGTAACGCCGTGGAAATAACTTTTAACGCATTTAAAGCCTCGGGAATGTTTTGAATTTTAGCAATTTCCATTTGTTTTTTAATGCCAATTATAATTAGTAAAAATCCAATTGACTAAAGCTTTCATATCTTCCCAGCGATTATCGTCATTGAGAAGTACGGCAATAATTTTATGTTTTTTCATTGGATCAATGGCTCCCGTCAGAAGCGACCTGCCTGCCAAAGGAGTAAAACCGGTCTTTCCCCCTAGACAATCAGGCATGGTGGAAATCAGAAGATCTGTATTTTGGAGTTCGTGCATATATTTTCCGTTAGTAGAAAAAAATCTTTCCTCCGGTATTTTCATAATTTCCCAAATCTTATCATACTTAAGGGAAAAGGCAGCAATGCGAGCGATATCATAAGCGGTTGAATAGCAGTTTTCTTCCTGCCCGTCTGTTTCTAATCCGGAAGGAGTGCAAAAATTAGTATCTTTTAAACCTAGCTCCTTAGCCCTTGCGTTCATTAACCGAGAAAACTCTTCGGAGGAACCAGAAATATGAACGGCTAGGGCCGTGGCGGAATCATTGGCGCTATTCATAAGCATAGCTTTTAGCAAGTCAAGGGCTCGGACTTTCTCTCCTTCATAAAGCCGATTACTCAAACAATATCCACTGCGCGGGCAGCCGACCACGGTGCCCGGAACTCGAAGGGCCTCCCGAGTGATAATTACTTCTTCATTCAAATTATTGATTTTTTCCATAACCAAAATTGCTGTCATTATTTTGGTTAGAGAAGCTACTTGGGTTCTTTTTTTGCCATTGTCAAAATGCAAGATGGTTCCGCTTTCCGCGTCAATCGCAACCGAGGAACCGGCCCAAATCTTAAAATCAGGCACATTTTCTTTTCTTTTGGGAAGAGGAACAACCGGCAATTTTTCTTCCGCCGGCAGGGAATAATTATAATTCTGGAATTTTTCCTTCTGGGTCGCGGTCCCGGCCACTTTTTCCTGAGCGAGTTTTTCTTGGCAATCAAAAGCTTGGGAAAAAGAACAGGCGATTTCCCGGAAATTCTCTTCTGGATCAAGACTGCCCCAAGCCCAAAAAGGAACAAAAAAAGAGGCAGTTAAAAAAAGAAATAAAGAAATAGCGGTGCTCATTAAAAAATATCAAATCAATTGTTTAGAACGCTTTCTATTCGGGGATCTCGAGAAAGTTCCTGAAAGTCTGGAAGCTTTTCGATGCTTTCTATTCCCAGTTTTTTCAAAAATTCAAAAGAAATTTTATATAAAAAACCCCGACCATCTTTAGGGTTTTCCACTCTTTCCAAAAGCCCTCTCATCATAAGTGATCTTAGAGTAAAACTGCAATTAACGCCTCGGATCGACTCAATGTCCGAACGGGTAATCGGACCGCGATAAGCCACTATGGAAAGCACTTCCAACGCGGCACGGCTCAAATTTTCCTGGCGCTCGCTTTTTATTAACTGGTTTATAAAAGGAAGGTTTTCCGGCTTGGTGGCTAATTGCAATTCGCTCTCCTTTTTTGTTAGAATAATTCCCCGCTCTTGAGAACGTAGGCTTGCCTGCAACAAATCCGCCGCTTCTTCCACCTTCGCTTCTGAAACTTTGGTAATTTTAGCCAATTGGGAAATTTTTAGCGGCTCTCCGCTCAAAAAAAGTAAACTTTCTAAAATTGACCTTAATTTATCTATTTCCATCCTCTTTTTGACCTTTTAGTTTTATTTCTCCAAACAAGCCTTTTTGCTCAACCAGGACCATTCTTTGTTTAACCATTTCCAGCATTGCCAGAAAAGAAATAATTACTTCTACTTTTTCTCCGCTTTCAGAAACGATATCCGCAAAAGAAGTTTCTATTTTCTCTTGGAGAAATTTCTTTAAGTCACAAATTTTTTCTTCCAGAGTAACCACTTCTCTGACCCACTCTTCTTCTAGTTTATCAATTAAAGGAATTTCCTCAAGAATTAACTTTAAATATTTTTTTAAATCAAAAACTCCCAGATTTTCCGGAGGATAAAAAAAGGATTTTATCCCTAAAAAGCCTTCGCGACTTAGAGAAATTTTTCCTTCTTTTTCCCATTTTCCGATTTTTGCAGCCACTTCCTTGAAACGTTTGTATTCTTTGAGTTTTTCCGTGAGATTCTCTATTTCCTCTTCTTCCTCGCGACTTAATGACAAGAGGGGCAAAAGCGACTTGGATTTTATCAAAATCAGCCTCGCCGCTACGGAAAGAAAATCTGATAAGTTTTCTAGCTTAATCTCTTCCTGATTGCGAATATGGTCCAGATATTGATTGGTAACCGCCGCCAGACTGAGGCGCGCGATATCAAGTTTCTGTTCTTCAATTAGATTGAGCAGCAAATCCAAGGGACCTTCAAACTGATCGATTTTTACTCTATAGGTCATCGCTTTTGGCTGAAACTTCCTTTGTTAATTTTTTCAATCTGGAAATATTCTTTTACACTTAATTTTAACGAGATTTGATATTCACCTGATCCTAGGTAGAGAGTTTTTTTCTTAGCCAAAAGATTATCAGCATAGACCTCCAACTTCAAAAGGCCAGGAAAAGGAGGAATCGCTCCGACCTTTCCGGGCAGGTTCTTTTTCATCCAGGCTTCTTTGGCAAAATCAACTTTCTGAGGACCTTTTTTTCCTTCCTTTTTCCAAAGCGTCTTTAAAAATTTTAAAAACTTTTTCTTATCCAACTTTCTATTCGCTGGCACCAAGGCGATTACGTATTCCTTGTCCACTTTAACCGCTAAAGCCTTGACCACTTCTTCCGGCTTTATTTTTCCCGTTTGCGCCACGTCCCAAGCCGTATAGGTCTTTTTATGATCAACACTTTGAAACTTATAGTGGTTTTTCTCCAAATAACTCGTTATTTTTTTTGCAATCGCCATATTTTTTCAAATTTAAAAATTATACTCTTCTTCAAGTATTCTAGCATTTTTTAGTTAACTTTTCAATTTTTTCCAGGCTTCTCCTTCTCCGGAACTATCCCTCAATCCAAACGCTGGATAAAGAGCCAAAAAAATCAAAAAAGTTACCAAGATAAAGGTAGCTTTCAGAGAGAAAAAAATCAGAACTAAAGAAGAAAGGGTCGTGGAAAAAATATAGCCGGCTGGCATCGCGGTCCGAAAAAAATCAATAATATCCACGTCTCTTCCATCAATTTGCTTATAAAAATAAGAGTCGCGTAAGACTTCAATAATTGCAGCACCGATTCGGGTGGCAAAAAGGACGGTTGACCAAACAAGCAAACTGCGAGAGGAAACAAAATAAACTCCCAGGGTAGAAATTCCCATTAACACCAGGGAAAAAATTATAAATTCCTTTTCGCCAAATTTTTTGTCCGCCAGAAAACCCATGGGATATTGCAAAATTACAAAAGGGATTAACATGACCGTGAAAACTTTTCCAATCTGACTCCAGGAAAAATCCAGTGAATTGACGAGATAAAGAGGAACGTAAATTACCATCAAGGCAAAAAAAGCCTCCAAGACAAAAGAGATGCAATAAATTCTCACTAGATTTTTTCTCCGCCAAATTTTCAAAAAAAGTTCTTTCACGCCCAACTTCTTAGAAAAAGCCTGGTTAACCTCTCTTAGTCCCCAAAGGGAAATTATTAAAATAAGCGAGCTCAAAAAGAAAGCCAGAGCAAAAATTCCAGAAAAATCAAAGCGCTCCAAAAGCTTCACTGCCAGAAAAGGACCAAAAAGAAAACCCGTATTATAAATAGTCAGATGCCAGCCCCGGATTCTTCCCGAAGCCCGATCGGTAGAAAAAGATTCTAAGATAACGTCCAGCATGGTCCATTCCGCAGCCGTGGAAAAAAGATAAAAAATGGCTCCCAAAACTGAAAGTTTGGAGATGCCTAGAAAAATTAAAAAAGCTAAAGCCCCGATTTTAAGCAAAACCAGAAAAAGGAAGGTACGCGCTTTACCTATTTTTTTTACGACTTTGTGAAGATTAAGAAAAGTAATCAGGGCCAGGGAGTAGGCCAGGGCGTAAAAAATTCCGACGTTAACCGTGCCAGAAGATTTTTCAAAAAAAGTCGAAAGGACATAAACCACCACCGACTGAGAGAACCCATTTAAAAAAGTAATAAAGCTAATAAGCTTTATCTTGTTTTTTTCCATTTTTTCTCGATGTCCGAAAGGCACTTTTTATTTTTTTATTTATTTTCTTAAAAATAATTATTTTGAAAGTAGCGTCAACACCTTTTTCGCCAACTCGGTGGGAGTAATTTGGGTCTTAACGAAAAAGTCATTAACCCCCAAGTCTCTCACCTTTTTTTCGGCCTCTTTTTCTACTGAAGCCGAAAGCATAATAATTGGTTTCTTCTTGGTTTTTTCTTTCAGTTTTATCCGGGAAACCATTTCTTCTCCCGTCATGGCTGGCATGACCATGTCAATTAAAAACAGATCAAATTCATCTCTCAACGCTTCTTTAATGCCCCAAGCCCCATTTTTGGCAAAAGTGACATCCAAGCCTTCTTGTTCCAGTTTTTTTCCAAACATTTCAATGAAAATATCTTCGTCTTCGATCATTAAAATTCGCTTTTTTTGGTTTGGATTTTCTTTTTTTTCACCTTCTCCATTTTCTCTTTTCTCGTTTTTTTCCTGCTCCACGTACTGATTGGAAAGTCGCACCACTTCCGCTACCAACTCGCTCGGATTATATTGAGATTTGAGAATAAAACCATCCGCTCCCAGCTCCAAAGCTTTTTCCCGATCTTCGCTTTGACTCATATTGCTGAAAACAATTATCTTGATTTTTGGATCGTAACTGCCACTTCTCAGATTCTTAATAACCTCAAAGCCATCCATTTTGGGCATAATCAAATCCAGGAGAATTATGTCGATTTTTTCTCTTTTGGCTAAATTTAAAACTTGTTCCCCGGAAACCGCCGTTAGAACCTCGTGACCTTCCCGGGAAAACTTCTTTTTGTAGATTTCCGAAATCATCGGATCATCCTCGACAATGAGAACTCTTAACATATTTTTTAGCTTCAAAAAAATTATAAACTAAAAACTCTCAAAAATCAAAACTTAAAAAGATCCTCTTTAAAATAAATTTTATCTCGCACACAAATCCCCTAATCCTCAAGCCAGAATAAATCTAAGCGACTATTGTCTGTGGAGCTTTTTTATTAAATCTTTAGCTTTGCAAATTTCGACCTTGGCTGACTTTCTTTCTTTTAATTCTAGCCCCCCTTCCTTCAGAGATTTATCGCTTAAAACTAACCGATAAGGCAGACCAATCAAATCGGCATCCGCGAATTTTTCCCCGGCTCTCAATTCCCGGTCATCATAGAGGACTTCTATTTTCTGATCTATGAGTTTTGCGTAAATTTTTTCCGCTTCTTCTTTTTGTCCTAAATTTAAAAGATGAACCTGGAAAGGAGCCACAGTTTTTGGCCAAAGAATGCCTTTTTTATCATGGTAGATTTCCACAATAGTCCCCATCAACCTCCCCAAACCAATGCCATAACAACCCATGAGAACCTCGCGCTTTTGGCCTTTTTCGTTAGAAACTCGAAGGCCGAAAGGCGCAGTATATTTATTTTTCAACTTGAAAATATTGCCGACTTCAATCGCCTTTTCTTCCCTGAAATTATTAGCTCCACAATCCGGGCATTTTTCCGTTTCCTCCTTAATTTCTTTGTTAACAGCCAGTCGACACTGCTGACAAACATAAATCACGTCTTCACCCGCCGGAGTAACAGTCTGAAATTCATGCGAATACTTAGAGAAAGATCCGCCCGAAGAAAAAGTCAGATAAGTTTCTTGACCCAAGCCCACCCTCTCAAAAATATTAAAATAAGCTTGCTTGGCTTTTTCGTAATAGTCATCCAGATCTTTTTCGTCTAAATGAAAAGAATAAAGATCTTTCATAATAAATTCTCTTCCCCGAAGAATTCCGGACTTGGATCTCAACTCCATTCTGAATTTATTTTGAAACTGATAGACGGAAAAAGGCAAATCCCGATAAGAGTTAAGATGTTTTTCTACTAGCGGAACCACGATCTCTTCGTGAGTTGGTCCCAATGCCATTTCTTTGCCGGTTGAGTCTTTGACTTTATACAAATCGTCCATACCTGACCACCGGCCAGTTTTTTCCCAGTTTTCCCTGGGCTGAAGAGTGGGCATAAAAATTTCCTGGCCTCCAAGCACATTCATTTCATCTCGGATGATATTTTCAATTTTTTTCATTACCAAAAGACCCAGGGGCAAAATGGAATACACACCGGCCATTAATTTATCCATAAAGCCGGCTCGAATGAGCAGTTTTGCGTTCACACTAACCTCGTCTTTTGGGGCTTCTCTTTGGGTTTTCGTAAAGAGTTGGGATTGCTTCATATGTGAAAACCATAACATAAAATCGCTAATTTATCAAAAATTTTTCGCTTCCCTAGCTTTTCTTAAAAATAAAAAAGAGTTT
>CAZVVG010000009.1:0-26402 GCA_964630615.1 uncultured Bdellovibrionales bacterium
TTGGCGGTCTGAAAACCGCCTTGATTAATTTTCTTTTCGCTAAAAAAACTGGGGGCGATTTTATTTTGCGTCTTGAAGACACCGATCAAAAAAGATATGTTTCTGGATCGGTAGAATCTTTAATCAGCTCGCTTCAATGGACTGGACTGGATTACCAGGAGGGGCCAAAAATAACAACGGAAAGACCTAAAATATCACCCGAAAAAAACCTTAAGGAATCAAAGAATTATCCAGGAATAATTGAAATAGGAAATTTCGGCCCCTACATTCAATCAGAAAGGCTGGCTCTCTATAAAAAATATGCTCAACAATTAGTTGAAAGGGGAGAGGCTTATTATTGTTTTTGTTCTCCAGCCCGACTAGAAAAATTACGACAAGATCAGTCAAAAAAGAAAATAGCTCCAAAATATGATCGGCAGTGTTTAAGTTTAACTCCGGAAGAAATCCAAGAAAAAATAAAAAAGGGGGATTCTCATATTATTCGTCTTAAAATTCCCGAGGGAAAAACGACTTTTCAAGATCTTGTCTTTGGACATATTGAAGTCGACAACTCAACTCTTGATGATCAGGTCCTTTTAAAATCCGATGGCTTTCCCACCTATCATCTGGCCGTAGTCATTGACGATTATTTGATGAAAATAAGCCATGTAATTCGGGGAGTCGAATGGCTTCCCAGTACCCCAAAGCACCTGATTCTTTATGAGGCATTTGGTTGGAAGGAAAATATCCCTCAATTCATCCATATGCCCAATATGCTTAATCAGGACAAAAAGAAGCTTTCTAAAAGAAGAGATAGTGTAAGTGTGGAAGAATTTAGGAAAAAAGGTTTTTCTAAAGAAGCGCTTTTAAATTATGTTCTTCTTTTGGGCTGGAACCCCAAAACCGAACAGGAAATATTTTCCCTGGAAGAAATGATTGAGCAGTTTGAGCTTTCAAAGCTAAACCGTTCGGGTGGTATTTTTGATTTAGAAAGACTGACCTGGATAAATAAGGAACAGCTAAAAAAGATGGATTTGGAAAGACTTTATACCGAAACTCTGAATTTTTTAAAAGATAAAGATTTTTATAAAAAAGTCCCGGCTGAAAGAAAAACTCAGGAATATATTAAAAAAGTAATCTCTGTAGAAAGAAGTCGGGGAGAAAATTTTTCCCAGCTAGGGGACAGGGGCATTTTTTTCTTTCTGGATATCCACTATGAAAAAAAACTTCTTTATTGGAAACAGATGACGGACGCGGAACTCAGCGTTTCGTTGAAAAAATCTCTGATCCTCCTAGAAAATATTGAAGAAAAATATTGGACCAGGGAAAATATAGAAAAAATCCTTTTGGCCGCCGCTGAAAATAAGCGAGGAGAGTTGCTTTGGCCGCTGAGAGTAAGCTTGACTGGTGAAAAAAAATCACCCTCTCCTTTTGAATGTGCCTGGGTTTTAGGCAAGGAAGAAACCTTAAAAAGAATTAATCAAGCTTTAAGATTAATCTAGTTAATAAAATGGAGGTGTTAAGAAATAAGAAATATCTATCTATCTTTGGCTTTGCAGTCTTCATTTTTATGTTGGTATTTTTTTGTAAACAAAGAACGATTGCCTTAGATTGCGACAGTTCACTTCTCACTTCCGAAGAACAAAGAGAGTGCGATAAATTAAAGGACAAGGCGAAAACTTATAATTCTCTCATAAAAATAAAAGAGAAACAAGCAGATAGCATCGCGAGTCAACTTCAACTGATTAATCGAAATCAGGAAAAAACCTCTCAAGAACTTGAAACCACTAGTGAAAAATTGACCGAAACAAGGAGTCAACTTGAAAACCTGGTGAATAGAATAAAGGAAAATGAAAAACAAATTAATTTTCAGAAAAAAATCCTAAGGGGACTGATGCAGAGTTATTACGAAAACAATCAGGAAGGAATGCTGGATTTAGTGATCTTAGAAAATAAATTATCCGACTTACTTCGTAGGCCCGAATCCCTTAAGCAGTTTGGAACAAAAATTAATGAGGTCTTGGCGAATATTCAAAAAACTAAAAAGGAGTTAGAGAATCAACAAGGTCAATTAGAAGAAAAAGAAGGCGAGAGTGAAAAATTAAAGGAGGAATTGGAGAGAAAAAATCTTTCTCTTCAGGAAAATGAAGAGCAAAAATCAAAATACTTAGCTCAAACCCAAGCGGAAAAGGAAAAATACGAAAAGTTGCTGGACGAAATTGACAATGAAATCTATGAATTAGAGTCAGGAAAAAACGATAATATAGATTTTTCAAAAATTCCTCCAAGTAAGGGTGACTATTTTTATTATCCTGTTTCCAAAGTAAATATCACGCAGGGCTATGGGATGACTTCTTACGCGAAACAAGGAGCTTATGGCGGTAAACCTCACAATGGAATTGATTTTGGAACCAATGGTAAATACGTAACGGTTTACTCCGCCAAGTCGGGAAAAGTTTTGGCAACTGGAAACAACGGACGTTATGCCTATGGGAAATGGATTGCTCTTGACCATGGAGATGGCTTATTGACTCTTTATGGCCATCTTAGCTCAATTTCCGCTTCCAAAGGAGAAAAGGTTGAGAGTAGGAAAAAAATTGGCGTCAGTGGCAATACTGGATATTCGACGGGACCTCATCTTCATTTTTCGGTTTTTGTTAAAGATTCTTTTGAAATAAAAGAATCCAAATACGTTAAGGGTTTAATGATTCCAGTAGGAGCCTCGATTAATCCCATGAGATATTTATAAATTTTAACAAAATAATTATAAATAAAAAGAGGGGAGTAAATGACCCTCTTTTCCTTTATTTGAAGCTTTTAAATCCTTTACAGAGTCGTAAAAGATATATTGTGCGACTCTTTATCTAATCTTAAAGCTTCTCCCCTCTAAAGAGAAATGAACAGAAATTTCTTTCAGAAAAATTTGTTATTTCTATTTTATTTTAATTTTTTTATTTTTATAATTATCCAGCGCTTGACGTAAAGCTTCCGCGGCCAGATTGGAACAATGCATTTTTATCGGAGGTAGTCCTTCTAAACTCTCGGCCACGCTTTTCCGGGTGATCATTTCCGCCTCCCCTACGGATTTCCCCCTGGCTAATTCCGTTACCATAGAAGAGGTAGCAATGGCGGCCGCACAACCTAAAGTTTCAAATTTGATATCTTTAATTATTCCTTTTTCAATCTGAATATATATTTTCATTAAATCTCCGCAGACTGGATTACCGACGACACCAACACCAGAAGGATTTTTAATCCTCCCCCGATTTTTGGGTTTTGTAAAATGTTGAATTACTTTTTTTGAATATTGCATATTTTTTATTTTTTATAATATTCTTCCAAAACTTTACCCGAAATCCTGCGCAAATTTTTTACAGTTATTTTAAGCTTTTCAATAAAAATATCTAGCTCCTTTTTAGTGGTAAATTTTCCCAGGCTTACGCGGAGTGAGCCATGAGCTTGTTCTGGACTAAGTCCGAGAGCCAAAAGAACATGAGACGGCTCTAGACTGCCCGTAGAACAAGCCGAACCCGTCGAACAAGCAATTCCCGCCAAACTCAAAGACAAAATTAAGCTCTCCCCTTCCAGATTAAGGAAACTAAAATTTGCGTTATTTGGAGACCGAAATTTTTTCGACCCATTTAATCTTGACCCGGGAACTTCTTCTAAAACTCTCTGAATTAAATAGTTTCTTAGGTTTAAGATTTTCTTCGCTTTATTTTTCACATTCTTAGTTTTGAGCTGATTAATAGCTTCTCCTAAACCGACGATTCCGGCTACATTGTGAGTTCCTGATCTCAAAGAAAATTCCTGATCTCCTCCATCCTGAATCCGTTCCACTGGCGTTCCTTTTTTTAGATACAAAGCTCCTATTCCCTTGGGTCCATAAATCTTATGCGCTGAAAAAGAAAGAAGATCTACTCCGATTTTCTTTACTCGGCAATCAAAATAATTTAACGCCTGGGTTGCGTCCGTATGAAAAAATATTCTTCCTTCTTCTCGGTTTCGGTTCTTGTTAATTACTTCCAACATTCTACCGATTTCTTTAATGGGTTGCACCGTTCCAATCTCATTGTTAACGTACATTATGGAAACTAAGAGAGTACTCGGTTTAATCGCTTTTTTTAAATCCTCCAATTTAACTATCCCCTCTTCAGAAACAGGTAAATAGGTCACTTCCGCCTGAAACGATTTTTCCAAAAACTTAATTGAATTTAAGACGCAATGATGTTCAAAGACAGTAGTAATAATATGAGGTTTTATTTTTTTGGTCTTTGGCTTTTCAAAATAGTATTTTTTAATCAATCCTTTAATGGCTAAATTATTACTTTCGGTTGCTCCAGAGGTAAAAATTACTTCCTCAGGAAGGCACTCTAAAAATTTGGCTACGCCTTCCCTAGTTTTTTCTATCGCCCTCTCCGCTTCCTGGCCAAAAATATGGATTGACATTGGATTGCCAAATTTTTCTTTAAAATAGGGCAACATGGACCGCAAAACTTCTTTATCTAAAGGAGTTGTAGCGGCATAATCCAAATAAATCTTTTGAAAGTTTTTCATTTAATTCCGAATTAAATCACTTAGCTTAATTTTATACAGAGTCTTTTTTATTTGCCTTCCTAATTCAATCCAAACCTGGCTGGAGGGACAATTACAATAAGAAGAATGATCGCTTTCAGCGCATTTCATAGGAGCAATCGACCCTTCCAAAATTTCAATGATCGGCCCGACGCTCTGAAGCTTTGGATTCTGATTTAAGGCATAGCCACCGCTTTTTCCTTTCTGACTCTTGACTAAGTTATTTTTTTTTAATTTTCCCATCAATTTCTCCAAATATTTAAGAGAAATCTTCTCTTCCCTGCCAATCTGTTTTATGTTTTTTCTATGTGGATAATTTTTGGCTAAATTAACCATGGCCATCAGACCATATTCAGCCCGAGTTGAGTATCTCATTTTGATTAAATTAATATCCTACTGTTTTAGTAGGTATTAATATATTAACAAAAACCATCTAGAAGTCAAGTTTTATTTCCTCTTTTAAACTTCTCTCCCCCGACAAAAAATTAGCCTAGCAAATCTAGGCAGGCTGAAGCAAATAAAGTAATGAAGACTATCGTTACACAAAAAATAACAAACTTAAACATTTCGTCCTGTTTTGGTTCCAGTACGTTTTTAAACATTTTTTATAAATATCAAAAGGGATTTCTTTTACGACCCTTCTAATTATACACCTTTTAGGAAAAAATGAAAGTTTGACCTGCTTTTCTCTTTAGATTAAACTTAAGCCAAAATAACTAAAATTATGCGTATTTCTTATTCTTCCCTAGATACCTACTCTTCTTGTCCGCTTAAATATAAATTCCAGGAAGTGGATAAAATCAAAACTCCTAAATCAAAGGAGGCTATTTTTGGAACCACTCTTCACTCAACCCTAAAATTTATCCATGCGCCAGGCATTCTTTATCCCAATTTGGAACAGGCTCTGGAATTTTTTAGTCAGAACTGGAATCCAGCGATTTTCGACTCCCCTGAAGAAGAGCGTTCGGCTTTTTCCCAGGGCATAAGAATTTTACAAGATTATTATCAAAAAAATAATCCCGCCGAAGTCAATGTTATTGATTTGGAGTCTCGTTTTCAAGTCGAAATTGGAAACCAAGAAAATCGCCATCTTCTTTCAGGAATAATTGACAGGATTGACAAGACTCAGGAGGGTTATGAAATTATTGATTATAAAACTAACCGGAAAATGCCTTCCCAGGAAAAAGTTGATAACGATGTGCAACTTTCGATCTACCTTCGAGCTTTTCTTTCCCGCTATCCTCAGGAAGAAAGAAACCTAGATAAAATAAAAGTCAGTCTTTATTACCTCAAGCATGGAGTTAAGTTGACCTCAAAAAGGACTAAGGAACAATTAAAAAAAAGTGAAGCGTCTTTTCTGGAAACAATTCGGCTTATTGAATCCGGTAAATTCGAACCTACCCCTTCACCGCTTTGCGACTGGTGCGGCTATCAAAAACTCTGTCCACTCTGGAAACACAAATTCAAAGAACTAAGAAAATTTGAAACTGAAATTATAAAAAAACTGATTGAAGAATATATTGAATTGAAATCGGCTATTTCCCTAACTAAAGAGCGCCTCGAAAAAATTCAAGAAGATCTTCTCCGATATATGCAACAGGAGGGAGTAACTCGCATCTTCGGAGAAAAAGGAAGCCTAACTAAAATTCTGAGAAAAACTTACAAGTATGATAAGACTAGGCTTAAAGAAATTTTAGATCCTCTTGAAAAATGGGACTTAGTCACTAAGGTGGACGGTCTGGCTTTAAAAAATATCCTGGATTCTCTTTCTGAAGAAAATAAAAGGGAGGTAGAAAAAGCGAAAATTATTGACAAAGAAAGCGTCGGCCTGACTGTTAAAAAATAAGGAGTTAGAAAAAAGAAATATGAAGCTTTACCCTAAAATAAAAAGTTTCGTAAAAAAACTTTTTTTCCTTGAAGATTCGCCTCATAAAATTGCCGCAGGGTTGGCTTTCGGAATATTTTTAGGAATCATTCCAGGAGAAGGAGTCACCGCTGCTCTTATTTTTTCCTCACTTTTTGGCTTTAATCGCTTATCGGCTATTTCCGGAGCCTTGGCCACAAATATGTGGTCCACTTTAGCAATTCTTCCTTTAGCCGCGAAGACTGGAGCACTTATCTCTGACGAAAGTTATTCAAACTTGGTTCAGCACTTTAAGAGTTTTAATTATACTTCCAGCTACAAATTTTTTCTGAGTAAATACATTTTATTTGAAATCGCTCTTCCTTTGGTTTTAGGTTTTGTATTGTGGGCTCTTATTTTTTCTCTTTTAAGCTATTTAATCTTCTGGCTTCTCCTCAGACACAAAAAAATAATTATTCAGAGATTTAAATTATAATTGTGCCTTTAATTTTCTTACCCTCTAGGTAGTTTTGAATGTTTTTAAGATTGCGGCCGTTCATTATGGCCACTTCCATTCCATTGGCCTGTGCGATTTTCGAGGCAATAGGATCAAAGGGAGCATTCAGTCCTGGATCCCACTTATCCCCTACTATTTTTCGAAACTTGGCCCAAGTAAGTTTTTCAAGTTTTTTTGCTTGGGGATATTTTTTTGGATCCTGGCTATAAACATAATCAATATTGGAGAGATTGATAATTTTTCTTACTCCGAAATATTTTCCCAACAGCACGGCGTCATAATCCGTGGAAAAGCCCGGTCGCCAACCGGCCGCCACTAAAATACTTTCCTTGAAACCGTAAAAATTTTCCAAGTCGTTTGGATTAGTATTGATAATCGGATGAGCCAAATCGCGAAAAATAGTCCGAATAAAGTGACCATTCATTCTAGTAGCGTGGATTCCTAGCCAATCTTGATCTTCCGCTGTAATTTTACGAGTAATTTTTATCGCCGCTTCCTGATAACGCCGAGCTAGCTTCCCCCCTCCGGTAATAATAATAAATCTGTAACCTTTGACAATTTGTTCTTTTATGAGTTTTTTAAAATCTCTGACAAATTCCCAATCTATTTCATCCGGAACGATTATTGAACCACCTAAAGAAATAGTGACTATCTTTTTATTTTTCATAATCTGGCTAATTGTCTAAAATTAATTAAAATAAACGGGCGTGGGACTCTGTCTGTTAATTATATAATTAACTATATAATAGAAAAATTTTTTATTTTATGCAATTTTTATCTGGCTGATAACCCTTTTTTTGAACCTCTTCAAGAGAAGAAAAGCAAATTAAGTTTTCCGGTTTTATGTTTTTCGCCCAACGACAATTGGGTAAATGATACTTATTAGAATTTTTACTTCCCACATAGAGACATTTAATGTTTTCTGCATTTCCTTGAATTTGCTCCGAAACCAGTTCTTTTTCCTTTGAAATCACTTCTTTCTGATTAGTGACAACAAATTTTTCAGTAGTCTCAATAGATTCATTTTTATTAACTTGAGGGAGTGGACACTCAGTATTTTTCTCTACCACCACAGGACCTTCTTCTCCTGATTGCCCCTTGAGATAACCGGCTTGGAAAGAAATGAGCGAAACTAAAACCAGGCCAATAGCCAGAACTGTTTTTGTTTCGTTTTGTCGCCAGAAATTAATTAATTTCTCTTTCATTGTTGACATTATAACACATTCTGGATATAATTTAACCCGTATTTAAAAAATGGCCACTAGAAGAGATGGCAAAAAGTCAACTAGTTAAATAGTAAATTTATGGCACACAGAAAAGCCGGGGGGTCAACTCAACTTGGACGAGACTCTATTTCCAAGAGATTAGGCGTAAAAATCTTCGGAGGACAAAAAGTAAAACAGGGTCAAATCATCATTCGTCAAAGAGGGACAAAATATAAGCCAGGAAAAAATGTGAAACGCGGAGAGGACGATACGCTTTTCTCTTTAAAAGATGGACTGGTAGAATTTAAGGCTAAAAAGATCGTTTCCTTTACGGGAAGAACTCTTAAAAAAACTTTTGTCTCTGTCGTTTAATAATCCTAGAAAAGACTGAAACGATTTTTTAATGACTTTCTTTAGAAAATCGTTTTTTATTTTTTTCTCCAGCCGCTTTAATAAACTCCAAAAAAAGTGGATGAGCGTCTAAGGGATTGGATTTAAATTCCGGATGAAATTGAGTACCCAAGAAGAAGGGGTGTTTGGAAATCGGCAACTCAGTAATTTCCATTAATCTTTTATCAGGAGATTGTCCGGAAAAAACCAACCCGGCTTTTTTAAGCTTCTCAATATAATCAGGATTCACTTCCCAACGATGACGATGACGTTCGGAAATCCTTTTTTTCTTATACGCTCGGTAGGCTAAGGTGCAGCTATATAAAATCGCCGGATAAGCCCCTAGGCGCATGGTTGCGCCATAATTTTTGTCTGCTAAGTTTTTTTTCTGTTCCGGCATAATATCAATAACTGGATTTAGAGTTTCTCGCCGTACCTCGGTAGTATGCGCATCTTTGAGACCCAGGACATGGCGAGCGAACTCCACGACCATTAATTGCATTCCGTAGCAAAGCCCGAAAAAAGGGATTTTGTTTACCCGGGCAAATTCAATCGCTTTTATTTTTCCCTCAATCCCCCGTGAGCCAAAACCACCGGGGATAATTATTCCATCATAATTAACTAAATCCTCAATTTTTGAAGGTTCTTTTTCAAAAAGTTCACTATTAATCCAATCAATTTGCGGTTTTTTCAGATTTTTAATGGCAGCATGCTTAATTGCTTCAATCACGCTGATATAGGCATCAGAAAGAATAAAGTCGCCCGTTCCGAAATATTTTCCGATTAAACCAATTCGAATTTTTTCCTTTGAATTTTTTATCTTTTCAACTAGGTCATACCATTCTTTTAAATGGCTCTTCTTTGATTTTAATCCCAACTTTTTAAGGATTAAACGGCTTAAATCATCTCGTTCAAAATTTATTGGTACTTCGTAAATTGATTCTATGTCGGGAGCGGAAATCACATATTTTTCCGGAATATTGCAAAACATTGAGATCTTTTCCTTTCTTTTGGCGTCTAAGTAGGTCGCACTCCGAGCCACGATAATATCTGGCTGGATACCTGCTTCATTTAAGGTGCGTACGGCGTATTGGGTTGGCTTGGTTTTCATTTCGCCAATTTTTGAAGGAATAGGGAGATAGCTCACCATAACAAAAAGGACATCTTGAGGATGTTTAATTTTTAACATTCTGGCCGCTTCTAGAAAAAGGATGTTTTGATACTCTCCCACCGTACCCCCAATCTCCACTATGGTTATGTCAGAATTAGCTCGGCGTGAGGCTTTCTCAATGCGCTCAATTACTTCCAATGGGATATGCGGAACCACCTCAACGCATTTTCCTTTATATTCCAGATTTCTTTCCTTGCGAATAACCGTTTCATAAACACGACCCGTTGTCATATAATTGGACCGGGAAAGCGATTGACCAAGAAATCTCTCATAATTACCCATATCCTGGTCCGTCTCGTCTCCATCATCTAAAACAAAAACTTCTCCGTGTTCCGTCGGATTCATCGTTCCTGCGTCCACATTAATATAGGGATCAATTTTTAGAGCGGTCACTCGAAAGCCCCGCGCTTGAAGGATGGTTCCCAGGGAAGAAGTAGTGATTCCCTTCCCCACCCCGCTCATTACGCCTCCCACCACAAAAATAAATTTTCGGTTTTTCATATGGCTAATCTCTAATTTTTTAATCTTACTTAAGATAAAAAGTCGCCCCCTCGCGACTCTTAACTTTTTCTTTTATTTTTAATTATTTTTCCCCTTCCACTTTTAACCTTAAAAAAACCCTAATTCCCGATTCGAGATTGACTTCAATTTTATACTCCCCTATTTTTTTTATAACCGCCTCAATTATAATGTCTTCTTGCTTAATTATTATTCCTTTTTCTTTGAGTTTTTCACAAATATCTTTCTGGCTTATGGAACCGAAAAGTTTTCCGTTTTTTTCTTTAGCGCTGATTAAAATTTCTTCCTTTTCCAGCTTATTTTTTAATTCTTGAATTTCTTTTAAAAATTCCTTTTTTGCTTCAGTCTCTTTTTTTAATTTCAGCTCACTTTTTTGAATCGCCAAAGGAGTCGCCATTTCAGCCATTTTCTGAGGAAGCAAAAAATTTCGGGCGAAACCATCCGGTACTTCCTTAATAATCCCGGCTTTTCCCAAATTTTTAACTTCCCTTAAAAGCACGATTCTCATAATTAAAAATTTAAAAATAATTTTTTATTGGATATTATTCTTTAGAATGCTTTTAGTTTGAAACATCTATAAAAAACTCGAAAACTAATTAATTTTTTCCTTTAATATTTCCAGGGCCTTGTCTAATTGCGGATCGCGATTATTTTCGTAGTCCTCCTTGGATAAGCTTACTTCAAAATTAGGAATAATTCCTTTTTCCATTATATATTCACCGTTAGGCATCACCCATTTTGCCACAGTGATTTTGACACTGGATTCTTTGGGCAGATTTATTAATTCTTGAACCGATCCTTTTCCAAATGATTTTTCTCCAACTAGTTGAACGCCTAAATTATCTCTCAGGGCTCCGGCTAAAATTTCAGAAGCGCTGGCACTCCCTTCATTAATCAGAACAACGGTAGGAAAACTACTCAATTTATCCCCGCCTTGGGTATACAACGTTTCATTTTTTCCGCTAGTTCCTTCTTCAATTACCACGGTTTTGTCTTTAGGCATCATCCGACTGGCAATTTCTACGCATTTGTCCAAAAACCCACCGGGATTATTCCTTAAATCCAGCACTATTCCCCCGGCTTCCTTCTCAATAATATTATTAGCCGCTAGGTCAAACTCCCTAGACGTTTTCTCTCCGAATTTATTAATTTTTAGATGTGCAATATTTCCTTCTAAAAATTCCAATTCCACGCTTTTTACCTCGATTGTCTCTCTAGTAATTGAAATCTCCCTGGCTTCTTCTTCTCCCTCCCTGAGAATAGTAAGCTTAACTTCTGTTCCCCGTTTTCCCCGAATTAAATCAACCGACTCATAAATACTAATGTCCAGGGTTTGGCGGTCGTCAATTTTAATAATTTTATCTCCGGCACGCAATCCCGCTTTTTCCGCTGGCGAACCCCCGAGGGGCGCGATGACCGTTAGAATTTCGTCCTTAATTCCTAATTCTGCTCCAATCCCCTCAAAGCTGCCTTCTAGGTCCTGAGAAAAAGACTTAGTTTCCTCTGGATCAAAAAAGTTCGTATAAGGATCGCCTGTAGCTTTAAGCATTCCTCTAATTGCTCCATAAACCATTTTCTGAGCATCCAGCTTTCCCCCATCAACATATTTTTCTTTCACTAAATCCCAAACCTTCCAAAAAATTGAAAAATCAATTTCTTTCTTTTCTAGAGGAAGTTTATTTTCTATTTCCGTGTTACTAAGTTTAAAAACTTCCATTTTAGAAACACGCTCTGATTTACCCAGGCTAAAGCCAATCCAAAAAACGCCCCCCAGTAAAAAGGCTAAGAAAAATAAAAACAGGTAACGGTGAAAAGTTTTTCTGCTTTTCAACAATTCTTCTTTTTCTCTTTCTCCTTCTTTAAAGATTTGTTCCATTTAGTCATGCTTTGGCAAAGGTTTACCAAAATACTTTAAGAAATACTTTATCGCGCTCAGAATATGAACCCGGGTTAACCAATTGAAAAATATGGAATAAAGAACATTTTTTCCTGCGGATCCTCTCCCGTGGTAATGATACATTTCGGAATTAGGAAGATACACAACTTTATATCCCTGCTCCCAAAATCGCCGACACCAATCCGTATCTTCCATATACATTTTAAAACGGCTATCCATCGGTCCGACTTTCTCCAGGGCAGCGCGAGAAACCATCAAAGCGGAACCCATAAGCCAATCTACTTCTTTGGGAGAAAGATGGTCATAATCTTTCATTAAAAAACTGTCCAGTTTTTTCTTGGCAAAAGAAAATTTTCCCAAGAAAGTTCTGCGATATACAATTGTGAGTGGCGAATAAAAACGAAAGCAGGAATATTGAAGCGTTTCGTTGAAATTTATGAGTTTTGGGCCGACCATGCCCACACGAGGATGTCCCTCAATAAATTCCAACAATTTCTCCACCGAATTTTTTTTAACAATGATATCTCCGTTGATAATCAAAAAAAATTCTCCCTGACCAAGCTCAATTCCTTTTCTCACTAATTCCTGAAAGCCGACATTTCTCCGATATGGAAAAAACTTTATTCCTGGATAATCTTCCCTCATTAAAAGCTCTGTTTCTTCCTGAGCCTCACTTTCAACTACAATAATTTCCAATTCCTCAAGAGAGACATTTTTCTTTATTGAATCAAGACAGACTCTCAAAAGCTCTGGATTGTGATAACTAGTTATAACTATCGATAATTTCATTGCGGTTAATAAATTCTCCTGCTGGGTTATTTTTTATTTAGGTTTGATATCCGATTGCGGCGGCAGGGTAAAAATATTGGCCGCCATTTCGTGAATTTTCTCATAATTGTTTCCAATGGGAAGCAAAATATAACCAGCTCCGTTTTCGGGAGGATTATAGAGCAAGCCTTCCTCGCTGTTCTCTAAAACTCTTTGATAGATCTGAATGTCAGTCATACTCTTATAAATATCCAGAAATCTTTTCATTTCCCAGGCTTCAAGGTCGGTCCTGGCGTTATCTCCGAGACTATTAAGGATATTGTTAACTTTTTCAAAATCCGTTAAAGTTCCAATCTTTAGGAGTTGATCTTTAAGCTTCTGAAGAATTATTTGCTGCCTTTTTGCTCTTTCAAAGTCGCTTGAAGTAACCCGTGAGCGGGCAAAGCAGAGAGCCTGTTCTCCAGTCAAAACCACGTCTCCAGCTGGAAGTTGAAACTTGCCTCCACATTCCGAAGGAGTTTTAGGATAACATAGTGGGTATTCCTTCGTATAATAAGTCCCGTTTTTTCTGGTAACTTTTTTGGTTTCAAAATTTCCCGAAGGTACAACAAAATTAACCTTATCACATCTTTTTTCTAGACCTAGGAATTGCAAGGGCTCTACAAAAGAATTGTCTAAATACATAGGAATACCCCCAACTGAATCAACTAATTCTACGAAACCCTTAAAGTCAATTCTGGCCGCATAATGCACAGGGAGTCCCAAAATTTCTCCTACCACCTGCTTCATATCTTTCAACCCATTGCCTTCTCCCTTCTCTTCTCCATAAAAGTGAACGGCGTTTATTTTTTGTTTTTCTTGAGTTCCTGGAACAGTAACATAAAGGTCGCGCGGAATAGAAATCATAGCCACTTTATTTTCCAAAGGCTTAAGGCTGATAAGCATAATAGTGTCCGCCAAGAGACCGCCCCCTTCAACTTCCTCTCCCCGCATGCCCAAAAGCAAAACGTTGATTCTACCCTCCTTCTCTCCTTGAAGTTCATCCTTAACTCCCGGAACGGCGTGAAGAAAACTTGAAAAGAGGCTTCCTTCCGAAACCTTGTCAATTACATTGCCCAATTTCCAAAATATTCCTCCCATGCCTAAAATTAAAATTAAAAGTAAAGTAGCTAAAATTACAAACCATCTTTTCCTATAAAATTTTATTTTGGGATCTTCTAAATTTTTGCTAAAATAGGCCATAAATTTTCCTAATTTTTATTTTTATAATAATTAGATAACGTAATTATTCTAACCAAAAGGCACTTCCCCGTCAATAGACGCATAAAGCCACTTCTTAAGATCATCCTTGCTAGAAAAATTATTGCTCTTCACAAATTTGCCGATAAAAAACCAGTGCTTTTTTGGCCGTTTTTTTCCAGGAAAAAGCCTGGCTTCTTTCCTTTCCTTCTCGTATCAATTCTTCTCGCAAAACTAAATCCTTGTCTAATTCAATGATCTTCTTCTCCAGTTCAGCTGAATCATGAGGATTAAAAAATAAAGCGGCCGCTTGAGCGATTTCTCGATGCGGCAAGATTTCTGAGGCTAAAACCGGAACTCCCATTTTCATAGCCTCCAGAATGGGAATGCCAAAACCTTCATAAAAAGAAGGAAAGCAAAAGACTCTGGCCAATTGAAAAAGGACAGCCTTTTCTTTTTCTTTCACATATCCAGTAAAGATGACGTCTTTTTCAAGAGAAAGTCGTACTATCGTTTTTTCTATCTCAGAATCATAGTTATATCCTCCTCTTTTTCCAGCCAGAACCAGCTTCCAACCAGATTGTTTTAAATTCGCTAGGGACTTAAGTAAAATGGGAATGTTTTTCCTAGGCTGGAAAGTGCCGACATAAAAAATAAATTTTTCCGGTAAGGAATATTTTTCTTTAACGCGAACGATTTCTTCTGACGAGATTTTCGATAGAGATTCTTCCCCAAAAGAATTAAGAAGCACTCCAACCTTTTCTGGATTTATTCCATAACAAGCAACGAGTTCTTTTTTTGTGAATTCCGAAACAGAAAAAATTTTATCCGCTCGCTTTAGACTCCAAGGAAGCAGGATTTTAAGAAAAAGCAGGTCTACTTTTCTTATCATTTGGGGATAAAAATTAAAAGAAATGTCATGAACCGTGGTCACGGCCTTTGTCTTTAAGGGAAGAAAGAGAGGTAAAATATATTGAGTATGGTAAATATCCACTGGATTTTTTCTTAAGCAACTCGCTACTCTCCAAAGATTCCAAGTAAATTTATTCTTCGCTTTCAAGGATAGAATCCGGAAATTTTTTTTATTTTCAATTCCCAGTTCTTCGCAAATTTTTTTAAGTTTTCCTGGATCCAGAATATCCGTGAATAAAAAGTATTCATTTTGATCATCAATCAAAGCTAGATGTTTGACCAAACTAAAAAATACTACCTCATCTCCGGTTCTTTTTTTCCCGATATTCCGAATGTCAATTCCAATTTTAATTTTTTTCTTAAGCATTTTTTCTAAAGCTTAGAGGAAGAAGGGCCCAAAAAAACCAAAAAACTGCCAAAAAAATCCCGGCGTTAAAAAAATTCGGAATTAAAAAGGCTAATGTCCCTAAAAAGACAAACAAGCCAAAGGTTTTTTCTTCTAAGCTTGTATTCAGAAAGTTTTTTGCCGCAATATAAATCGCTTCAAAATAAAGACCCAACAATCCGATCAAGCCTAAAATTCCGGCACCTAGCCAAGTTTCCAAAAAAATGTTGCTAGAATTAAAGTTTAAGCCCCGCTCGTCTTTTCCCAAAACTGGAGCAATCCCTCCAAAGCCTAGCCCTAAAAAAGGAGATCTCCTTATCTCTTCCCAAGATTTCTGAAAAAGTTGCTTGCGAATGTTGATATTCTGATCAGTCCGATAAATTTCAGTGACAAAATTACCAGCCGCCTTTTTTTCATCAATTTCTTCCAGATTTATTTGCCGACAAGAAAATTTTTCCAGTTCTTCATTTTTATCAATCCTGTCTGGCAAGCTCATCCAAGTTGAACAACTTATGGTTATTTTCTGGAGTCCAGAAGTCGTGCTTTGAAACCGATTAAAGAGCTGGAAATTAGTCAGCGAAAAAAGGAAGACTAAAAAAAGGCTAAGCAAGAAAGTTGAAGTTATCATTCCAAGAACGATTCCGCTTTTTAGCCATTGCCAATTTTTAGGATTTAATTTAAGTTGCGTCAGGGTTAAAAAGAAAAAGGCCCCAGAAACAAAAAAGGCTCCCAACCAAGCGCTCCGAGAAACAGTTAGGACCAAAAGAGTGAATAAGGGAACTAAAAATAAGATTAAAGAAAAAGAGAGCAGAGAAAAACTCGGAAATAATTTATTATTTTGTTTTTTCCCCTTGTTCCAAAAGTAAAAAATTAGGGAATAGACTAGGGCCAGAGAAAAAACCAGGCAGATTCCCAGCCAATCCGGTTCCATCAAGGTCGCGTTTGGTCGACCTGGCATGGTTTCTTTATGAAAAGAAAAGCCTTCCAGAAAAAAGATGTTCTGTAAAATTCCATAAAAAACTAAAATTCCAGTTGAAGAGAGAAAAAAAATGACAACTCTTTTTAAGTCCTCCCGGTCCCGGACGTAAGTTCGTGTTAAAAAATAAATAGCACTGAAAGAGAGAAGAACCAAGAAAAGCTTAAAGCTGGGAAGTTTTTCCGGAGAAAAAAGAGCACTGAGAAATCCTCCCAAAAGAATAAAAAAGACCCAATAGTCTTGTCTGACTAAAAAAGGCAAATTAAAGCTCAATCTCCTTAGCGATCTGCGAATCAGGATGGTCAGAATAATCATAAGAGCTAGGGCTTGATAAATTCTCAAAGAAAATCCCAATTCCGAAGGAGTTAGAGAAATATTTTCTAGAAACAAAGAGCCCACAAAAAATAAAAAAGCCCAACCGGGACGATAGAGAGAAAAAGTCAGGGTTATAAATAGAAAAAACAAAAGATCTCCGATTTTTTTAAGAGGCAGTATCCCCAAATGGAAAAAGAATATTGCCACGAAAGAAATAATTAAATTAAAAATTAGCAAATTAATTTTCAATTTGTTTTTTCTAATTTTTTCTTTTGCTTCTGAAAGCATACTCTTGCCTGGAAATATTTAAAAATTTAGCAATAAAATTTTCCCAAGAAAAAAAATTTGCCCGCTCTTTTCCTCGACGAGAAAGAGTGTCTCTTAATGGCTTATTTAAGAGAACTTTTTTTATTATCCGGCTCAGTTCTTTTTCATCAGAAGGGTCACAATATAAAATTCCGTCTTGCCCTACTTCCGGCAAAGAGGAGCTTTTGGACGCTATCACGGGAACCCCTTGATTCATGGCTTCCAAAACCGGCAAACCAAATCCTTCATAAAGCGAAGGGTAAACAAAAACCGAAGCGTTTCGGTAAAGAGCCGGGAGATATTTTTGCTCCACAAAATCCAGAAGTTGGACCCTTTGGGTCAGATTTTCTTTTTTAATTAATGTCTCTGCGTCAAATATGAGCGGGACTAATTCCGGCATTAATTTTCCGGAAATTACCAGCTGGGGCAGTTCTTCAAGAAAAAAACTTTTTTTATTCTCTTCCAGCAGGTGTTTATAGGCCAGGATTAGCTTATCCAAATTTTTTCTTTTTTCCAGTCCACCACCAGCATAGATATAGCCCGGCTTAAGTTGATAATTTTTAAGCGTTACACGATTTAATTCTGGGGAAATTTCTTTTTTGTAAATCGCGGCCACATCTAAATAAGAAACGGTAATTTGAGAGGGATTAAGACCAAGATGTTTTATTAAATCCTTCTCCGTGTGACGAGAAATAGCCACAACTTTATCCGCTTTCTTAATCGCTCTTTTTATCCATTTCCAATAGATTTTCTTCCTTGCATTATTCAAGTATTCAGGAAAAATTTCCCAAATTAAATCATGCACTAGCATTAGATGAAACGGTTTTTTATTTTTCCTGAAAATTGTCGGTGCTTGATAAAGCGAAAAAAATATATCGCACTCATCCTTTTTGACTTTTCGAGGAAGCTGATACTTTTCCCAAATTATTTTTCTCAATAAGTCGTCTCTTTTCCAAAGGGGTAGGAAAACCCTTTTGTAAAAATTATCCGGCCAGGAGAGATTTAAATCCTCTTCTAAATAAATAAAAAACTCTATTCCCTCTTTTTTAAGGGAGTCTGATTTTTCCAAGAGTTTCTTGAGAAAGTTGACAGTCACTTGTCCTAAGCCCGTATTTTCCTTGCGAGCAAAGGAAGCATTAATTCCGATACGCATGTTTTTATTCTACCGCAAAAACCCAAAAATAAAAAATCTTCCAAACATCCTAAAATTATTCAAAAGTTAAGGTCTTCATAAAGGCTTCTGCTTAGCGATTTTTACCCAGCCTTTAGCTAATAATTATTGCCAATCAAGAAAATTCTTGATATACTAAAACAAGCTAAATTTAAGAAATATCTGAAAAATTTATGAAAAAAAAGCCATCGGTTTGCGTAATTGGATTGGGTTACGTGGGCTTGCCCTTAGCGGTTCGCTGCGTCGAAAAAGGATATAAAGTTTACGGACTAGATAAAGATCAAAAGAAAATTTCACTTATCCATCAGGGCAAGAGCCCGATTAAGGATAAATTTCTGGAAGAAAATCTCCCCAAGTTTTGTCCGCAAGCCACTTCAGATGAAAAATGTATAAAAAAATCGGATATAGTTTTAATTTGCGTTCCGACTCCGGTTGATGGTCAATTTAATCCGGATTTGGGACCCGTGATGAAGGCTGCTCATTCAATCGCTAAAAATCTTAAAAAAGGCTCTTTAATAATTCTTGAGTCAACCGTCAACCCGGGAGTTTGTGAAGAAGTGATTCGGCCAATCTTAGAAGACTATGGACACAAGGTTAATCAAGATTGCTTCATTGCCCACTGCCCAGAAAGAATTAATCCTGGAGATCCTAAATGGAATGTTACCAATATCCCTCGCGTTGTTGGATCTTTTGAGGCCACAGGCTTAAAAGCCGCATTGGCTTTTTATCAAAGTATCGTAGACGGAGAAATTCGTCCGATGAATTCCATTCGAGAAGCGGAGGCCGTAAAAATAATTGAAAATTCTTTTAGGGATATTAATATCGCCTTCGTCAATGAACTCGCGAGATCTTTTGATAAATTAGGGATTGACGTCAAAGATGTTATTTTAGGAGCCTCAACCAAGCCCTTTGCTTTTCTGCCTCATTTTCCCTCCTGTGGAGTCGGCGGGCATTGCATTCCGGTTGACCCTTATTATCTCATAGAACGGGCAAAAAAATCAGGATTTGACCATAAATTTTTAAGATTAGCCAGAGAAATAAACAATTCTATGCCGGCTTACACCGTTGAACTCCTACAAGACGCTTTGAATGAGCTTAAGATTGCCATGAATGGAGCAAAAATCGGAGTTCTGGGAATTTCCTATAAGGCTAATATTGATGACGTTCGCGAATCGCCCTATTTCAAAATAATTAAATTCTTAAAGGAGCATAAAGCGGAACCTATTTCCTTTGATCCTCACCTTCCCCAAAAATCCGATGTGAAAAACCTGGAAATGTTACTAAAAAAATCGGAGGCTTTGGTTCTCGTAACCGATCATGACGAATTTAAGAAAATCGACCCAAAACTTTTCAAAAAACATAAAATCAAGGTCATCATTGATGGAAAAAATTGCCTGGAAAAAGAAATCATAAAAAAACTCGGTATCCTTTATAAGGGAATTGGCCAATAAACAAACTTAGAACTTCGAAAAAACTTCCTCTTTTTTCCTTTCTAAAAAGAATAAGGTTCTTATTTTTTGCTTTCCCAAAAAATAAAAAATTCTTTACTTTTGGTTATTTTTAGGTTATAATTTAAAAAGCCAGCGTTAAATAAATATCAATGATAAAGATTGTTAAATTGATTATTTGGCTCGTCGGTTTTGGGGTTGTTTCCATTTTCGTTCTTAATTATTTCGGTTACGAAATAAACCAAGAGTATTTCACAAAAAGTCGTTCCGCTTGCGAAGAAAATTTGAGCACTTGCGGTAAAGAATATGTGAAACAGGGAACTAAAAATGCCCAATGCGATTTTGATTGTCTGAATCCGAAATTAATCATTAAAAAGAGACAATGAAATTAGTCATAAACCTTCCCGCTTTCAATGAGGAAGCAAAAATCAAGGAAACTCTAAAAAGAATTCCCAGGCAAATTCCCGGCATTGACGAGGTTTTTATTCAAGTTATTGATGATGGTTCCAAGGATCAGACTCCTAAAATTGCCCGAGAGGCTGGAGCCAACCTGGTTTTTTCTCACCCGAATAACCGCGGAATCGGAGTGACCTTCAGGACTGCCGTAGAAAAGGCACTAGAAAACGGAGCCGACATTATGGTCAATATGGATGCGGATGGACAATTTAATCCTCAAGACATAGAAAAATTAATCCAGCCCATTCTCAAGGGGCAGGCTGACTTAGTAAGCGCGTCTCGCTTTGGACAAAAAAAAGCTTCTAATATGCCAAAAACGAAATCCGTTTTAAATCAGTTAGCTGCTTGGATCATAGAAAAATTTATGAAGCATCGCGTTGAAGACTTAACCTGCGGATTTCGCGCCTATAGTCGAGAAGCGCTGCTTCGCTTGAATCTCTCCGGCGGATTTACCTACACTCAAGAGGTAATTATTGACGCAATTGGAAAAAACCTAAAAATCCAGTGGCTTCCGGTTACCGTTACCTATTTTGAAGATCGACAATCCCGTGTGGTAAAAAATACTTTTAATTACGTGGGCCAGAGCGGAAAAATAATTTTGAAAACCGTAAGAGATGTCCGACCGATGCGTTTTTTTGGAATTCCTTCTTTGATTCTTATCTTAACTTCCTTTTTTCTTTTTATTTATTTTTTGATTATGTATTTAGATACTTTAAAGATTACTCCTTATCGAAACATTATCTTGTTAGCGGCTATTCTTCTTTTTGTCGGACTTCAAATCCTTATTTTCGCTTTCATTGCTGATATGATAAAAACGACTCGGAAGCTTATTGAAGATCAGACATATCTCATCAAGAAAGAAAAGTATAAGAAATAAATTTCCTAACAGAGCGTTTTTATTTTTCCTTATGAAGATTCTTTTTATTTCCCGCTCTTTTCCGCCTGTTGTTGGCGGAATTGAAAATCAAAATTACGAGCTTTCTCTCTGGCTTTCTAAAATAAGTCGGGTTCACACCATTGCTAATCCCTACGGAAAAAAATTCTTGCCCTTTTTCTTTCCTTACGCCTTGCTGAAAAGCCTTTTTAAATTAAAAGACTACGACGTTGTGCTTTTGGGCGACGCGGTTCTTTTTCCCCTGGGCTGGATCTTAAAGTTTTTTTACTCTAAACCCGTCGTTTCCATTGTTCATGGCCTGGATATTACCTATCCGTTCCCTTTTTACCAAAAATTCTGGATTAAAAAATGTGGGAGAAAAATGGACCTACTAATTGCTGTAGGAAATGAAACCATCAAAGCGGGAGTAAAACGAGGTTTGGAAAAGAATAAATTCGTTTTTATTCCGAATGGCATTAACACCAAAAAATTTCTCCAGACTCACACCCGGAAAGAGCTAGAAAAGTTGGTTGGAGAAAAATTATCCGGGAAAAGTATTCTGCTAACTACTGGAAGATTGGCCGTGCACAAAGGAGTGGATTGGTTTTCAAAAAATGTGATCCCTAGGCTTCCGGAAAATACTTTATATTTAATCGCCGGTGAAGGAGAAAAAAGATCAGAGATAGAAAAAATAATCCGGCAAGAGAAATTAGAAAAACGGGTTAAGCTATTAGGAAGGGTTGATGATGAAGAATTAAGGATTCTCTATAATACGGCAGATATCTACATCAAGCCAAATATTCGTGTTGAAGGTACTATGGAAGGTTTTGGACTTGTAGTTATTGAAGCGGCCTCTTGTCGCCTACCTGTAATTACCGCCAATCTGGAAGGCCTTAAGGATGCGATTAAAGAAGGTAAAAACGGATTCCTAGTTGAGCCAGAAAACCCCGAAGCTTTCGTGAAAAAAATTAATGAGCTTCTTTCTGACAATGACTTTCGTTTGGAATTCGGAGAGAGAGCCCGAAGATTCGTAGAAGAAAATTTCAGCTGGGAAAAAATCAGTAGAAAATATTTGGAAACAATTGAAAAAGTAGCCAGAAATAAACAAAAAAAAGGAAATTTCTCTTAATTACTATTTTGGTTTTATGTTATCGCTCGCTTATTCACAAATACTTTTCTTGTTCACGCTTTTCCTAGTTCTTTTTTTGCCAGGTTATTCCCTGTTGCTTTCTATTTTTGGAAACGCTAGGTCCCTGAGTTACCTAGAAAGATTCATCCTCTCTTTTGGCTTAAGCTTGATAAGTCTCGACTTTCTTTTTTTTCTTTATCCAAGGCTTTCTTTACCCATTAACCGATCCTCCTCTCTTTTTGGCCTTCTTCTCTTTTCTTTGGTTTGTTTTCTTATTGCTAAATTGAAAAAATCCTTCTCTGTCAAGAATGATGAAGAGTCACAAGAGGACTCTCTCTTCCATTTTTCCCAACTCCAGTTTCTAGCCATCATTTTTCTTTTTTTTCTTATTTTTTTCATTAAAACCGCTTTTCTTTCTGAGGCGTCCCTTCCGACCGCCACAGATATGGGACATCATATGTATTGGTCGAAATGGATTTCAGAAAACCAGAAACTTCCCGACTATGAGGGCATGCCAGATTTTATCATTGGCGAACATATTATTTTTTCCGTCATTAATCTTCTAAGCGGAAGGAGTTATTTTTCTGCCTTTCCCTTAATGACCCTTTATCTTTTTAACCTTTTAAGCTTACTGACAGTTTTCGTTCTGGCTCTTCGCATTTTCAAACAAAAAAATCTGGCTTTATTCTTACTTTTTATTTCAGGAGTTCTTTTCGCCGTTTCTTCCCCACAGGCTAAATTCGTCAGTGGTGGAGTAGTGGGAAACATTTTAGGAAATTTTTTGATGCCCCTAACTTTCTATTTCTTTTTCCGCTTTTCCGAATTAATCTTTGAGGAAAACAAAAAAAGCCTGGCCAAAAAATTTCTGGGTTTGGCGATTTTTTCTGTCTTTGGACTTTTTTACACCCACCATCTAACCGCTTTCATTTTTATTTTTGTTTTTAGTGCTACTGGTCTAATCTTTCTCCTGGCCAATTTTTATAAAATCAAACCTCTTTTGATTCGCTCTTTTGAAATTTTTGTTTCACCGCCGGTTTTCGCAGTTTTTCTAGTTGGAACCTTCTTTTTTCTTTTTATCCTGACTCCTACCTACTTTAGCGGCTCGGCCGTGGATACGGCCGTCGGTACCCCAACAAAAGTGACCCGAGTCGGCTTGGATTTAAATAATCTAAAATCTACCCTGGGAGAGCCACGCCTTGCCTTAGGCTTAGTCGGACTTTTAGTTTTAATCCTATTTTTTAGGCGAGAAAACTTCGGTTACGCCCTTATTCTTTCTTGGTCTTGCGTGCTTTACCTTATGGTCACCTATCCCCGCTTTCTTTTCATTGATCTTCCCAGTTCCCGTTTAGGAAATTATCTGACTTATCCTTTTTCGTTTCTTAGCGCTTTCGCTCTTTTCCAAGTTTTCCAGGAATCAAAAAACTTTTTCTCTAAAAAGATATTAAAATTCGGATTGGTTCTGATTTTAATCTTTACTCTCTCGGAAGGAATTTCTGATTCCACCAATTCCTTCAAATTAGAAAATTCTTCCGAAGCATTGATTCAGGTTTTTAACGCCTCTGCTTTTACCGCCCAAAATATCCAAAAAAATGATACGGTCCTAAAGGATCATAATTATCTAACTGGCGATACTTGGATAAAGCTGTACTTTATGCAAGGTTATAAATACCCCCTTTCCCGAAGTTATTTTAAGCGTTACGAAGACGAATCAAGTCCTCGGGAAATGTGCACTCTTTATATGATTTCTAACCCGGGAAGTTCAGAGGCTAAAAAATGTTTTTCAGAAACCCAGGTAAATTTTATTTTGGTTAACCCCCAATACGACAGCGGGCAATTCCATCGTTTGAACAATTTTAATCAGGTTTATTCCGCTCCGGAAGTAGCAGTTTTTTATAAAAAATAATTCTATGAACCAACAAATAAAAATAATCGGTTTCTTGATTTTTTTCTTCGTCTTAAGCTCTGCCTGGCTTTTTGAGAAAAACGCCCTCGGACTTAACCCCGACTATAAAAAAGACTGGTGGGTCATTTACTTTCAGGAAGCCCGAGGCAACAATCTAAGCTTCGTTCTGGAAAATCATTCGACCTCAAAAGATTTCCACTGGGAGGTCATATCCGAGGATCTTCTTCTTAAGGATGGAAACGTTAAGGTAATGCCGGGAGAAAAAAAGAACATTGAAATAGAGTTAAAAAATCCCCAAAAGAAAATCAGCGTCCGGGTTTCCGATAACAGGGAAAACCAAGAAATATACAAAAATTTTGAAAATTAAACCCCTTTTTATGAAAAAAATTCTTTTAGTCACCCGCCCCCTGGCTCCACCCTGGGATGAAGCTTCAAAAAACTTCGCTTATGACCTGGTTAAAAATTTGCCCACTTTTAGTTTTGGCGTCTTGGGAACTAAAAATTTTTTAAATTTTCCGGAAAATGTAAAATTGTTTCCAATTTACTCATCTGCCTCTTTCGGCTGGAAAGAAAAAGGACAATTACTGATAAATTTGAAAAGGCTTCAGAAAGAATTTGATATCACACATTTTCTTTTTACGCCCACCCGGCAGAATTCTTTTCTGATAAAAAATTTCATAAAAAACCGGAACGGTAAAACTATTCAAACGGTTGCCACTTTAAGAGAGGATTTGTATTCCAACAAGGGGCTGAAAAAAATCTTTTTTAGCGATTGGATAGTCACCTATTCCGATTACGCGAAAACTAAACTTAAGAGTCTGGGATTTGAAAACGTGGAAAGAATTTATCCCGGAATTAATCTGGAAAAATACAAGAAAAATCCGAAAAGCCCGGTACTGATGAAAAAGTACGGTTTTCAGGAGGAGGATTTTATTCTTAATTTTACCGGGGAGTATTCTCGCCTAATGGCGATTGATACTGTTATTTCAGCTTTTTTAAATGTTTCCCGACTTATCCCGAGGGCCAAACTTTCTTTGGCCGTACGAGTAAAAAACCACCAAGATAAGAAAAAAAAGGCCGAAATAATGGAAAGATTGAAAAAAAATAATCTTTTAACTAAAGCGGTTTTTCACGATGATGGAAAATACCTAATGCCAGAAATTTATAATCTCTGTGACGTAAGCCTTTTTCCGGTTCAAAATATGCAAGGCAAATTTGACATTCCGTTGGCGGTAATTGAAGCCATGGCTTGTGAAAAACCGGTTATCCTTTCCGACCTCCCCCTTCTTCAGGAAATCGCCAAAACAGAAAATTCTGTTACAATAGAAAAAGGCAACTTAGAGCAGCTGATTCAAAAAATTAGAGAACTACATAATTTTCCGGAAAAAAGAATAGTTCTCGGAAAAGCCGCTCGGAAATTCGTTTCAGAAAATTTTGATATTCAGAAAATTGCTGAAAAATACAAAACTCTCTACCAAAACCTATGAGTGAAAACATGAGCCCAACCAATTATCAGGAATTCAAAACCGAAAAAATGAAAATTCCGGCATTCTTTCATATCTCTGCTAATTTAATGCCCGGCGAGGATACTCTTAAAGAAATTGAAAATGTTGCTTCTTCTCCCCATCTTTTTCACCACATTTCCGCCTTGAGCGACATTCACAGTAAAAAAGGGAGGAAAAATCCTACCGGAACAGTAGTCGCTTCCGCAAATTATCTTTTGCCTCAAATCAACGACACCGCCCCTAACTGTGGAATGAGATTTTTAAAAACCAACCTCACTGATCAAGATCTGACAAAAGAAAAGATTGAAAAGCTTTTTGAGGAACTGGTTCAGATTATCCCCACAAAAAAATACTTTGGCACCAAAATTCCTTTTGACTTGGTTTTGGAGATCTGTCGAAAAGGGGTTTCTCCCATAAAAAAATTTTTTGACACTCGGGTCAAAAACGAAATTGAAAATTCTTTTAAAAGAGGAAATTTTTTTGAAGAAACCGAGCTTTCCGATCGGGACATTCTGGACGTCATTCCTCGTCTTTTTCTTAAAATTGGACAATATCGTTTAGGAATTTTAGGCGCGGCGGGAAACCATTTTTTGGATCTTATGAAAATAACCCAATTGAAAAATCCCGAATTAGCTAAAAAACTCGGAATTTTTCAAGGACAATATGTTTTTCTTTTGCATACTGGCTCTGGACTTCTGGGACAATACGCTTCCTACTTCTACACGCCCAAAGAAAAAGAACACTTAAGCCAAAGAATGGTCCTTGAGCTGGGAAAATTAACCTTTGATTCCCAGCTGAAACACGTTTATCAGCCCCTGGCTCGCAAGATAAAAAAATACAAGAATCGTCAGGATTTTTTCTCTTATTACGGAAATAGTCTTGAAGGAGAAATGTTTCTGCGCGCCCACAACGCGTCCGC
>CAZVVG010000010.1:0-24308 GCA_964630615.1 uncultured Bdellovibrionales bacterium
ATTGAAATGAAAAGCGATTCCTCAACTGGTTTTTGGCTGGGGACTTTTCTGCCTTTTATTCTGCCCTTCCTCTTGATTGGCGTCTTTATTTGGTTTATGTTTCGTCAGGCCCAAAAGGGAAATAATCAGGCTTTGACTTTCGGGAATTCCCGGGCAAGAATGGTGGATCCGAAAGATAAAAATCGACGCGTGACTTTTAAGGATGTGGCCGGGGCTAAGGAAGCTAAAGAAGAGTTGGAAGAAATTGTCGAGTTTCTCAAGAATCCGGGAAAATTTTTGAAGTTAGGCGCTAAAATCCCCAAGGGAGTTTTATTGCTAGGTCCTCCGGGAACGGGAAAAACCTTGATTGCTAAGGCGATTGCGGGAGAAGCTCAAGTACCCTTTTTCAATATTTCCGGTTCGGAATTCGTGGAAATGTTCGTGGGCGTCGGCGCTTCTCGGGTCAGGGATTTGTTTAAACAAGCCAAAAAGAATGCTCCCGCGATTGTTTTTATTGACGAGATTGACGCGGTCGGCCGCCATCGGGGAGCCGGTTTGGGCGGCGGACACGACGAGAGAGAGCAAACGCTCAATCAGATTTTGGTGGAAATGGACGGGTTTGATACGACAACCAACGTAATTGTGATTGCGGCCACCAATCGTCCGGATGTTTTGGATCCCGCTTTACTTCGTCCAGGACGCTTTGATCGTCGTGTGGTGATGGATTTTCCGGACATTGAAGAGCGCTTGGAAATTTTAAAGATTCATTCAAAAGAAAAACCTCTTGAGGAGGGATCAGACCTGAAAAAGGTGGCGGTGCGAACTTCCGGTTTTTCTGGGGCCGACTTGGCAAATCTGTTGAACGAAGCCGCTATTTTATCGGTGCGAAGGGGCAAGAAAAAAATTGGAATGAAGGAACTTTTGGAGTCAATTGAAAAAGTGATTCTGGGTCCGGAAAGGAAGAGTCGAAGAATTGACGAGGGGGAAAAGAAAATCATTGCTTATCATGAGGCTGGCCACGCTTTGGTCGGGGCTAGCTTGAAGAATTCAGATCCGGTCCAAAAAGTTTCCATTATTTCTCGCGGTCAAGCCGGGGGGTATACTTTAAGTTCTCCGGCTAAGGATAAAATTTTGCATTCTAAAAGTTATTTTCTTGATGAGCTTTCAGTTCTGCTTAGTGGTTACGTGAGTGAAAAATTAAGATTTGGGGACATCACAACGGGAGCTTCCAATGATCTGGAACGGGCGACCACTTTGGCCCGGAACCTAGTGACGCGTTATGGGATGAGTGATTTGGGACCAAGAACTTTTGGCCGAAAAGAAGAACTGGTTTTTTTGGGTCGGGAAATTCATGAGGAGAAAAATTATTCGGAAAAAACCGCTCAAGAAATTGACGAACAGGTTTCCCGTTTCATTTTAAAAGCTTATCAGGTGGCGGAAAAAATTATTTCTGAAAAAAAGGAAATCTTAGAAAAATTAGTTTCCGTTCTTCTAGAAAAAGAAACCATTGAACAAGAGGAATTCAATGAAATTATCAGCTTTCAAAAAGCCATAACCAAGCCAAATTAAAATAAAAAAATGGAAAAAGAGATAAATTACGGAGAAATAATTAAAGAAGCCTGGCAAATTACTTGGAAAAATAAATTCCTTTGGGGATTTGGGCTTCTCCTCGCTTTTTCCTCAGGTGTTAGCTTTCCTTCAAATTTTGGTCGGGAAAGTGAATGGGAAAAAAAGCTAGGAGAAAGCTTCTCGGCTTTTGCCGCTGCGCATAGTCAAGAATTATTTTTCCTCTTGGGTCTTATCTTTCTGGTTTTCGTGATTTTTTTCATCCTAGGGATTTTAGGAAGAGGAGCGCTAATTGACTCTTTAGGGAAAATCGCTCGGAAAAAAGAAGCTAGTTTCCGGGCGGGAATGAAAGAAGGAAAAATTTTTTTTGGCCGAATCTTACTTTTCCAGCTTTTTTTTCTGGGAATGATAGTCGCTGCACTTTTAGTGCTAGGGACTCCCATTGCGGTTCTTTTTTATCTGAAAGCTCAGGGGCTTGCCTTTTTTTTGGTTTTCCTGGCTTTTTTAATCCTGCTAGTTTTAATGGTGTTATTTTCCTTTCTTTGGGAATTTGGCTTGCTGTATGCCGTCTTAGGGAATCTTTCCGTTTGGTCGGCTCTGGACAACGCGTATCTTCTCTTTAGAAAAAATCTTTCAACTAGTTTGATTTTGGGAATTATTCTTATCGCTTTTAACCTTCTCTTCGGATTCTTTACTTTAATTTCTCTCTTAGTTTTTGGTTTTTTCTTCATGAGTCCGGGCTTGCTGGCTTATTTTTTCGCCGGGAAAGCTCTAGCGGCTGGCATCGCGCTTCTGGTAGTTTCTGTCTCCTTGGCCCTGGCTTGGTTTTTATTGATTAATTCCATCTTTCTGGTTTTTTCTCAGGCGGTCTGGGTTTTATTTTTCCGCCAAATCGCTCTTTTTGAAGAAGAAAACCGCTCTCAGGAAAGCTTAGAAATTTTAAGGGAAATAAAGGAAGAAATTGAAAAAGAGGAGTCTCTCCCGGCGCCTCAGGGAGCAAAAATGCTAAAAAAAGAATAATTTTTTAGAGAAAGAAAATAGATTTTATAATAGGAAAAAGAAAATTTTGGGTTCGTAGCTCAGTTGGTTAGAGCGTTTCCTTGACATGGAAAAGGTCTCCAGTTCGAGTCTGGACGGACCCACCAAAATAGAAATGAAAAAGGTCAATGCAATTGGGACCATAGCTCAGCGGTAGAGCAGGCGACTCATAATCGCTTGGTCGAAGGTTCGAATCCTTCTGGTCCCACCAATAAATTAATTTATCCAAAATCCTCTGCTTAGGGTTTTTTTATTTCCTCCTATTTTTTGAATGAAAATTTCTATGGATTTCTTTGAGGCGAGGATTAGTCAGGTGAGTGTAAATTTGAGTCGTCGTGATTGAGGAGTGACCAAGCATGGCTTGCACGCTTCGGATATCCGCTCCGTTAGCCAAAAGATCAGTGGCAAAAGTATGTCGAAAAGTATGCGGGTGGACATCTTTAATGATGCCCGCTTTGGCGGCATAATGCTTAACTATCCTTTGAATGCTTCTGGGGGTGAGACGCAAATCGTCTTTGTCGGCCTGAACTTTATTTACTTGAAAGCGTTTCTGGCCCTGGGGGTCTCGAATAAAGGCGGCCGGATCAATGTCACTTCTTTTTTTTAAGTAATTTTCCAGAGCCAATTTAGCCGAGTCAGAGATGAAGACAAGACGAATTTTGTCTCCTTTTCCCCGAACGCTGAACTCCTGGTTTTTCAGGTCAATCCTATCCCGATTTAAGTTAGTAAGTTCCGAAACTCTGAGACCGGAAGAAAAAAGAAGTTCTAAAATTGCTCGATCCCTCAGAGATTTTAAATTTTCTCCTTGAGCGGCCTGAACCATGCGTTCTATCTCTTCAGGTTCGAGAAATTCAATTTCTTTTCGGGAGGCCTTACCAATTTCTATTTTTTCCGCTTGAAGACTGGAAATATTTTTCTTGGCTAAGAATTTAAGAAAGCTTCGCAAGGCGATAAGATAGTAATTTTGAGTGCTTTTTTTAAGTTTTTTCTCAGAAGCATCTTTTGCGCGGTTGAGGAAAATACGAAAATCGCTGACCAAATTTTCGGAAATTTCTTCTGAAGTTTTAATTTTGGACCAGTTAAAAAAGCGGCTCAGGTAGCGGTGATAATTTTCAACCGTTTTTTGGGAACGTCCCTTTTCAACTTCCAGGTGTTCCAGAAATTTTTTTTCTAAGTTTCTTAATTCCATGGGTTTTAAGGATAATTGGAGATATTCGTATTCTAGCTTAGCGGGCGAAATTTGGAAAATGGAGAGACAGTCTTTCGAAGGAGTAGGAAGGGGAATTTTAGGAAAAAAAGCCTTATTTAAAAGTTAAATTTGCGAAAAGTTTGACAAAGAAATTTAATTACGTTACGATTGATTTTGGTTAGTTTGCTTTGTTGGAGAAATCCAGAAAGCAAAAAATGCCAATCTAAAGTGCCTGTTTCTAAGGCATTTTCCTAATTTAGGAGGCATTATTAAAAATTAGGGCTTTGACTGATGGGCGGGAAACTTCCTTCTTAAGAGAGTTCCAAAGTCTAAAGCTAAAAAGAAAGGTTAATTTCATTCGTAGGCTTATTAAGAGTATTTCTGAATATTTTTCCCAGAAATTCGATCAGGAGAAGATAGTTGGTCGGATACACATCCTTCAGAAAGACATTGTTAAGTTCATCAAGGAACACCGAACCGTCAAAGTTCTTCATCTTTTCAGAAACTATTCCGCTCTGATGGTGGTTGTGAGCAGCGCTTTTTTGGTTTCCGCGACAAACTTGGCTGCTGGAAAGGAATCCAGCGGTTTTTTATTTGGCTATTTTGGCGAAGAAGAAAACAATGAAAATCCACTTGAGCATAAAATTTCCGTAATGGCCAACAACCAAAAAGGTAATCTGGCTTTAGTTAAGTTAATGGAAGCTACCTTAGCTCCGGATCCGGAAGCGGCACAAGAGGAAGATGACGAAATGGTTTTAAATGTTCAGGGCCAAGCCTTGGTCTCGGGAACCAGTCCGGTGAGAAAAGATCCGGAAGAAGAAGGGGGAGTGCAAATTTATGAAGTCCAATCGGGGGATACAGTCAGTGCTATCGCCGCTAATTTTCACATTTCGACGAATACGATTCTTTGGGCCAATGCTATCGACAATGTCGATTCAATCAAGCCGGGCGATAAGATATTTATCCTGCCTACCGACGGAGTTTCTTACACGGTAACCAAAAATGATAACCTGGATGCGGTGGCCAAAAAATATAAATCCGACAAAGAAAGAATCATTGCCTTTAACGAACTTCCGGCCAACGGAGAAATTAAGGAAGGTCAAACAATTATCATTCCAGGGGGTCAAAAAGATATACCCGTCACTCCCTCGCAACCAGCCGGAATTGGCATCACGCCTCGAGCCTACGAACCCTTTTCTGTCCCAGGTAAAAAACTTTCCGGAATTCCAGGAACCGGACACCGCTTTCCTTATGGCTATTGCACTTGGTACGTGTCTCAAAGACGCTATATTCCTTGGGGTGGCAATGCTGGTACTTGGCTATATCGGGCCAAAGCGATGGGCTACTCAACTGGAAAAAGTCCTCGCCCGGGCGCTATTATGGTCTCCTCGGAATCTTGGTGGGGTCACGTAGCTATCGTTGAAAGCGTCAAGGGAAATCAAATAACCATTTCTGAAATGAACTTTAAGGGTTGGGGAAAGAAATCCACTCGTACGCTTAGTTCCAGTAGTCGAGCGATAAAGGGCTTTATTTACTAAATATTTAAAATTCCTTCAAATCCCAATCTTTTTTAACCAGGAGGTTTTTTTCTGGATTTCTTTTAAGCTTTTTTTATGGGGGCGACGGAAGCGGATAATTTTTTTAGTCCAGATTGGGAAAAAGCGACAGTCAGCGTGTCTCCTTGAGAAGAAATAATAATTCCTGTGCCAAATTTTTCATGGACAATTCTCTCTCCGTCGCGAAAAGAACTTTTGATCTGCTCTCTTTTCTTGAAATTAATTTTTATTTCAGGAAAGAAGTTGCCTGGGAGAATTTCTAGGAGATGTTGGGGAATGTCCTCCAGAAAACGGGAAGGCAAATTCACTTGAGCGGATCCAAAAATATTTCTCTCTCGGGTGAAAAGAAGATAAGCTTTTTCTTTGGCGCGCGTCAGGCCCACATACATTAAGCGTCTTTCCTCTTCCAGCTCTTCGGCTTTAAGCAGGCTTCGGGAATGAGGCATTAAGCCCTCTTCTAATCCGGCGATAAAAACATATTTAAATTCTAAGCCTTTGGCACTGTGAAAAGTCATTAAATGGACAGCTTCTTTGTCCCTCCCGATGTTGTCAGTTTCCGCCGCTAGAGCCACTTCTTCCAAAAATATTTCTAGGCCTTCTCCCGGGCTTTGGGAATCGTATTTTTGGGCTACGGTCAGAAGTTCTTTAAGGTTTTCCTGGCGTGCCAGTTCCTCTTCGGTGCCATCCAAGAGGCTTTTTTCATAACCGCTTTCAGTGAGAATAAATTTTAACAAACGGGAAAGTTTTTCCTTGCGGGATATTTCTTGTCCCAGAATTATTAAAGCGGAGAATTTTTTTATCTCCTTGGCTTTAACCGGATTGAGGTTAGGGAAATTTTCTATTTCAGTGCCGATTTCAATCAGGCTCTTGTTTTTGAGTTGAGCCAACTCAAACCATTTTTGGAAAGTAATTTTTCCGACGCCTTTGGCGGAAAATCCAAGAATTCTTTCCAAAGAAATCTTATCGGAGAAATTTTTAATCAGACGCAGATAGGCGATTGCGTCTTTTATTTCTTTTCTTTGATAGAATTTTACCCCCCCGATTATGCGGTAAGGAAGAGCCTGGTTAAGCAAGGATTCTTCTATAGCTCGAGATTGAGCGTTGGTTCGATAGAGAACCACGAAATCGTTAAGACTCAGCTTCTCCCTCCTTTTTCCCTCACTCGCTTCTTTTAGCTTCTTTTTTATTTCTTGAGCTACGAAATCCGCTTCGTCTTTCTCATCCCGAGCTTCATAGGAAGAAATGAGCTGGCCGCCCTTCTTCTCCGTCCAAATTTTTTTGTCCTTTCTCTGGATATTTTTAGAAATAATCCCGTAGGCGGCATCTAAAATGTTCTGCGTGGAACGGTAATTTTGTTCCAATTTGATGACTTTAGCCTCCGGATAATCTTTCTCAAAATCAAGGATATTCTTAATATTAGCTCCGCGCCAAGAATAAATTCCCTGCCAATCATCTCCCACGACACAAATTTGTCTGTTCTTTTGAGCCAGCAACTTGGATAAGACATATTGAGCGTAATTGGTATCCTGATATTCATCAATCATTAGGTACTGAAAAAGATTCTGATATTTTTCCAAGGTTTCAGGGAACTCCTGGAAAATTTTAACGGTGAGCATGATCAGGTCATCAAAATCTAGGGCGGATTGATCCTTAAGTCTTTTCTGGTAAAGAAGATAAATTTTAGCCAGAATTTCCTCATAAGGTCCGAGGGCCTGGAGGGAGAACTTCTGGGCGTCAACAAGTTCATTTTTGGCTCGACTCAGGGACTGGGCAACCCCCGGAGGATGAAATCTTTCCGGGCTCAGGGAAAGCTCTTTTAAAAGGCTTTTGAGTAAAGAAAGCTGATCCTGTTCGTCTAAAATCGAAAAGCTTTTTTTGTAACCCAGCTTGTCAATTTCTTGGCGTAAAATCCGAGCGCAAACCGAGTGAAAAGTGCCGATAGTCGGGATTTTTCCGGAAATGTTTCCCAAAAGAGCCAAGACTCGCTCCTTCATTTCCTGAGCCGCCTTATTGGTGAAAGTGACCGCCAAAATATTTTTCGGGTGAATTTTTTTTTCTTGGATAAGATAAGCGATGCGATGGGCCAGAGCCCGAGTTTTTCCCGAACCCGCTCCGGCGATTATTAAAATTGGACCTTCAATCGATTGAACGGCTTTTTTTTGGGAGGGATTTAGCTGGGCTAAAATTTTTTGCATTTTGGCTAAAGGATATAATTCTTAGGCAGACCTTTTTTATTGTAACACACCTCCGGCTAACGGAAGAACCAAAAGAAATTTGTAAACTTTTGGATTTTATTGTAAAATAAATTCGTAAGTTTTAAGTCTCTGTAAATTCCTTTTATGTCTTTAACTGGAAATTCTTCGGCTCAAAAACTTTCCGGAAAAGATTCATTTTTTTCGGTTAAGTTTGCTGATCCGCAGTCAATTATCGACCAATTAGAAATTAATTTAGGTATGGTCGTTGCTGATTTTGGCTGCGGGGGTGGGTTCTTCTCTTTGCCTTTGGCGAAAAAAGTCGGAGAAAAGGGTCGGGTTTACGCTTTGGATATTCTCAAAGATAAATTGGAATCAGTTGAAAGCCAAGCGAAGGTTCAGGGCTTAACCAACATTATTCCCAAAAGAGTGAACCTGGAAGTTTTGGGGGGATCGAAATTGGAAACCGAAAGCGTGGATTGGGTGATTATGAAAGACATGCTTTTTCAAAACCAAGGGAAAGAAAAAATTTTGGCCGAGGCTAAGCGAGTTCTCAAAACGGGTGGCCGAGCCCTGATTATTGAATGGGACGTTAACGATCTTTCAATCGGCCCGGAAAAGTCTCTGAGAGTTTTCAAGGAAAATCTTTTGGAGTTGGCGAAAGAAGGCGGCTGGGGAATGGAAAAAGAAATTGAAGTTGGGAATTTTCATTACAGTTTAGTTTTAAGAAAATAAAAAATGAAAGGGAAGAAAATAATCAGTTGGCTCCTTATCCTTTTGGCGGTGGTCTTTTTTTCCGGTTGCGGATGCAAACAGAGAAAGGGTCCGCAGTATAGCCTCAAGCTTGAGGTTTGGGGGCTTTTTGATGACAGCGATACTTTTGATGAAATTTTTGATTCCTACCGGAAAGTTAATCCGAATATCGCCGAAATCAACTATCGGAAACTCACTTCGGATAATTATAAAAAAGAGCTGGTGGATGCGCTGGCTTCGGGTCAGGGCCCGGATGTTTTCCTCATTCATAATACCTGGTTGAATCAATTCAAGGATAAAACTTCTCCGGCCCCGGCGGAAATATTAAACGAACAAACGTTTAGGAACAATTTCGTGGATACGGTTATAAGCGATTTCTTGTTTGAAGGAAAAGTTTTTGCCGTTCCGTTAACCGTGGATTCCCTGGGACTTTATTACAATAAGGATCTTTTTAATGAGGCAGGTATCACTAATCCGCCAACCACCTGGGAAGAATTCGTTCAAGTTTGCGAAAAACTTTCCCAGATTTCAAGCGACGGCCGGATCTTGCAATCCGGCGCGGCTATAGGAACCGCTTATAATATTAATCGCTCTTCGGACCTTCTGGGACTTCTGATGCTGCAAAACAGAACCCAAATGGTTGATTTGAATTCCCGAAATGCCACTTTTAATCAGGCAATAATTCAAAACGGAGAAAACATTTCTCCCGGAAAAAACGCTCTTAAGTTTTACACTCAGTTTGCCAGAGCCGGAACCGAAGCTTATTCCTGGAATACCCAGATGCATTATTCCCTGGATGCCTTTTCAGAAGGAACGGTGGCGATGATGTTTAATTATTCCTGGCATCGGGACACGATCACTCAAAAAACTCCCGGTCTCAATTTTGAAGTGGCGCCGGTGCCCCAGCTACCCGGAAACCCGGCGGTGGACTATTCTAATTACTGGGGCTTCGCGGTGGCAAAAAATAAAATCATTGAAAAAACGGACAATCCCAACCCCAATTTTCTTCCCATCACTAACGAAATCAGAATTTCCGAAGCCTGGAAGTTTTTAAATTATCTTACAACCAAGCCGGAGCAACCCTTGCAAATAGCCAACGCCTACGGAAAAGTGATGACAACGGATTTTGATCCAGCCAAAAATTACGTGGAAAAAACTAGAAAACCAGCCGGTCGAAGAGACTTGATCGAAAACCAGAAAACTGACGCAAAAATCGGAGTCTTTGCTCAACAGAACCTGATTGCCCGAAGCTGGTATCAGGTTGATCCGGAAGCCATTGAGGCGATTTTCGCCGAAATGATTGACAAGGTCAATCGCGGCCAAGCCAGTGAGGAAGAGGCTCTCAACACAGCCGCCTCCCAAGTCGGCCAATTAATGTATAAGTAATAAAATAATGAAGCGAGTCGTTTTTGTTGTAACTTTGATTTTCATCCTGGCAGCATTTTTGTTTTTTCCTTACGCTTCTTTGAAGGCGCAATCAGGAATCGTGCCTTGCGGTCATGACAAAATGTGCACGCTTTGCGACTTGATCTTAGGGATAAAAAATCTTTTTGATTACGGAGTGAAAATTATCGCGGCTATCGCTTTGCTCTGTGTTTTTTTGGCTGGCGCGATGTATATGGTTTCTTCCGGAAACGAAAATATGCTTAGCTCTGCCAAGGCTTTTCTCCGGGCCAGTCTGATCGGCCTGGCGGTGGTTTTGGGCTCCTGGGTGATTGTCAATACTATTATTACCGTTATAATGCCAACTAAGTCTGATTTAGGTATTGGCAAAACCAGTTGGTCAAATTTTGGCGATATCAATTGTAGCTCCAGCAGTTCTTCTAATTAATGTTGACGGAAGTGTGCAAGGGGAAAATTCTTTATTTTAAGGAGGAGGTTCTGGCGGGACTGGAGCAAGCGGAAGTTTTTAAATTTTTTTAATAATTAAAATGAAGAATAAAAGAAAAATTAGTTTATATTTAATAATCCTTGCCTTATTCTTTTCTTTTGGTATTTTTAATTTAGTTTATTCTCAAGGAGGGTCTTCTTCATGTCCCACGGGTGAGTTTTGCAATCCCTTAAAGTATAATAAGGTTGAGGATGTTGTTATAAACATTCTTGATAATTTGCGCAATGTTTTGGGGGTTATTGCGGTCCTTTTCGTGGTTATCGGAGGCTTGATGTATATTCTCTCTTCGGGAGATGAAAAACGGATTGAAACGGCCAAAAAAATTATCACGGGGGCTCTGATCGGTTTGGCTATTATTTTGGCCGCGCCCTCTTTGCTGAAAGCGATTGGAGAGGCTTTGGGTTGGAAAAATCCGCCTAGCCAAGTTAGCGGTGCAACTGACTTGGCAACGATTGCTAAAAATATTCTCAAGTTTTTATTGTCAGTTTCCGGAATTGTTGCTATAATATTTTTAGTTTTCGGCGGACTGACTTATATGACCTCTTATGGTTCGGAAGAACGTTCAAAAAAAGGAACCAAGATCATCACCTACGCCGTCATCGGAATCGTCGTAATTCTCTCCGCGCTGGCGATCGTAACCCAGTTGACCAAGTTTTTCTAGAAAAAATTTTTAGATTAAAAATAAAAAATAAAAATAGACAGGAGGTGTGCTATGAAAAAAATAATTAAAGGAGTTTTGCAATCAATCACCTTGGCTTTTCTTTCGTTTCCGGTTTCCGTTTTTGCCCAGTATCAAAAACCAGCCGGCACCAATCTGCCGGAAGGAAAAATTTTTGAAATTATTAAAGGTATAATGAATTGGTTGTTAGCCTTAGTCGGAATTTTCGGTGTGATTGGCTTCGCGATTGCGGGCATTCTCTATTTGACCGCGGCGGGGGACGATGACCGGATTACTCAAGCCAAGAGAGCGATGATGTACGCGATTATCGGAGTAATTGTCGCCCTGGTCGGATTAGTCGCTCTTAAGGCGGCGGAGACTATGCTGGGCGGCACCAGCTCTACTTACTAACTTACTAAAATAGAAGAAAATAAAAAATATTAGCCTAAAAAGATGTTAAAAATTAAAAAAATTTCTGTCTTGGTGGCCTTGTTCTTGTTGGGAGTGCCTTTTTGTTCCTCGGCTCAAGGGTTCAGTCTGGCAAGCATTCTTTCTCTTGGTCTTCCCGCGGGGAGTATTTACGGCATAATTTATAATTTGGTTTTGTGGATACTTGGGCTTTTTGCCTTTTTCGGGATCATCGGTTTCGTGATTTCCGGGATTATGTATTTGGTTTCTTTCGGTAGCGATACGGCGATTCAAAGAGCCAAAAACTATATGCTCTATTCAATCGTCGGCGTAGTAGTCGGATTAGCCGGCTTAGTGATTATTCAAGCGGTTTATTACGCTTTAGGAACATTTTCTACGACTTTCTAAGTCATTCGGTTAAAAAAATGAAAAGGAGAACCAAGTTAATTCTTTTGGTAATAAGCCTTGTTGTCTTTCCAATGTTTTTTCAGCCGGCTTTTGCGCAGTGGTCCCTGCTTAATATAAGCGGAACAGGTTTGCCGCAACCGCCTATGGGTATTTCCGGAGTTATTTTGAATATTTTGTTGTGGCTTCTAGGGGTCTTTGCTCTTTTCGGAATCATCGGTTTCGTGGTTTCTGGGATTATGTATTTGGTTTCTTTTGGCAGTGATACGGCGATTCAAAGAGCGAAGAAATACATGCTCTATTCAATTGTTGGTGTAGTAGTCGGGCTTTCCGGATTTGTGATAATCAAAGCGGTCTATGTGTCTCTGACCGGTTATAGTTTTTATTTCTAAAAATAATAAAGGTGAGCAAAAGAAAAAAAATAATTTTAGAGTTGTTGATATTTTCTTTCGGGCTATTTTTTGTCTTTTTTGTGGTTCAGGCTCAATCACCGGGAGTGGGAATAACTCTCCCAACGGCGGCTGAAACTGGGCTTTCAGCCAAAAGTTTGGATCAGATTCTTAGCGGTTTTCTTGGTTGGCTTTTACTGGTGGCGGGAATGATCGCGCTGATTAGTTTCGTGGTTTCCGGAATTATGTACTTGGTTTCCACGGGTGACGAAAATATGATTGGAAGGGCGAAAAAAAGCATGCTCTTTTCCATTTTGGGAGTTGTGGTAGTTTTGGCCGGTTACGCGATTGTGAAAACAATTGACAGCTTGATGAGATAGAGGAAAAAACTTATTTTAAAATTTAAAAACCTGGCGAGCATGAAAACCTCCCGGGTTTTTTAATAAATAAAAATCCCCGGACAACTCGTTTGAGTTGCCGGGGATGTTGGTTACCCCTTCCTTACTACGGAGGGAATAGGAGTTGGGTCGCAGTCATTTCTCTGTACGCCAACTCCGTAATCGAAGCCTGGAAAGAATTCCATCTCCCAGGTCCCAGTGCGTCCACCGGGCCCTTGCTGGACCCAGTTTCCCTTGAACTTCCTTTCACCGACTTCTTGGCCGGTATACAGGCAGTTCATGTTAACGTTGTCGGTTTGAATTTTAAATTCTATCAAACCTCCAACATGATTGAAATCTATAATCTCGTTACAACCCTCTTTGATATTGGGATTGATTCCAACGTAATCTTCCAGCTTCTTGAAACAGAGTAGTCTCTTAATCGGGTTAGCACTGACTGCTCTTTTTTCAGTAGCCTCCTTAGTTGACTTGGCTTCGGCAATTGCTTTAGCTTCGGCTGATACCTTGGCCTCAGAAGCGGCCTTGGTCTCGGCAGCAGCCTTGGCTTCGGCCTTTTTTGCCTCTGCCTCAGCTGCCTTGGCCTCCACCTTGGCATCATATTCAGAGACCGTTAGCCCCACCTTAGAGGCCTCAAACTTCTTCTGGAGGTCAGCTGGGAGCTCCCTTCCTCTATTTTTATCTAGCCAAGCTTCTGCCTCGGCAATGGCTCTGGAAAAATTCTCCTGCCGTTGCTTCTCTTGCTTTGTAGCAAGATTCTCCAGTCGACGGGCATTCTCGCCCGCCATTTTTCCTGCTCTTAGCTTCGCTGATACTTCAGCGACTTGAGGAATCATGCTAACTTGCGGAAACATATCGTGCACCGCAAGTAAGAAAAAAATTATAATGGTAATGTAGGCAGTTGCTCGGAAAATTGCCAGACCTGCCTTGAGAGACATCATGGCAATAACAAATATTACCATGATTATTATCGGAAGCCATAGCCTCCCGCTATCCGTCAAGTTAAAATACAACGGGGCGGCAAGGAAGATGATGGTCTGGGACAACCAGATGTTGATAGCGACCTTTCTATAAGTCGCAGCCAAAGGGCTGTCCCAGATATTTTCATTCTTTTTTTCTCCGATGGCTTGGAGAGATTCCACAATTTCTCCCGCCACCGCTACATGGAGATAACGGTAAAGACTCAAGAGCCTATAGGCGCTGAAAATCCAGATTGGGAATGCCAGATAAAACGAATGTTTTATTGGCGTTCCGAAAAATGGCGGCAGGATGCCAATCATGGTAAGAACCATGATTGTTCCTACTGTCCATTTCACGTCTTCAAGGGTCAGATTGATTCTGTCCCAGGATCCAGCCATAAAATTTCTAACAAATTCTATCATGATAGCCTCCTATTCTTTGTAGTTGTAGTTTGTAAGGGCCTTCTTCCACCAAGGCCTTTTATTGAATACCTCAAGCGCTTTTTTTGAAGAGTTTTTATAATCTTCAGACAGAGTGCTGGCTTGTCCGAGAATGGGTTCAATGTGTTGGTCCCAAGCTTTAGCTGCCCATTTCTTAACGGTATAAAGCTTGGTTTTTGTTTCAGCGTTGGTGCCGATATGGACGACATTTTCTTTTATCATCCTTACCTTTTCGGCCTCATTCGGATATTCAGTAATCCGATGAATGAAGCCATGAATAATTTTTTCTCCAGGGCGGTCACAGGTTCCACCCTGATCACACAAGGCGACAATAATAATGAAATTATTTGCCGCCTCCCTTTCCTCTTCTGTTCCCGCTCTCAATTCCTGGATGGAACGGATCAGAAGAGATCTTTCCTCGGTTTTCAGGTTACACCTGTCAAGGATGTAACCATACACGGCCTCATTGTTGAGGCCCTTTCCGGAAGCGAGGGACTTAATAAATTCCCCCGTCATTTCGAGGCCCTTTTCTCGAGCCATCCCCTTAATTAAATCGGAAAGACCCACTGCTGCGGCCCCTCCAACCAGAAATTTCCAGGCTCCTTTGAGCCTATTCCAACCTTCCTGCAGTATAGCCATCTTTTCCATCCTTTCTGCCCCTCTTTGGGCAATTTTTATTCAATTTTTAAGGAGCTAAGGCTCCTTTTGTTAGCCTGTCATTGGACCATTCCAATAACACGCAATTGTAGCATAAAATTAAGAAAAAGTCAACTAGCAAATAATTTAGTAATTTAATAATAAGCTTAAATTAAGGCATTTTTTATTATAAAGCTTTAAATAAAACAAATAAATAAGAAAAATAAGAAAGAGCTTATTTAAAGCAAAAAATAAATAGCTTTATTTAAGCTCTAACTATAATTAACCGTTTAGATTAAAAAAGGCTTATATAAAACTAATTAAAATTGAGTAAAAATTTAGATGGCTTATTTAAGCTATTATATTTTATATTTAAGGAGATATAGCTCTTTTGCCCTTTTTGGCCATGCTTAGAATAAAATGTCAATTTTTGAAGAGATTTTCAAAAAATTAACCTAAAAAGATATTTTAGATTGACAAATAAGTTTTAAGATGCTAGGATACTCAAGGAATGAAAGTTACTGATTAAGAGTTCGCGCCGGCGAACCTTTTTTATTAAAAAGTTAAAATTTAAGAAAAATTAAGAAAAAATTATGTCCAGAAAAAAATTCTTAAACGATGATGATCACAGCGCCGGGAAAACCGGTGATTTTGGCAGTGCCATTTCCCAAATTTGCGAGGAAAAAGGGATCTCTCGGGAAAAAGTTATTGAAACGATTGAAGCGGCTTTGGCGGCAGCTTACAAAAAAGACTACGGAAAAAGGGGCCAGAATATCCGGGCCATTTTTAATGAGAAATCCGGGGACGCCGAATTTTATTTGGTCAAAGAAGTGGTGGACGAAACTTTACGTGAATTTCCGAAAGAAGGAGAAGATGATGAGGAAGGCAAAAGCGAAAAGAAAAAAGGGAAAAAGGAAGAAGCCTTCAAAGAAGTTGCTGAGACCGAAGAGGAAAAACTTCCCCGCTTCAATCCAGAAAGAGATTTGACTTTACCGGAAGCCAAGAAAATTCAAAAAGACGCGAAAATCGGAACGATTATTGAAATTAAATTAGAGCCGCGAAGCGACTATGGTCGGGTAGCGGCCCAGACGGCCAAGCAGGTGATTATTCAACGGATTCGGGAAGCGGAACGCGACGCGATGTATGACGAATACAAAGATAAGGAGGGCGAGGTCGTGAGTGGGGTAGTGCAAAGAATTGAAGGTCGCAACGTGATTATTGATCTAGGCAAATCAGTAGGAGTGCTTTTTCCTTCCGAACAAGTAGAAAACGAAAGCTACCGAATTGGCCAAAGAGTTAAAGTTTATATCGGCAAAGTAGAAGCCGGCTCCAAAGGCCCCGGCATTACTTTAAGCAGGATTCACCCTCAAATGGTGAAGAAGCTCTTTGAATTGGAAGTGCCGGAAATTTTTTCCGGAGTGGTGGAAATTAAGGCCATTGCGCGAGAAGCGGGAGAAAGAACCAAAATCGCCGTGGTTTCCAATGAAGAAGGAATTGACCCGATTGGCTCTTGCGTCGGTCAAAAGGGCACCCGGGTTCAGGCGATTATCGATGAGTTGGGAGGGGAAAAAATTGATATTATTCTTTGGAATGACGATATTGCCAAGTTTATCGCGGCGGCCTTAAGCCCGGCCAAAGTGTTGAAAGTGAATGTCAAGGAAGCGAAAAAGGAAGCCGTGGTGAGCGTGCCGGAAGATCAGCTCTCGTTGGCGATTGGAAAAAGGGGCCAAAACGTAAGATTGGCAGCTAAGTTGACTGAATGGAAAATAGATATTTTGGGCATAAAAGAAGATGGAGAAGAAGTTCCAGCGGAAAAAATAGAAGAGGACAAGGAAGCGGTGAAAGAAGTTTCTCCTTCCCAGGATGAAGAAAAAAGCGAGAAAGAAGAAAAACCTAAAAAGAAAAAAAGCCAAAAAAAGAAAGAAGTAGATTCCTTGTCGGAGGAGGCATAATTCGGATTTAATATTTTTTACTAATTAATTTATTTTTTTAAAAATATGTCTGTAGAAACTTACGCAATTATCGCTTCAATGGGAGCTATCGGTTTTGCTCTTTATCTAGCCTCCCGGGTCAATAAACTTTCTCCCGGAGAGGGCAAGATGGTGGAAATTTCCAACGCTATCCGTGAAGGGGCAAAAGCTTATTTAAATCGCCAATACAAAACAGTGGCCCTGGTGGCGGGTTTTGTTGCCGTGATTTTGTATTTTTCTTTGGGACTGAATACGAGTTTGGGATTTTTGATTGGGGCCGCAGCTTCAGCTTTAGCGGGATATATTGGAATGAATGTGGCGGTGCGAGCCAACACGCGGACCGCTCAAGCTGCTAAGAGTGGCCTGGCCCAGGCCCTAGATATCGCTTTCAAGGGTGGTTCAGTGACCGGACTCTTAGTTATTGGTTTGGGACTTCTGGTGGTGACTGGCTTCTATATTTTAACCGGAGACTTAAAAGCCCTGATCGGAGTCGGTTTCGGCGGCAGCTTGATTAGCGTCTTTGCCCGTTTGGGGGGAGGAATTTTTACCAAGGCGGCAGACGTAGGGGCCGACTTGGTGGGAAAAGTAGAGGCGGGAATTCCGGAGGACGATCCGCGTAATCCGGCGGTAATCGCGGATAATGTCGGAGATAATGTAGGTGACTGCGCCGGTATGGCGGCGGATCTTTTTGAAACTTACGCGGTAACAGCGATCGCGGCCATGATTTTGGGCTCTTTGGCTTTTGCTAATTTTCCAGCCGCGACTATTTATCCTTTGGCAATTGGAGCAGTTTCAATTGTGGCTTCAATTTTGGGAATTTACTTTGTGCGTTTGGGAGGAGGAAGTATTATGGGCGCTTTGTACAAGGGCTTGATGGCCTCTTCGCTTCTTTCCCTGCTGGCTTTTTACCCTTTGACCAAGACAATGATGGAAGGCAATGGGCAGTATTCTTCCATAAGTATTTTCTTAACGGCCCTGGTGGGCATTGTTATCACGGCGGCCATGGTGATAATTACAGAATATTATACTTCCAAAAAATTCAGACCTGTTAGAGAAATCGCCAAGGCCTCCAAGACCGGACACGGGACCAATATTATTATGGGGTTAGCGATGAGCATGGAATCTACAGCGCTTCCGATTGTAGTCATTGTAGGAGGTATCATGGCTTCCTATGGGTTAGCGGGTCTTTACGGGGTAGCCGTGGCTGCGATGAGCATGCTTTCAATGGCGGGGATTATCGTTGCGATTGATTCCTTTGGGCCGATCACGGATAATGCCGGAGGAATTGCCGAAATGTCAGGGATGGAAAAGGAAGTGAGGAAGGTAACCGATGCTTTGGACGCGGTGGGAAATACCACCAAGGCGGTAACCAAGGGATACGCGATCGCTTCCGCGGGACTGGCCTCAATTGTTCTCTTTTCCTCTTACGTTCAAGAGTTGGTTGAAAAAGGAGCAAGAAATTTGGAATTTCGGTTGGATGACGTTTCAGTTTTGGCCGGGCTTTTAATTGGAGGAATGATTCCTTATCTTTTCGGATCGATTTGTATGCGCTCCGTTTCGAAAGCGGCTGGCTCGGTAGTTGAAGAAGTTCGCCGCCAGTTCAGAGAAATCAAAGGCATAATGGAAGGAACCGCTAAACCGGATTATGCGACGAGCGTGGATATTGTGACGAAATCAGCAATTCGGGAAATGATTCTACCCGCTTTAATTCCGGTTTTAACGCCTATTTTAGTTGGTTTTTTTCTTGGACCTCAGGCTTTAGGCGGGTTGCTTCTGGGCACTATTATTACTGGAATTTTCGTGGCGATTTCCATGACTTCCGGAGGGGGCGCCTGGGATAACGCTAAGAAATATATCGAAGAAGGCAATTACGGTGGCAAGGGATCCGAGGCGCATAAGGCCGCGGTCACGGGCGATACGGTTGGCGATCCCTATAAAGACACGGCCGGACCGGCAATTAATCCGATGATTAAGATTATCAACATCGTGGCGCTGCTGATTGCCGGGTTTATCATTTAGCTTTAAATTAGGGCATACGTATGCTAAAAAAATTACCCAAATCCAAGGTAGAATTTAAAATTTCCCTTGCTTGGAACGAATGGAAAAAATTTCTGGAACAGGCTGTTGCGGATTTTTCTGCGGAAATAAAAATTCCGGGATTTCGTCCAGGCAAGGCCCCCCGGAACTTGGTAGAGCAAAAAGTCGGAAAAAATGCGCTTCTCAATCAAGCTGCGGAAAAAGCAATTCAAAAAAGTTACAGAGACTTTGTTCTCAAAGAAAAAATTGAAGTTTTGGAAAGCCCGGAAGTTAAAATTGAAAAAATTGAAGAAGGGAAAGATTTAGAATATACGGTTACGGTGGCGGTAATGCCGAAGGCCAAGCTTAAGGAGGAATATAAAGCAAAGATAAAGAAAATAAATATTCAGGAAAAAGGAACGCCAGGGCCGGTGGAGGAAAAGGAAGTAGAGTTAGGCTTGGAAAAATTAGCGAATCGTCGCGCCAAGATAATCACCGTTCGTCGGAAGGCGCAAAAGGGAGACAATGTGGAAATTGATTTTACTGTTTCGGTAGGGGAGAAATTGATAGAAAAGGGTTCAAGCCAAAATCATCCCCTAGTTATCGGGCAGGGGCTTTTTATTCCTGGCTTTGAGGACCATTTAGTGGGAATGGGAGAAGGAGAAGATAAAGAATTTGAGCTAGCTTTTCCCTCCGATTATCACGAGAAAAATTTGGCTGGCCAAAAAGGAAATTTTAAGGTAAAAATGAAGCTCGTTCAAGAAAGGCAACTGCCTGAAATTAACGACGCCTTTGCCCGCTCGCTGGGAAATTTTGCCGACCTAGAGGCGTTGAAAAAAAGCCTAAGAGAAGGGCTGGAACACGAAAATCAGCATCGGCAAGAAGAATTAACAAGAGGGCAGTATGCGGAAGCGCTAGTTGAAAATTTAGAAATAGACCTCCCGGAAGTTTTGATTGAAAAAGAAACAGAAAAAATGACTCAGGAATTGGAAGCTCAGGTTTTATCCATGGGGATGGAACTGGATAAATATCTGGCTCAGTTGAAAAAAACCCGAGTAGACTTGAAAAAGGACTGGAAAACTCAGGCAGAAAAAAGAGTAAAAACCTTTTTGGCTCTCAAGGAAGCGGTTTTAGCAGAAAAGATTCAGGCGGAAAGTCAGGAAATTGAAGAAGAAATCAACAAAACTCTCCAATACTATAAAAATCTTCGGGAGGCTGAAAAGAAAATTGATATGCAGCAACTTTATGACTATACTAAAAATATAGTGGAGAATAAAAAATTATTTGATTATTTTAAAAGATTATGAACATGGAAAAAAGAGTAAAAAATCAATATCTTATTCCTACGGTTATTGAAAAAACCGCCCAGGGAGAAAGGGCTTATGATATTTATTCCCGCTTGCTGAAAGATCGGATAATTTTTTTAGGCGGGCCCATTGGCGATCTTTTAGCGAATAGCGTCATTGCTCAGCTCTTGTTTTTGGATTCCCAGAACAACAAAGAGGACATTCGTCTTTATATCAATTCTCAAGGGGGCCAGGTTACTTCCGCTTTAGCCATCTACGATACAATGCAATACGTTAAATCTGATGTTTCCACTATTTGTATTGGGATGGCGGCTTCTGCCGCGACCTTGCTTTTGGCGGCCGGCAAAAAAGGCAAGCGGCTTATTTTACCCAACAGCGAAGTTTTAATTCACCAAGTAATGGGAGGAGCCCAGGGTCAAGCTACGGATATTGACATTCATGCCAAACACATTCTGAAAGTGAAAAAAAGACTCAATGAAATTATTGCTAAGCACACGGGTCAGTCCATTTCTAAGGTGGAAAAAGATGCGGAACGTGACTACTTTATGAGTCCGGAAGAAGCTTTGCGATACGGAATTGTGGATAAAATCGTGAAAGCTTAAAAATTAAAAGATTAGAAATAACTAAAAAACTGGAGAGGATCCAGTTTTTTATTTTTTTATTTCTTTTATTGCAAAAGGGGCAAAAGACTCTCTCCGCTCATTTCTTCAGGCTTTTCCAAGCTGAATAAATCCAAAATAGTTGGAGCAACATCGCTTAATAAGCCGCTGACTTTTATCTCTTCGTTTTTTAGGGGCACTCTTTGGTGATGATTTTTTGAAGTAACAAACCAAAGGGGAACCGGATTAACCGTGTGTTCAGTTTTTTCTTCCCCGGTAAGATTGTTAAAAATTTCTTCAATGTTTCCATGATCGGCGGTAATAAGCAGACAGCCATTTTTTAGAAGGATGTGGGTAATCAATCTTCCCAGGTTTTCATCTACAACTTCTGCCGCTTTTTTGGCAGCAGGCTCTTTGCCGGTATGCCCAACCATATCGGCGTTGGCGTAATTTATCAAAATAAAGTCGTAACTTTCTTTGTTTGTTAGCTCAATTATCTTGTCGGTAATTTCCTTGGCCCTCATTTCAGGCGCTTCATCAAAGTGACTTATTTTTAGGGAAGGAACAATGACCCGATCTTCTTTTTCAAAAGCCTCTTCTTGTCCACCATTGAAAAAGTAAGTAACGTGAGCAAATTTTTCTGTTTCCGCAATGCGTAGCTGTCTAAGATTATTTTGACTCAAGATTTTTCCTAAAGGCAGTCTTACTTTTTCCGGTCCATAAGCGACATTAACTGGAAGATCCTCTTCGTATTTTGTGAGAGTGGTAAAATTGAGATTTTTAATATAACCCCTTTCAAATTTGTCAAAGTTAGGCAGAGAAAAAGCCTTGGTTAGTTCGCGAGCGCGATCTTCTCGGAAGTTAAAAAAGATTACGGAGTCATTGTTCTTTACGGTTAAAGGCTGACCCGCTTCATCAATAATTGTGGCTGGCTCCAAGTACTCGTCAAAAATATTCTTAGCATAAGAATTTTTTAGGTACTCAATCGGATCTTTAACCTTTGCCCCTTCGCCTTTGGTTAGAAGGTTGTAGGCCTTCTTGATACGCTCCCAATTATTATTGCGATCCATAGCAAAACTTCTTCCAATCAGGGAGGCGATTTTTCCTATTCCTAATTCTCTGATTTTTTCCTGAAGCTTGCCGACCACTTCAACGGCAGCGTCCGGAGAGGAATCACGCCCGTCTGTAAAGACATGAATAAAGACCTTTTTTAGTTGTTGTTTTTTTGCTAGCTCCAGGAGGGCGTACAAGTGTTCAGTGTAGGAATGAATAGAACCATTACCCAAAAGACCCATAAGATGAAGAGTGGAATCATTTTTTTTCGCATGTTCCACTGATTCCAGGAGAACACTATTTTTAAAAAAATTGCCACTCTGAATGTCCATCGTAATTCGGGCTAAATCTTGGTAAAGAACCTTCCCCGCTCCCAAAGTTTTGTGGCCAACTTCCGAGTTTCCCATTTCTCCCCAGAATAGTCCGACCGAAATACCGGAAGCCTGAAGAGCAATCTTAGGATAGAAAGAATCTAATTTATTAATCGTAGGAAGCGGAACTTCCAAGAGAATGTTTCCCTTTTCATTTTTTCCGATTCCCCAACCATCTAGAATAACAAGGACGACAGGCTTGAACATAAAAATATCAACTTTGTATTTTAAGCCTTTTCATTCTATCATTTTTAAGACCTTTTGACAAAAACTAATCATTATAATACTATCTTAAAAGTAAGACATAAATAATTTTTCGTTGATAAATAGAAAGTTGAAAATAAAAGATGTTTCAGATTTATCAATTGAATAGAAAAAAAACATATGGAAATAAGTCTTTCTGTCTTTTTGACCGGTTTTTTAGCCTTGGCTGCCGGTTCTATAATTGGTTACTACTTAAGACAAACTATCGCTAAAAATCAGCTTTCAACGGCCGAGGGTAAGGCGTTAAAAATAGTTGAAGAAGCCGAGAAAAAGTCTGAAAATATGATCTTGGAGTCAAAGGCCAAGGCAGTTAGCATTTTAGAAGAAGCGAAAAGTAAGGAGCAGGAAAGAGAAAATCAGATAATACGAGCCGAAGATCGCTTGGAAAAAAAGGAGGAAATAATTGAAAAGAGAACAGGAGAAATTGAGCGCGCCCGGGCCATTTTAGAGAAAAAGGCCCAGGAAGTCAAGCAAATAAAAAAAGAAGCCGAGGAGGCCAGACGGCAAGAGATGAAACGGCTGGAAAAAATCGCGGGACTTTCAAAGGAAAGCGCTAAAAAAGTCTTGCTGCAATTGACCGAAGAGGAAAATCGCGAGCTGCTTTCTAAAAAAATCCGATCTTTGGAAGAAAAAGGAGTGGAAGAGCTGAACAAGCGAGCCAAAGATATTATGACCCAGGCGATTCAAAAATACGCCGGTTCCCACGCAGCCGAAGTAACAACAAGCACGGTTAGTATCTCTTCGGATGAGTTAAAAGGAAGAATTATTGGGCGAGAAGGAAGAAACATTAAAGCTCTGGAGAAATTGACCGGAGTAGAAATTATTGTTGACGATACTCCCGAAGCGATTGTTATTTCTGGCTTTGATCCAATTCGGCGGGAAATTGCTCGGATTACTATAGAAAAATTAGTTTCGGATGGGCGAATCCATCCGACTAAAATTGAAGAAGCTTACGAATTTGCTAAGAATGAGATAAACAATAAAGTCAAAGAGGCGGGCGAAGCGGCAATTTACGATGTTGGAGTGGCCGGAATTGAACCTAAATTAGTTCAGGTTCTTGGCCGTCTGCGTTATCGAACGAGTTATGGACAAAATGCCCTCCTTCATTCTTTGGAAGTAGCTCATCTTTCGGGTGCTTTAGCTGCGGAATTAGGAGCGGATGTGACCTTAGCTAAAAAGGCGGGACTGTTTCATGACATTGGAAAAGCAATTGACCACGAAGTTCAGGGAACCCACGTGGAAATCGGAATCAGAATCCTTCAGAAATTTGGTTTAGGTAAAGAAGTTATTGATGCGATAAAATCACATCACGAAGATTATCCTTTTGAAACCCAAGAATCCATGATTATTGCTGCGGCAGACGCAATTTCGGCCAGTCGACCGGGAGCGAGAAAAGATACGTTGGAGGATTACTTAAAACGCTTGGATGATTTAGAAGAAGTGGCTAATTCTTTTTCCGAAGTGGAAAAAACCTACGCTATTCAGGCGGGACGAGAAATTAGAGTCTTTGTAAAACCGGAAAAAATTGATGATCTGGGTTCGGTGAAACTTTCCCGTTCCATTGCTGATAAAATAGAAAAGGAGCTTAAGTATCCGGGAGAAATCAAGGTTAATGTTATTCGGGAGACTCGAGCGGTGGAAATTGCTCGCTAAAATTTGGCTTAAAATAGGCTGTGGATAACTCTGTTTGCTTTATTTAAAACAAAAATAGTAGAATTAGAATACAAGGAAATCAATTATTAAGTTCTATGTGGGTGGCTTATCCACCTTAAGGGACAAACTTAGAAAGGAAGGTGATATTATGGCAAAAAACATCAACAAAGACGCTCTAGTAGATGAAATTTCAACAAAGACTGAACTTTCCAAAAAAGATGTAGAAATGGTCCTAGATTCTATGGTGGAAGCGGTAACCAAGAATTTGAAAGAAGGGAATAAAGTAACCCTAACCGGTTTCGGAACCTTCCGTGTTTCCAAGAGAGCGGCTCGGGTGGGTATTAATCCCCAAACCAAAGCCAAGATTCAAATTCCGGCTATGTCGGTTCCAAAATTTACTGCAGGGAAGGCTTTGAAAGAGACTATCAGATAAAAAATTTTTTGACATCTTTTGATTCCTCTTACATTTTTGGTGAAAGAGGATAAAAAGGTAGTGATAAAATCCCGTTTTTAGCGGGATTTTATTATAAAAAATTGAGGGTAAAGTTGACTTGCCGAAGGTAAAAAGATATTATTAATCAGAGTTTTCGGAGTGTAGTATAGCGGTAGTACGCATGCTT
>CAZVVG010000011.1:0-1156 GCA_964630615.1 uncultured Bdellovibrionales bacterium
ACATCGGTGTTACAAGTAATTTGCCCAAAAGGATAGAGGAACATAAGAAAAAATTAATTGATGGATTCACCAAGAAATACAATGTAGACAAGTTAGTTTACTTTGAACAAACGGAAAACATCAGGAGCGCTATAAACAGAGAGAAACAATTAAAAAATTGGCACAGAAATTGGAAAGTTAATTTGATAAACAAGTTTAACCCTGATTGGAAAGATTTATTCGAAGGTTTATAAACCAAGGAGATCCTGAAACAAGTTCAGGATGACAATTAAATAAGTTTAGGATGACAAAAAAAACAATCTCAGGATAACAAAGAAGAGCGAGTGTCATGCTGAACTTGGTTCAGCATCTCAATAAGTGTAAAACTAGGTATATTCTGAAACAAGTAGATCCCTGTCTGCCGACAGGCAGGCTGAAATAAATTCAGGATGACAGATAAACGAGTTCAGGATGACAAGAGAGCGATAATTAAGCATTAATTCAGTTCGCAATAATTTTTTATTGTTTAATTTTAACTTTTAAGCTAAAATTAATTTATGGAAAATAAGCTACCCCGACATGTGGCCATTATTCCTGATGGCAATCGGCGCTGGGCCAAGGCCCGAAACCTGGAACCTTGGAAAGGCCACGAAGCGGGAGCCCAAAACTTGGAAAAACTGATAAAGTTTGCTTCCCAAAAAGGAATTTATTGCCTTTCTTTTTGGGGTTCCTCTTTGGACAACCTAAAAAAGCGCCCCTGGCAGGAAACGCAAGCCCTCCTCAAAATTTATGAGAAGTATTTTTCTCGTTTATTGGAAAGTCAGGACATTGAGAAAAATCGAGTGCGGATAAATTTTATCGGTCGCTGGGAAGAACAGTTCCCTGGTTCCTTAAAGAAAATCCTGCATCAGGTGATTAATAAAACAGCGGGTTTTGAGAAAAAAATTCTGAATTTTTTTCTAGCCTACAACGGAACGGATGAAATGATTGAAGCGGTTCAGACCATCAAAGACCAATTGCCGTCTGGAATAAGAATCACTAGCAAGATAATTAAAGCCAATCTGATGACGCGGGAAATCCCAGCCGTAGATTTTGTGATTCGGACCGGCGGGGAACCACACTTAAGCGGGGGCTTTATGATGTGGGACGTGGCGGACGCGCAATTGTATTTTTCTCC
>CAZVVG010000011.1:1256-22083 GCA_964630615.1 uncultured Bdellovibrionales bacterium
TACTACAATCTGGATTACCTCAATAGTTTTTTTGACGCTTTCCAGGTGGAAAAAGAAAAGCGTGGATGGCCAGTGGTAATTTTTGGAAATAAGATGCTTCTGGGAGACCAGCCGATTATTGATAACTTTGAAAAGGAGCTTCAAGCTTCCCTGGCGGAAGAATTTCCCGATCCGCGGCAAATCCGAGAGGGAAATAAAGAAAAATCAGAAACGGAAGTTTTCAAGGAAGAAAAGCCGCTTCTGGGACTAGTGGCGGGGACCGCTTTTCTGGATTCTCTGAATCTGTGCTCTTGGACGACTTGGGTTTTTCTTGTTACTCTTTTTGTTTTTTCCCGAAAAAAACCTCGGGTGCGCTGGAGCGGAATTGTTTTTTCTCTGACGGTCTTTAGTGTTTATTTTCTGCTGGGGTTTGGGAATTTTGGCTGGGAAGGAGCTCTTCATTTTTCCCGTGCGCTTCCTTTGTTTCTCGGTTTTCTGGCGGTTTTTTTAGGTTTTTTGAATCTACTGGGTCTCCTGGAGCAGGGAAAAAATTTCCTCTCTCTTTTTCCGATTTTGAAAAAAGGAAAATTTTCCTGGAGTCTTCCTGGAGTGGCTGGGTTCGGGCAAGCGGGGGACTGGGTTAGCTTTTTTTTGTTGGGCTTGGCTGGAGGTTTCTGGCTTTTCCCTTGCGCGGATCGCTTGTATCTTTCTCTGACTTCACTCCTGGCTCAGAAAGAACCGCTGGGAGATTTTCTTTTCCAACTGGGAGCTTACAACCTAATTTTTATTTTACCCCTGGGAATTTTTTCCGGATTAATTTTCTTTTTTGGCCAAAAAAAAAGAGCTCTGAACTTTCTGGAAAAGAATTTGTTTTTAATTGATTTTATCGTGGGGCTGTTGCTCATTCTCGCAGGAATTTATTTTATCACTAAAGCTTTATTAACTAATTAATCAATAAGATAAAAAATATGTCTCTGATTCTCACAGAAAAAAACTTCCAGTCGGAGGTTTTGGAAAGTCCGGAACCAGTCTTGGTGGATTTTTGGGCACCTTGGTGCGGTCCTTGTTCCTTGATGCTTCCCCTCGTAGAAGAACTAGCCGAAGAAGTTAAAGGTCGGTTCAAGGTGGGCAAGGTTAACGTGGACGAAAGTCCGGATTTAGCCCAAAAATACGAAATTACTTCAATTCCTAGTTTTAAAATTTTCAAAGCCGGAAAACTGGTAAAAAGTTTTCACGGAGCTCAAAGCCAGGAAACTCTCAAAAAAGAGTTAGAAAGTGCTTAATAAACCGTTGCTTGTAGGTTATTTCGAAAAATGATAGAATGAAAGTGGTTTCCCCGATTTTCCAATGGGGATGCCCAAGATAAAAAACCTAAAAAAACAAAATGAAAATCTACAGAAAAAAAATAAAAGTTCAGTCCAAGAGTCAGATTGAGTTCGTAGATATCACTGACCAGGTGGAAAAAATTATCGGAGACTCCGGGGTACGGGAAGGCCAGGTTCTGGTTTATATTCCCCATACCAGTGCCGGAGTAATTGTTAACCATAATGAACCAATGCTCCTGCAAGATTTTATGCGTGTGCTTTATCGGCTGGTTCCCATTAGTGATCGTTATTCTCACGATCTTTTTGAATTAAGCCGTTCCCGGACTTCCGATGGAAGAAGTAATGGTCATTCCCACTGTAAAGCGATTTTAATCGGTACAAGCGCCACTATTCCCATTGAAGGAGGAAAAATGCTGCTCACCGAAAGACAAAACATTTTTCTAGCGGAAATGGATGGAGCCCGGAGTCGAGAAATTGTCATTCAGGTTCTAGGAGAATAACTTAGTCAGTTTTTATTCAGATAAAAAATGAAAGAGCTCATTGCCGACTTGATCCAGGAGGGATACTTGCGCTCGGACCGTCTCAAAAAAGCCTTTTTGGAAATCAACCGAGAAGAATTTCTCCCGCGAGAGCTAAAGAACCAAGCTTGGGTAAACGCGGCTTTGCCGATTGGTTCTGGACAAACCATCTCTCAGCCACTGACCGTGGCTTTTATGCTGGAACTGTTGGCTCCCCAAGAGGGAAACCGAATTTTAGATATAGGCAGTGGCTCGGGCTGGACCACAGCCCTACTGGCTTTTATAGTCGGAAAAAAGGGGAAAGTTATTGCCCTGGAAAGACTCAAGGAATTAGTTGACTTTGGAGAAAGGAATGTTCGCAAGTTTGGTTTTGTTCAGGAAGGCCGAGTGGAATTTTATCAAAAAGACGGAACCCGCGGATTTTTGGAGCAAGCTCCCTTTGATCGCATTTTGATTTCCGCGGCCGCCCGGGAGATTCCCGAACCGCTGAAAGCGCAGTTAAAAATCGGAGGAAAGCTGGTTGGACCAGTTGGCCATTCAATAGTTTTTTTGGAAAAGAAAGGGGAGTCCGATTTTTTTGAAAAAGAATTTCCCGGCTTCATTTTTGTTCCTTTGGTGGAAAATTCTTAATAAAGAACCAGAATGAAAAAAAAAGTAATTATTTTTTTGTTGGTCGCCTTGATTCTTTCAGGAGGGGTTTATTATTTTTATTTCCAGACCTATTGGGGAAAAACCAACACGGTCGAGGAAAAAAATTTTGAAATTAAGGAAGGTGAAAGCCTTTTTTCTATTGCCGAAAATCTCAAAAGAGAAAAACTGATTCCGGGGAAAATTTATTTTTATTATTACCTTAAAACTCAAGGATTGAACACCAAAATTATTCCGGGACACTATCTCCTTGGCGGTCAAATGGGGATTCCGGAAATTTCTTTCCGGCTAACTCAAAAGGAAGATCCGGTCAAAAAAGAAATCGCCCTGACCTTTCCGGAGGGTTGGAATTTGGAAAAAATCTCCCAGCGAATTGACGCGAATGGCCTAAATCAAGCCGGCGACTTTTCCGCTTTAACCAAGAATCCGGCTTATTTTAAAGAAAAATATGGTTATGAATTTCTTTCCGACTTGCCGAAAAACGTAACTTTGGAGGGTTTTCTTTTTCCGGACACTTATTTTTTTGCTCCGGAGGCTACCTCTGAAGAGATAATCAAAAAAATGCTGGATAATTTTGAACAGAAAGTAACACCGGATTTAAAAAAGGAAATTCTGGCTCGCCAGCGAACACTCTATGAAATCGTTACTTTGGCCAGCCTGCTGGAAATGGAGGTTAAGTCTCAGGAAGATCGGGAACTGGTTAGTGGAATATTTTGGAATCGGATAAAAATCGGACAGCCACTGCAAAGCTGCGCCACCCTGGCTTACGTTCTGGGAGTGAATAAAAAACAGTACCGCTGGGAAGACACCCAGGTGGTTTCACCTTACAATACCTATTTAAACCAAGGTTTGCCGCCGGGGCCCATTGGTAATCCGGGTATGGAGACTTTGCGAGCGGCGATTTTCCCCAAGGATTCAAATTATAATTATTTTCTCAGTGATCCGCAAAGCGGAAACACTATTTTTTCTTCTAGCTTTGAGGAACACAACCAAAATAAGATAAAATACGGTCTCTAATCTGATGTGCCAGAAGAAAGGCGGGAAATTATCCCCGCCTCTTTTTAGCTATTGACAAAAATACTGGTTGTGTGCTAATATCAATGGACGTTTAAAAGGTCATAAAATAATGGTAAGAAAAATTCAGAAAAAAGAAGATGCAGGGAAAAGAGATTTCAGCTTCTTCGCGGTGGTAGAAGGCTTGATTTCCGATTTGCCTAAGCGCTCCCAGGAGATAATCAAAAAACGTTTTGGCTTGACAGGCGAAAAACCCAGAACTTTAGAAAAAACTGGGGAAATTTTTGGTGTTACTCGGGAGCGGGTGCGTCAGATTATTATGGATTCGACAAAAAGAATTGCCCAGAAAAATGAGGAAGAATCCTTTCGGCAGGCCCAAAGCGAAATTTTCTTGGTTATCCATGAGAATAGTGGTATAATAAAAGAAACCGAAATAGTAGAAAAGCTAAGTCGGGGCGATAACCGGGAATCTAACGCGCTCAAACTTTTTGTCTATTTTTTCCGGAACATTTTATTTCTCGAAAATGAAAAGGTGGAGAACTCGTGGGCCTTAAATCAAGAACTGATTGCTCAAGTGGAAAAAGTTAGTTTCCAAGCTGAAGAGATTTTAAGAAGAATAAAAAAACCGCTTCCCGAGGAGACATTTTTAGATAAAATCAGTCAGGAATTAAAAATGGAAGGATTCTCCCGGAGGGATATTTTAAATTTTCTTAAAGTTCTCAAAAAAATTAAGCGGAATAATTTTGGAAAGTGGGGAATTCACGACTGGAAAGAAATCAATCCTCGGGGGACCCGGGAAAAAATTTATGCAATTCTCAAGGAAAAGGGACAACCGCTCCATTTTTCCCAAATTGCCAGACTGATTGACGAACATAAATTGGGGAAAAGGAAAGCCCATCCCCAAACGATTCATAACGAACTTATTAAGAATGAACAGTTTGTGCTGATTGGAAGAGGAATTTACGCACTCAAAGAATGGGGATACTCCAAGGGAACGGTTAAAGACGTTTTAAAGAGGATTCTAGTAGAGAGTCCCAAGGCTTTAGCGAAAGAGGAAATTTTAGATCAGGTTCTGAAAGTCCGAAAAGTAAAAAAAACCACGATTTTAATAAACCTCAATGACGAAAAAATATTTGCTAAAGAGAATAACCGTTATTTGGTAAAAAAAGACTAAGCCTAGCTTAGTGAGTTTTCGCAACGTCGAATAAAAACAAAAAAATGGAAATTTTTACCGGAGTCTTGCAACCTATAAGCATCCTGGGAAAGAACTTGATTTACTTCTGGTGGGTAGTTTTTCCTGTGATGCTTTTTTATATTTTCAAAATTCTTTGGATGGATTTTGTTATTGCTTATTCTCAATATTCTTGGTTAAGAACGCGACACTGGACTTTACTGGAAATTATTCCGCCAAAAGATCTGGAAAAGGGCCCAAAACCGATGGAGTCTCTTTTTCAGGGAATGTCCGGTGTGATTGAGACGGATAACGTTTTTAAAACCTATCTGCAAGGTAAAGTAACCGATCGCTTCAGTCTGGAACTGGTCGGTTCGGGCGGGGAGGTGCATTATTACATCCGTACCCAGACTCGTTATCGCAATTTGATTGAATCGCAGATTTACGCCCAGTATCCGGACGCGGAAATTTTTGAAGTTGAAGATTACACGAAAAATTTTCCCAAAGTGATTCCTAACAAAAACTGGAGACTTTGGGGCGCGGATTTGGAATTGGTTAAACCCGACCCCTATCCGATTAAGACCTATGACCGTTTTGAAGAAAACATTACTGGGGAAATGATTGATCCAGTGGGCGCTTTCGCGGAACTTTTTGGCACTTTGCCGCCCGGTCAGCATATTTGGTTGCAATACGTTTTTTATCCTCTCAAGGAAGTTTGGCGAGAAGATGAGATGAAGGAGGTGCAAAAATTAGCTGGAAGAGTGAGTAGCCAAGAAAAAGGCATCCTGGGAGACCTCTGGGACGTCATTGCGCATATTTTTCCTGGCATGCTTGGTCCCGTAGAGTTTTCCAAAAGTGAGAAAAAAGAAGAAGCTCCTCTGGAATTCAGACTGACTCCGGGAGAAAAAGAACAACTCAAGGCGCTTGAGGAGAATTTGGGAAAAAACGCCTTCAAGACCAAAGCCCGTTTCATTTATTTAGGCAGAAAAGAAGGTTTTGATATGTCTTATCCCAGCGCTTTTTTTGGGGCCCTAAAACAGTTTGCCGATCTTAACTTAAACAGCTTAAAGCCGGATAATCAAAGCAAAACCTACGCTTATTATATCGCTACGGATCGCCGGGCTGATTACCGGAGAAGAAAAATTTATCGCCGGTATCGGGATCGGGATATGGATGGATACAAAGCGGTTTTCACAACCACAGAGCTCGCGACCTTGTTTCATTTTCCCAACATGAATATCAAGGCGCCTTCGGTAACTCGGGTTGAAGCCAAAAAGGGTTCCGCTCCGTATAACTTGCCGGTTCAATAATTTGCAAAAGTTTTTAATAAATTGAGATGAGTGAAATCAATTTTTTTGCCAAAACTAATTTTCGGAACCAAGAGAGAATTTTTGGAATAAAGTCTGACGATCGGCGCCGCCATATGTACGTGGTGGGGAAAACCGGCATGGGGAAATCCAATCTGCTGGAAAATATGGCGATCCAGGACATTCAAAACGGAAAAGGCGTCTGCGTGATTGATCCCCATGGGGAATTTGCCGACAAAATGCTTAGAGCGGTACCATCGCAGCGCATTAATGACGTGGTTTATTTCAATCCGGCAGACGTGGAATATCCCATCGCTTTTAATATTCTGGAAGCGGTAGAAGAAGACAAAAAAAACCTAGTCGCTTCCGGAATGATGGGCGTCTTTAAAAAAATCTGGCCGGATGTCTGGAGCCCTCGCATGGAATATATTCTCAATAATACCATTTTGGCGCTTTTAGATTATCCGGGTTCAACCATGTTGGGCGTGAGTCGCATGATGTCAGACAGCGCTTATCGAAAAAGAGTTTATCCGCTAATCAAGGATCCGGTGGTTAAAGGTTTTTGGATCAACGAGTTTGATAAGTGGGACGATAAATTTCGTAAAGAAGCGGTGGCAGCCATTCAGAATAAAGTCGGACAATTTCTATCTTCTTCTGTGATTCGCCATGTGGTCGGCCAGCCCAAATCCACCATTGACTTGCGAGAGATTATGGATAATCAGAAAATTCTGATTGTCAATTTATCCAAGGGCCGGATTGGAGAAGATTCTATGCGGCTTTTAGGCGGGATGTTGATAACCAAAATGCAGCTTTCAGTTATGGGTCGGGTGGATATTCCCGAAAGCCAGAGAAGAGATTTTTATTTATATGTAGACGAGTTTCAGAATTTTGCCAATGAGTCTTTTGCCAGCATTCTTTCAGAAGCTCGAAAATACCGCTTGAACCTGATTCTTACCCACCAGTACATTAATCAGTTGATTTTTGACGGCAAGACTACCATGCGAGACGCGATTTTTGGCAACGTGGGTACACTCATAGCTTTCCGAGTTGGAGCTGAAGACGCTGAGTTTTTGGAAAAGGAGTTTGAGCCGATTTTTACCCTCAACGATATTGTCAATCTGTCCAAATATAATATTTATTTGAAACTCATGATTGACGGGATTGCCGGAGATGCCTTTTCGGCCATTACTTTGCCTCCTTTTGACTTGAGCGAAACCCAAGAAAATGCTGAGAAAGTTATCCGGATTTCTCGCGAAAGATACGGAAAAAATCGATCCGAGGTAGAAGAAAAAATTGCCCGCTGGAGCGGAGTAACCATTGAAAAATTCCAACCAGAGGCTCTTTCTGAAAGAATAAATGAGGGAGAAAAAGAAGCTTTAACTTCGGCTAGAGTCCCACGAGAAGAAAAAGGAGAAAATGGGGAAACGGTTTTTCAGAAAGATCTTTCACCAGAACCGGAAGAAAAAAAATTATATGACGCAATTTGCAATACCTGCGAACAACCCATTAAAGTTCCTTTCAGGCCGGATCCCAAGCGACCAACTTTTTGCCGGGAGTGCCTCAAGGATTATCAAAGGATAATAGCTAAAAACCGGGAAGAAAAAACTAAAACGGCTTACCGAGTAACAAAAAACTTCGGGGGTAGAAAAGAAGAAAAAAAAATTCGAGAGGAAGCCGAACCGATGATTTTTGTATCTCAAGAAAAGCCACTCAGCCTTTCTCAAATTTCCCATATGGCCTCAAAAAAATTCAGGCCTATTCGCCAGAAACAAAAAATTGATTTGGGGGAGATAAGAAAAATTATCAACGAAAAGTGATTTTCCTGGGCTTTTTTTCAAAAACCCGCTTCAGCGGTTTTTATTTTTTAAAAATTTTAGTATAATAACGAATGTGAATAATTTAATTGAAAAAATTGAGGCGGCGGGTTTAACCGGACGGGGTGGGGCTGGTTTTTCAACGGGTCGCAAATGGTCGCTGGTAGCTCAAGCCCGGGAAAAAGTCAGAGCCCAAGGAAACCCTGAAGCGAAAATCTGGGTGATTGCGAATGGTTCGGAAGGAGAGTTGGGGGTGGCCAAGGACGGATTTATCCTAGAAAATTATCCGGAAAGGATAATTGACGGAATAAAATTGGCTCGGGAAGTTTTTGACGCACCGAAAGCTTTTCTGTATTTACGCAAAGATTACTTTGATAAATATCAAGAAAAATTGCGAAACTTTATTGATCAGGAGCCGATTGAACTGGTTCGAGAATCTGGAGGTTATCTGGGCGGAGAAGAAACGACCCTGATTGAATTATTGGAAGGAGGCAAAGCTGAACCTCGAGAAAAACCTCCTTATCCGACTGAAAAAGGATTTAGGAGCTTTCCGACTTTGGTTAATAATTTAGAAACTTTTTACGCGATTTCTCTTATTGCCCGAGATGAGTACGAAAAAAAGCGTTTTTACTCTCTTTCCGGAGACATTCCCAAAAAAGGCGTTTTCGAACTACCGGAAGATTGGTCAGTGGAAAAGATTCTCAGAGAGACGGGAAATTTTCCCGTTGGCGATTTCTTTGTTCAGATCGGAGGGGGCGCGAGCGGACCAATTTTAAGCCAAGAAGATTTGAAGGAAAAGGTTTGCGGTTCTGGAGCGGTAATTGTTTACAATCAGGCCAAGACCGATTTGAAGGAATTGTTAAAAAAATGGGTAAATTTTTATTTTCAGGAAAATTGCGGAAAATGTGTTCCTTGTCGCGAAGGGGTTTATCGATTGAAAGAATTTTTGGAAAAGCCAGAGGTGGACTGGGAGGAAGTCAAGGAATTAGCCCTGGTGCTTCGGGAGGCCAGTTTCTGCCCATTGGGAAAAAGCGTGGCGGTTCCCTTGGAAAGCTTTTTAACTAAAATTTTAAAGAAATAATTTTCCGAACAACTAAAATTATGGGAAGAGAAATAAAAATTTATTTTGACGGGAAAGAAATTTTAGCCCAAGAAGGCCAAACGATTTTGGAAGTAGCGCGAAAGCGGGGAATTTATATTCCCTCACTTTGCTCTCATCCTGATCTAAAACCTCAGGCGACCTGTCGCCTGTGCCTGGTGGAAATTAAGGGTGCAAAAGAACTGAAAACTGCTTGTTCGACGAAAATAGAAGAAGGAATGGAAGTGATTACCGAATCCCCCCGCTTGAAAAAAGTGAGAAAAATAAATTTGGAACTGATTTTCAGTCAGCATCAGGAAGAATGTCCCGATTGCGTCTGGTTTTTCAACTGTCAACTTTTGGCTCTAGCCAAAAAATTTGAAGTGAAAATAAACCGTTTTCCGGATCGCAAAACCCAGCGATCGGTCACTCAATGCGGACCGATTATTTTTGATCAAACTAAGTGCATTGATTGTCGAAATTGCATAGAAGTCTGTCCGGTAGATTTTTTGGAATTGAGCGGCCGGGGATCCGAGATTGGAATTGAAGCCTCTCAAGATGAAAAAAGGGACTGTATTGCCTGTGGGCAATGTATCTTACATTGTCCCGTCGGAGCCATTGAAGGCTTGGGAGAATTTGAAAGCCTGGATAATCCTCTTTATCTTAAAAAGAAAGGAAAGACGGTTGTCCAGTTTGCCCCGTCTATTCGCAGCAGCATTGGAGAAGAATTTGACTTGGCGCCCGGCTCGGTGGCTACTGGCCAATTGGTGGCTGGCTTGCGGAAACTCGGTTTTGATAAAGTTTTTGACACTTCCGTAGGGGCGGATTTTACCACCTATGAAGAAGCCTCGGAGCTTTTAGAACGTCTGGAAAGCGGAAAAAATTTACCGGCCTTTTCCTCTTGTTGTCCTGCTTGGGTTAAATTTCTAGAATTTTATTATCCGGAATTTCTTCCCAATCTTTGCACCTCCCGTTCGCCGCAAGCGATGCTCGGAGGAATAATCAAAACTTATTGGGCTAAAAATTTGCACCTAAAACCGGACGATATTTTCGTAGTATCCATAATGCCTTGCGTGGCTAAAAAGTATGAAATCAAAAGGGAGGAAGTAAAAATAAGCGACTTTTATCCGGTTGATCAAGTTTTAACCACTAGAGAACTGGCTTATCTTTTCAAAAAAAATAAGATTGATCTAAAGAATCTATCCGCGGAGGAAGCGGATAATCCTTTTGGCTTGCCTTCCGGCGCCGGCGTGATCTACGGAGCCAGTGGGGGAGTTTTTGAATCCGCGTTGCGCACCGCTTATTTTAAGGCTTTGGGGAAGAATCCGCGAGGAAATGAATTCCAAAGCGTCCGGGGTCAGGATGGCATCAAGAGAAATGAAATTAAAATCGGCGACCGAGTGATAAAATCCGTGGTTGTTAATGGCATTCGCAATGCTAGGAAAATGCTCGAGGAGCTTAAAGCCAATCCCCAGGCTTTTCAGGCCATGGAAGTCATGGCCTGTCCGGGCGGGTGTGTTGGGGGCGGTGGTCAGCCGGTTCCGACCGACGGAGAATTGAGAAAGAAAAGAGCGCAAGCGCTTTATGAAATTGACGAAAATAAGGCAGTACGCTTCGCTCACGAAAATCCCGCTCTGAAAAAAGTTTACCAAGAATTTTTCACAAGCGAGGAGGTAAGCAAACCCATTTTGCATACCAGTTTTTCTCCCAGGAAAAAAAGCGAGGTTAAGGTTTTGAAAAATTCCAAAGAAACGGAAAGTTAATCTCATTCAGAATTTTCGCCAAAGAGGATTTTTCAAAAATTCTCTTTTTTATGTTTTGAATTAAATCGTTAAAATCAGCAGAGTTGGTTTTTTAGAGTAATATTTTTTTCTAAATTTTTTTTGACTTTCCTGAAAGTTCACGATTTAATTTAGTTATTATGAAGAAAGAAATTCTCAAAGGAAGAGTTTTGGTGGCGATGTCAGGTGGAGTAGATTCTACGGTTTCCGCTTTTCTTTTAAAGAAAAACGGGTTTCGGGTAACGGGGGTCTTTTTGGACTTGGGACTTGAGGTTTCAAAAAAATCCCAGCGAGAAGCGAAAAAAGCCTGCCGGATTTTGAATATTCCCTTGATGATAGTGACGGCCGAGCGGGAATTCAAAAGAAGGATAATAGATTATTTTCTCAAAGAGTACGCTTTAGGTAAGACTCCCAATCCTTGCGTTTTTTGCAATCGGGAAATTAAATTTAAACTCCTTTTTGAAATAATGACAAAGAAGAATTTTGATTTTATTGCTACCGGCCATTACGCCCGGCTCGAAAAAGGAACGAAGCTTCTTCCTGCTAAAGATGAGAAAAAAGACCAAGCTTATTTTCTTTACGGATTAAAAAAAACCTGGCTTCCAAGAATTATCTTTCCTTTAGGAAATTTCAGTAAACCTCAGGTTAAGAATATTGCCAAAAAATTAGGACTTCTCGCTCAAAAAGAAAAAGAATCTCAAGATGTTTGTTTTGTTGAGAAAGGGCGTCTTGCCGAGTTCTTGAAGAAGAATTTGACTCTCAGGGAAGGAGATATAATTGATGAGGAGAGAAAAAAAATTGGTAGCCATAAAGGTCTTTCTCTTTATACTCTCGGCCAGAGAAAAGGTCTAAAAATTGGAGGAAAGGGACCTTATTATGTTTTTGGGAAAAAATTAAGGACCAACGAACTCCAGGCGACTAATCAGAAAAATTATCCCGGTCTTTATTCCCAGAAAATAGAAATTACTGGGGAAAATTGGCTCTCTTTTCCGAAAAATTTTCCAACTCAAGTTTGGATTCAGACTCGGTATCGGATTCCCAAATTTCGTGCTATAATAAAAAGGAAAAAGAGCCACCTGGAAGCTTTTTTTCTCCAATCTCAATGGGCGGTAGCTCCTGGCCAAGCTTCGGTATTTTATGGCAGTTCCGGAGAAGTTTTGGGAGGGGGGATTATTTCTAAAGTAAAAAATAAGAATCATTAATATGACTTTTCAAGATCCAGTCGGAAGCGCCTCCAACCGGAGTCGTCAAAAAACCGATATTCAAAGAGAAATTACAATTATTGAGGCCGATCGGTTGAAGAAAAACAGAGAAAAGGAGCACTTGGAAATGGAAGTCCGCGACTTAAAAAAAGATCAGCAAAGGCTAGAAGTGGAGCTCCAAGACAAATTAAATAAACTCAAAAAAATCGACCACGAAGTGTTTATTTTGGACGGATCCATAAACAGCTTGAAGAAAAAGCTTAATCTATTGGTTTAATTTTTTAATTTTTAATAATTATGAGTATTGATCTCGGTCGTGAAGTGACAAAAATGATTGAGGAATCACAGAAAAAACAAAATAAAGTTCCAAGTGGTCTCGCAGAAGCTTCAAGAAGGTTAAGCGATACCTTAAAAGATCTGAGATATGATTTGAAAAGATTTGAGGATAAAATGAAAGAAAGTGGTTTTAATTCAGAATTAGGAAAATTAATGTCAGAAATAAAAAGAGAGTTAGAAAGTTTATTTAGGTAAATCAAAATGACTGCCAAAGAATTGCGCCAAAAATATTTGGATTTTTTTCGCTCCAAAGGACACGCGATTATTCCTTCGGCTTCTTTAATTCCAGAAAACGATCCTTCTGTCCTTTTCACGACGGCCGGTATGCATCCACTCATTCCCTATTTGATGGGCGAAAAACATCCGGAAGGAAAAAGACTGGCCAACGTTCAGAAATGTCTTCGAACCGGAGATATTGAAGAAGTGGGGGACGCGACTCATCACACTTTTTTTGAAATGTTAGGAAACTGGAGCTTGGGAGACTATTTTAAAAAAGAAGCCATTGAATGGAGTTGGGAATTTTTAACCGATTCCCAATGGCTCGGTCTGGATAAGAACCGGATCGCTATTTCTGTTTTCCAGGGCGATGAAAACGCGCCGGCGGATGAAGAAGCTTTTAAGTTTTGGAAAAATCTGGGAATTCCCGAGGAAAGAGTCACCCGTTTGCCCAAAGAGGATAATTGGTGGGGCATGGAAACCGGACCTTGCGGACCCGACACGGAAATGTTCTATTGGGTGGGAGATCCGAAAAGAATCCCGAAGGACTTTAGGGCTGATGATAAGCAATGGGTGGAAATCTGGAACGATGTTTTCATGCAATACAATCGGACCAAAAGCGGTAATTACGAACCGCTTGAAAAGCAGAGCGTGGATACGGGCATGGGCTTGGAAAGAACGCTGGCGATCCTCAATGATCTGGATGATAATTATCAAACCGAGTTATTTCTTCCGATTATCAAAAAATTGGAAGAAATTTCCGGAATTAAATATTCTCAAAAAAAGCCAAATTTCCGAATTATTGCCGATCACCTGAAAGCGGCCACAATGATTATTGGTGACGAAAAAGGAATCGTGCCCTCCAATGTTGATCAGGGATATGTCGTGAGGAAGTTAATTCGCCGGGCCATTCGTCACGGGAAAACTCTCGGAATCAATCATAACTTTACGAGTGAAATTTCCGCCACGGTTATCGGAATTTATCAGGAAACTTACGCAGAAATCCGGAGAAATGAAAAAAGAATTTTAGAAATAGTGGAAGGCGAAGAAAATAAATTTAGACAAACCCTGGAAAACGGACTGCGTGAATTTGAAAAAATATCTCATTCAGATATTTCCGGCCGGGAAGCGTTTAACCTCTATCAAACTTACGGTTTTCCGCTTGAGATAACACAAGAGCTGGCCCGAGAAAGAAACATTCAGGTGGATGAAAAAAATTTCGCGCTGGAATTAAAAAAACATCAGGATCTTTCCCGCACCGCTTCTGCGGGGAAGTTTAAAGGCGGCCTGGCAGATTCCAGTTCGGCGACTCGAAAACTCCATACAGCGGCCCACTTAATGCTTGAGGCTCTACGTCGGGTGCTGGGAGAACAGGTTTTCCAAAAAGGTTCAAATATCACGCCCGAAAGATTGCGCTTTGACTTTTCTCACTCGGAAAAAATGACTCCGGACCAGATTAAAAGAGTTGAAGCTTTGGTTAATGAACAAATTCAAAAAAACCTCCCGGTTTCTTGTGAAGAAATGACTCTGGAAGAAGCCAAAAATTCCGAAGCGATGGGAGTTTTTGAATCTAAATACGGAGAAAAAGTCAAAGTCTACTCGGCCGGAGATTTCAGTCGAGAAATTTGCGGCGGACCGCACGTGGAAAAAACCGGAGAGCTGGGAAAATTTAGAATTGTCAAAGAAGAATCATCCAGTGCGGGAGTGAGAAGGATTAAAGCAGTTTTGGTATAGTGGTGCGACAAAGAAACTATAATTTTAAAAAAGAAGGTTAAAATCGAAATAAATTAATGGGAATTTTTTCTAAAATTTTAGGCCTTAAGCCACCCGTTTCAGATTATTTACTTTCTTTAGATATTGGTACCGAAGTTGTTAAAGTTTTAGTTTTCTTTATCGACAAAGAAACTGGCAAGGGGGTGGTCAAGGGAGTGGGGAGAGCCAGACAGGGGCTAAAAGATATGCAAAGTGGAGCCGTCTCGGATATTGACGGAGTAGTGGAAAATTGCCAAAGAGCCATTACCCGAGCTTTGAAAATGGCGGGAATTAAAAAGGTAGAGAAAGCGATAATTGGAATTGCCGGGGAATTAGTCAAGGGAACCACAACCACAGTTCATTATGAAAGAATCCGGTCGGATCTTAAGATTGATCTCCCCGAATTAAAGAACATTATCCAAAAAGTCCAATGGAAAGCTTTTGACCGGATTCGTCAGCAATTGGCCTGGGAAACGGGGCATAATGAAATTGAAGTTAAGCTTATCAATGCGGCGATTGTGGATGTGAGAATTGATGGTTATCGAATGACCAATCCGCTGGGTTTTCAGGGAAAAGAAGTTTCTATTTCAGTCTTCAATGCTTACGCACCTATGATTCATTTGGGCGCTCTTCAAACTATTGCAGAAAAATTAAGACTGGATCTATTAAGTATCGCGGATGAGCCGTACGCTGTGGCTAAATCAATGGGGGTCGGAGATATTTCCGATTTTAGTGCAATTTTTATTGATATTGGAGGGGGGACTACCGATATTGCTGTGGTGAGAAACGGGGGACTGGAAGGAACAAAAATGTTTGCTCTGGGCGGACGTGCCTTTACGAAACGTCTGGCCTTAGAGTTGGGCATTGAATTTGAAGAAGCGGAAATTCTAAAAATAAAATATGCCGAAGGAAAATTAGGAAGGGATGTCAGTCTCAAGATAGACGAAATGCTTAAAAATGATTACGCGGTTTGGTGTAGCGGTATCGGGCTTTCCCTAGAAGAGTTCGCGGAAGTGGAGGTTTTACCCTCGAAAATCTTTCTCTGCGGAGGGGGCTCCGGACTGCCGGGAATAAAAAAATCTTTACTGGAAGAAAGTTTCTGGCAGAATCTCCCTTTCCCCAAAACCTTACAAGTAAATTTTTTACAGCCTCGAGACGTGGTGAATATCGTTGACGAAACTGGCGAACTCAGAGATCCTCAGGATATTACTCCCATGAGCTTGGCTAATCTGGCCTTGGATATCGCTGGAGAAGAAAAAGTCTTATCAGGAATTTTGAGACGGTCCGTTAAAATGATTCAAAAATAAAAATTAATCTATATGCACGAAACATTTTATATTGAGAAGGATGAAGAAATAACTTCTATCGTCGAAAAATTAAAGAGAACCAAAGCTTCAGAAGTTTTTATCGTGGTTCCTAAGAGCGCCCTTTTAATCCAGAGCATAATCAATCTTAAACTTCTCAAGAAGGAAGCCCAAGTCAGAGGAAAAGAAATTCTGATAGTGACCCAAGATAAGTTAGGAAAGATGCTGGTCGAAAAAGCCGGAATGACGGTTAGCCAGAAATTAAGCGAACTTCACGAAGATTGGGACGAGGCCGTTGGTGGAGAAAAAGAAGAATTTTTGCCAAAAGGGATTTCCGAAAGAGAGAATATCAATCAGGAGCCTCTTCCCAGAAGCTCTCGAGGGCAAATTGGCTCGGCTAATTTTTTTGAGGAAGAAACATTTGTTGAAAATTCCAAGGAAATAGCGCCGGTCGCTCCGGAAGAAAGAATTATTAACCGGGAACTGGTGACAGATATGAACCGGGGTATTTTAGAGAAAGTGTCTCCGAAAGAAAAAATATTCGGCACTAAATCAGTTGATTTAATAAAAAATATTGACATTCGCCAGGGAGGGGCGACGAATCTTAAGTCGGAACCAAAAAATTATTTTCCTGACGGTCTGCGCCGGAAGGAAAAATCCTTCAATCAGAAAATTTACTCTGGAGGAAGCCGGGAAGAAATTTCCAGAAGCGAGCTTATTGACAAGGCGAGCCAATTTTTGGCTTCTGGAGAGGAAAAATTAACCAGACCTCAGTTAAAAAAGTCCGAAGAGGAAAAAGCTTCCTTGCCAAAAAATTCCGGAAAATTTTTTCTAATTTTTGGCGGGATCGTTTTAGGAATTATTTCGCTCGTGGCTTTGTATTTATTTTTACCTAAAGCCTCAGTAAAGATTATAACCAAAACAAAAAATCAAAGCGCGGACTTAGAACTTTCAGCCAATGCCAAAAGCGCCCAAAAGGAAAGCGAGGTTAAAAGCATTCCCGCTCGGATCATTAATGTTTCCGAAGAGCTTTCTAGGGAATTTGAGGCTACGGGGGAGAAGAGTCATACTAATAAAAAAGCTAAAGGGACGATTACCATTTACAATGAATATGGGACTCAAGCGCAACCGCTGGTTGCCACAACTCGGTTCTTGAGTCAAGACGGAAAACTTTTTCGTCTCGTTGAAAATGTTGTGGTTCCTGGCAAAAGGACGGAGGGAATGGAAGTCAAGCCGGGAGCAATTGAGGCGGAGGTGGTGGCCGATGAAGCCGGAGAAAGCTTTAATATTGGTCCTTCCAGCTTTACTATCCCCGGATTTAAGGGTAGCGGTAGTGATAAGTATGAAAAATTTTACGGTAAATCCTTTAAGACGATGACTGGAGGAGGAGAAAGTTCTGAAAAAGCAAGATCGGTTTCAGAACAGGATCTCGCTTCCGCAAAAACGGAAATTTCCCAGGAATTGCAGAATAAAATTATGGATAAAATAAAAAGTAGTATCGGAGAAGACGCTATTGTTCTGGAAGAAGCGGTTAGTCTCAATAATCCAGTTTTCACGAGTTCTCATGCAGCGGGAGAGTTGGTGGAAAAATTCAATCTAAACTTGAAGGAAAAAGGAATTGCCATTGTTTTCAACGAAGCCGAAGTTAAAAAGCAAGCTCTTGAATTGCTAAGAGAAAAGATTGGGGAAAAAGAGGAAATTATTGAATCCTCGCTTAAATTTGAATATGGAAAGGCGGACGCGAATTTTGAAAATGAAGAAATGCTAATCAGAATCCACGTTACAGGGAAAATCAGTCCTAAAGTTGACCTGGAGGCGATCAAAAAGAATATTTTGGGAAAAAAAGTGGATCAAGAGGAGCTAAAAAAAGAATTAAGCGACTATGCTTCGGAAGTCTCTAGTTTGGAGGTTAATTTTTGGCCAAATCTTCTTCCCTTTAATCGAATACCGGCTTACGAAAGTCGGGTGGAAATGACTCTTGACAATAGTTAGCAGGCTGCTAGAATAAACCAAAGGTTGGATTTTAGAAAAAATAATAGTCAAATCAAGATAGCGGGTAAGACCGGATTCTGGAATTAGGAATGTTTTGTTTTTCGCGGCTCCCAGGGGCTTCGAAAATTAAACACCGTTATTTTTTTATTGGGAAATTATGTCGCAAAATAAAGAATTAATTCGGATTGAAGGAATGGTAGAGGAGACTCTTCCGAGCACGACTTTTAAGGTCAAATTAGATAATGGCCACTCTATTTTAGCTCATATTTCCGGGAGAATGAGGGTTAATTATATTCGGCTTATTCCGGGAGATCGAGTTTTAGTGGAGATGAGCCCTTACGATTTAACCAAGGGAAGAATAACTCAAAGGATAAAATAAAATGAAGGTCCGAGCTTCCGTAAAAAAAATTTGTGATAAATGCAAGCTGGTTAAAAGAAAAGGCAAGCTTTTTGTTGTTTGCTCTAATCCTAAGCATAAACAAAGACAGGGCTAAGTTCAAAAAAATATGTTAAGAATTGCGGGCGTCAACATTCCCGACGAAAAAAGAATAGTAGTTTCTTTAACCTATATTTACGGAATAGGTAATTCGCTGGCAGCTAAGATATTAGGAGAGCTTGGCATTTCCAATCTCAAAAGGACTAAGGATTTGACTGAGTCAGAAAAAAATAAAATCCGGGAATATGTAGAAAAACGAATTAGAGTGGAAGGAGAACTTAAGCACATTGTCCGTTCTAACGTCAAAAGGTTGAAGGAAATTGGATGCTATCGGGGAATTCGTCATCAAAAAGGATTACCGGTGCGTGGCCAGAGAACCAAGACCAACACTCGCACGGTAAGAGGCAATGTCAGGAAAACCATGGGAAGCGGAAGAGTTAAAGTGGAAAAGACCTAATTCCTAGATCCTAAATTTTTTATTTTAATTATGCCAGAAGAGAAGGAAAAAAAAGAGAATCTGAGTCTAAAAAGGGAAAAAAACTCTTCCCCAAAAGCCAAGGCGGAAGACTCCTTGAATTTGAAAAAGGAAAAAGAGGAAGAAAAAAAATCTGAATCTGAAGAAAAGAAGGAATCGAAAATAATCAAAAAAAAGAAGAGTCGCAAGATCAAGGCGCAAATTTTAAAAGGCAGAGCCAATATTAAATGTACTTACAATAATACCTTGGTGAATATTTCTGATCTTAATGGAAATATTTTAGGTTGGTCTTCTTCCGGACTCCTGGGTTTTAAGGGAGCAAAAAAGGCCACTCCCTATGCCGCGACTCAGGTAGTGGCTAATCTAAGTGAAAAAGTAAGAAAGTACGGAGTTAGAGAATTGGAAGTTTATGTAAAAGGAGTAGGCAGCGGACGTGAAGCTTCTATTCGGGCTTTAAGTAATAATGGTTTTGATTTGATTTTGATAAAAGATAACACTCCTATTCCCCACAATGGTTGTCGGCCGAAAAAGCCTCGCCGAGTCTAGTTTTATAAAGTTTAAACGTCTTTTGATTAAATATGGGAAAATATACTCAAGCTAAATGTCGTCGCTGTCGTCGAGCTATGGAAAAACTTTTTCTTAAAGGTGATCGTTGTGCGACGGCTAAATGTGGCTTAGTCAAGCGAGCCTCTTTCCCCGGAGTTCACGGAAAAGGAAAATCCCTTTCTGGTTTAAGCGAATACGGATCTCAACTCATGGCAAAACAGAAAATTAAGAGGATTTATGGAGTTCTCGAAAGACAATTCAAAAAGCACTTTGATGAGATAAAAAATAAACCAGGAGTAACGGGAGATTTGCTGATTTCCCGCCTGGAATTACGTCTGGACAATGTTGTTTATCGACTCAATTTTGCTTCTTCGCGTTCTCAGGCCAGACAACTAGTCAATCACGGATTAATTGCTGTCAATGGAAGAAAAGTAAATATTCCCTCTTTTGTGGTTAAAGTCGGAGATATTATTTCTATTAATTCATTTCGAAAAGAGAAGAAATACTTTAAAAACTTGCAACAGGTGCTAAAAAATAAAACCAATTTTCCCAACTGGCTAAGTTTTGATAAGGAAAAAATAGAAGGAAAAATTCTGAAGCTTCCTACTAAGCAGGATTCAGGAGTGACCGTAGACGCTCAAATGGTAGTGGAATACTACTCCCGTTAATTTGTTAAAATTTAATTTTACCTTCTAGATTCCATTTGGGAATTAAGAAGTAAATAAAAAAAATGCAATCTATCGCTATTCCCCAAAAACCTAAATTTACTTCTCTCAACGAGAGAACGGGAAAATTTGAAATTGAAGGGTGTTATCCCGGTTACGGGACTACCCTGGGAAATGCCCTGAGGCGGGTCTTGCTTTCCTCTTTATCCGGAGCGGCTATTACTTCAATAAAGATCAAAGGGGTAAAACATGAATTTTCAACGATTCCAGGAGTATTGGAAGATGTTATTCAGATCGTACTGAATTTGAAACAGGTAAGATTCAGGCTTTTCAGGGATGAGTCAATAAAAGTTTTTCTCAAAGCCAAAGGAGAAAAAGAAATAAAAGCGGAAATGATAAAATGTTCTTCAGAAATTGAAGTGGTCAACAAAAAGGCCCACATTGCTACCATTACAAACTCCAAGGGGGAAATTGAGATTGAACTGGAAGTGGGAAAGGGGATCGGTTATGTTCCGGTTGAACAGCAGGAGAGAGAGGAAAAAGAAATTGGAGTTATTGCTGTAGACGCCATTTATACTCCCGTTCGTCGAGTTAACTATTCTGTTGAAAATATGCGGGTAGGAAAAAAAACGGATTATGAAAAAATAACTCTGGAAGTTTCTACTGATGGGAGTATTGCTCCTGAAGAAGCTTTTGCCAAAGCAATCGCAATTCTCTTGGAGCAATTTTCCGCCCTGGCCAAATTAGAGAAAGTCTCAGAAGGCTCTCAGCTAAAGAAAAAAGGCGAGAAAAAGGTTGAGGAAAAAAAAGAGGAAACCGAGACCAAAAAAGAAGACCCAAAAAATATTAAAGTCATCAACCTTAAGGGACTATCGACTCGAACCCTAAATGTTCTAGAGAAAAATCAAATTGAAAAAATGGGAGACTTGGTTAAGCTAACAGAAGATCAGTTGGGAGATCTGGAAGGAATGGGAGCCAAGGGGGTAAAAGAAATCAAAAAAGCTATTGGTGATTACGGTTTTAATCTGAAACAGAAAAAATAAAGAACAAGAGGATTTATTAAAAATATGAGGCATCAAAAAAAAGCAAGAAAGCTTGGCCGTTCCTCCAACCAAAGGAGGGCTCTGTTTCGGTCTTTGCTAAGCAGCTTAATTCTCAAAGAAAAAATTATCACTACCGAAGCGAAAGCCAAGGAAGTTAAGAGAAAAATTGACCGAATTCTTAATCGAGCGAGAAATCTAAGCGAAGAAACTAAAAAAGTTGCCACG